>DATEGW010000016.1:0-29279 GCA_035279845.1 Candidatus Acidiferrales bacterium | reverse complement strand
GCTGCGATTGCAACGGGGTTATTGTCGATCACGGAGTTTAAGAACGATCTTTGCTCCTCAAGCCGTTGTTCGGCTTGCTTGCGTTCCCCGATCTCGATCTGCAATTCGTGTGTTCGCTCTTCCACCCGGAATTCCAGCTCGGCGTGTGCTTTTTGCAACGCGGCTTCCCGTTCTTGAACGCGGCCCATCATGTCGTTAAAGCGGTCGACAAGAAATCCGATCTCGTCGTCTGCCTTTTGCTGTACGCGCACCGAATAGTCGTTCCCTAGCGAAATCGCAAATGCCGCTTTTGCGAGATCCAATATCGGGTCGGAAATCGAACCCTGCAGTCGCGATGCCAGCACGTACGCCGCAGTTAAAGACAGCACGATGACCACTGCGATGACGCTTAGAAAGCTGAATAGCCGGCTCTGCAACTCTCCCGCATCAAACTCAAGGTAGACCGTCCCGATCCTCTCGCCCTGCAAGTAGACGCCCTGAAAAGCGCCGAAGCGGTTCCAGCCAATTCGCCTCACGTAGTCCTCAGACGATATCGGGGGAACGGGCTTCGGGCTTGCTCCCGCGCGAACATATTTCGCAAGCGGCTCGCCGTCTGACATGAAAATCCAGGCCTGCGTCACATGAGGCTGCGCACTAAAATCCTCCAGAATCTCCGTTGCTGCTTCGGCATCCTTGAATTCGATAGGAGCAATTGCATTCAGGCCCGTCATTGCGGCACTGGTGGCTGCACGTCGCTCCAACGCCGCTCTAGAGGTGATGCCGTCATACACGAGGAAGATCAGGCAAGCGAGCATCAGGCTCGCGCCACAAGTGACGAGCGCAATGCGTGTCAGTTTTTGCCGGATGGAATGATGGCCCAAGTCCTTCACCCCCACCCTCTTCTGTCGCCGTGTCCATGAACTGGCTGCTTCCGGTGAACGGCGGTCATCCTAAGAAAAGCAGATGGCAGATCGCAGGACTCGCAGCGCGCGCCGCAGAAGAGCGCTAGCCGAGAGCACAAATCGAGAACCGCGTGGAAAGATAAAGTCTGTCGGGATGTGCCAAGTCGGTATAAGCAACTGTCGGGCATACGAGGCCGATGGGTATCAATTCACAAAGCACACCCATTCACCCTATGTATCGTTCTTCTGTGCCCGCCTCTTTAGCACTCTGGTGGGTCCCTGAAAATTGCCGAGACTTGTATGGCGGGGCTTGAGTCTCTGTGGCAATTTGCTCCTGGAAGGGCACGGCTTCCAGCCATGCCACAAGCCGCGCGAAATAGTAAGGCTTCAGCCGCTCAAGTCATCGTTTGCTGGGTTGCCACACAGACACTTTTGCCCCTGAGGTACCGATTCTCGCTTTTTCCCGCAACCTCTTTTAGCCGGGCGATTTTGCCTTTCCTTTTGTAACTGCCACCGTCCTGTCCTGAACACGCGAAGAGTGCGCGCGACTTCTGCACGCGTTCCTCGGTGGGCGCCTTTCGCCCCCATCAGATTCGCACTCTCGACAATACTGATTGCTAAAAATTAAACCGCCGTCATCCTGAGCCCTTGCCGCGTTTTCGGCGGCAAGGCGAAGGACCCCTCTTATTCTTTTTTTGCTTTTGTAGCGGCCGCCTTTTCGGCGGGCGATTTTGCGTTTGCTTTTGTAGGGCTGCCTTTCGGGCGGCGCTTGCCTTTGATTTGTTCCGGTTGGAATCGATCGTTCGCGGTCGCGCAGCGGCCACCGTCCTGCCCTGAGCACGCGAAGGGTGCCTTGCGGTGTTCGGGCGTGCTTCTCGCTGGGCGCTTTTGCCGTTCTTCTACCGGCCTTTGTTTTTGATTTCTTGCCTAGTGTAGCCACCGGCTTTCTCTTGCCCTCGTAGGAGGGTTTCAGCCGGTCACCGATCTAACGGCTCCCATCCCGAAGCCAACACGCCCCAGCGGCGCGGCTCGTAGCTCTTGTGGCACAGCCAACTCTTGGCTGTGTGCTTTTCGAATCGCGCCCCCAACGGCTGCGATCATTCCCCAACTTATCATCCGAACCGCGCCATTGTTTTTGCGATAAGGGGTCTGCAATTACATTTGTTTCATTGCAACTACCGCAACCGACCAATTTTCAGCCGCCACCGTCCTGCCCTGAGCACGCGAAGGGTGCGCGCGGTCTTCGCGCGCGTTTCTCGGTGGGCGTTTTTGCCCCCACCACGATTCAGGATTCTCACCAACGCTGACTGCAAAACACTAAACCGTCGTCATCCTGAGCTTTGCCGCGTTCTCAGCGGCAAGGCGAAGGATCCCTCTTGTTATCTCTTGCTTTTGCCTTTGCTTTTTCAGCGGCCGCCTTTTGGGCGGACGCTTTTGCTCTGTCGTTGTAGCGGGCTCGCCGCATAGATCCGCGGCCTTTGACTTTAAGGTTTAAATGTAGCGCCGCGGACTTCAGCGCGGCAGTCGACGCGTGGGCCGTCCAATACCACGCCAGTCCACCGAACGCGCCCAATGAACGGTTTCGCAACTTTCTTTTCAGCCGGTCACCGATCTAACATCTCCCATCGCCGCGAAGCCAAGAACGCCCAAGCGGCAGGGTTTGTAGCTCTCGTGGCACAGCCACTCTTGGCTGTGTGCTTTTGAATTGCGACCCCTAACGGCTGCGCTCGATCTACCGATGGGCGGCCGCTGACCTCAAGGAGTTCGCTGGAAGGCAAGAACCCAGAAAGAGGACGACTGCTACAGGCTGTGGAGTTTAAGATACTCTATGCAGTAAAGTAATTGTTTCAAACTCACTTCGAAGTGTGCTTTTAGAAACTCGATAACGGTATTCTGATGAATGTAAATGCTGACGTATTGTGGCTACACAGATAACCGACGGTAAGCTTCGCAAACTGAATGCGGCCAGTGGCGCGGATAAGCCAACCCAAATTGGCTCAGGGATGAGTTTTCCCGTCGCCAGGCTGATCGAATTGCTGGAGCCTGCCCAATGGGAAGAATTCACGGAAGAGTGGGCCACAGCGCTCAAATCCTACAAAGAGGTTGAACGCTGGTCTGGCCCTGGTGATATGGGCCGCGATATCGTGGCCTTCACTACGGGAATGAAATATGACGGGCCATGGGACAACTATCAATGTAAGCGGTACGCACTCAAGCTCAAACCGAGCGATGTGTGGGTAGAAGTCGGGAAAATCGTATATTACACGTTCAAGGGCGAGTTTCCGCCTCCCACAAACTACTATTTCGCGGCATCCAAGGGTGTTGGACTTAAACTCAATACGCTGCTTGCTGAACCGGCGAAGCTGCGCGCCGGACTGATCGCAAACTGGGCTGGCTATTGCAAAACAGCGATTTCCAACACGGTAGAAATTCCGCTTGAGGGCGCTCTGCTTGATTATCTGAATAAATTTGATTTTAGGATTTTCAAGTATAAGACCGCGGGAAATCCGGGGAAATCCGGGGAAATCCGGGGAAATCCGGGACAGCCTGATCTGCCCTATTTTTCGCAGAAGACAGAAGAGATGTTCGTTACCGTGGCCGCTCAGAAAGAAAAATGGTCGGGACGACTGGATTTGAACCAGCGACCTCACGCACCCCAAGCGTGCGCGCTACCAGGCTGCGCCACGTCCCGACCGTCCGCCAGCTCGCCTTGTGAGCGACCGGCGGAAACCAGCCTATCACCCGCGTTCGAGAAGGGTCAAGATCGCCAGCAATTCCTCATGAAGATCGAGCAGCGTCTTCTGTCGCGCTTTCGAAAATCTCGTCGGTCGCGGTGCCGCCATCACGCTGGGCTTCTGCTCGGCTGAAACATCGCCGTTCTGGCTGCCCAAAATCTGCGGCTCAGCTGTCATCTCAGCCAAATGCTTCCGCGCCCCGGCCAGCGTGAAGCCCTCTTCGTAAAGCAGCCGCTTGATCTCGTAAACGGTCTCGATATCTTCCCGGCGGTAGAGGCGATGCCCGGTCGGCGTCTTCACCGGCTGCAAGGTGGGGATCTCCTGCTCCCAGTACCGCAGCACGAAGGCCTTCACGCCGGTCAGTCGGCTCACCTCGCCGATGCGGAAAAGTCTTTCCTCGGGTTCATCGATCCGGATTGGAGCCGGTGTCGCCATTCCCGGTATCGTAGGCGTTTTTAGGTGCCCATTCAAGCCATTTGCGGCCAAAACGCGCCACTTTAAGCGATTTTATGGCGCCAATCGCGTCATTTGTGGCGCATTCTATCGCCGCTGGGCCCGCGCTTCCGCTCCTTAGTTTTGAAGGCGCGTTCCCGTTTACTCGATTCGTGTTTCTTCAACCGGAGCGTGAACCGGATTGGCGTCCCAATAAAATCAAACTCCTCGCGCAGCTGGTTCTCCAGAAACCGTTGAAAACTAAAGTGTAATGGCTTCGTTTGATTCGTAAAAAGCACGAACGTCGGCGGCGCGGCCGTGGCCTGCGTCATATAATAAATCTTCATTTTGCGGCTCGCCGGCGAAGTCCCGCGTTCCAAATCCACTGTTCTCAACCAGCGGTTCATCTCTCCCGTCGTCACTCTCCGCCGCCTCGCGTCCGCCACTCTATCTATAAGAGAATAAAGCCTTTCCAAATGCTGTCCAGTAACCGCGGAGAGAAAAACCACAGGCGCATAACTCAAAAATTTCAGCTTATTCCGCACAATCGTTTCATAGTCCGCGATCAACTTATTCGCATTGAAGTTTTTTCCGGTCGACTTTTTTTCTGACTCCGACTTTTCCCTCGCCGCCTCAAGAGCTAAGTCCCATTTATTCATGACGATAATCACGGATCGCCCCGACTGCTCCGCGTAACTCGCAATCGTCGCGTCATGCGACGTCACGCCCACCGATCCATCAACCACCAGCAGCGCAATATCCGCGCGTTCCAAATGCCGTCGCGCCATGATCACGCTTAACTTCTCTGCAATCAGCTTCGTTTTGCCTTTGCGCCGAATCCCCGCAGTATCCAAGAACCGATATGTCCGCCCGTTGTGCTCGACCACCGTGTCGACCATATCGCGCGTCGTGCCCGCCTCATCCGACACAATTGAGCGTTCCACACCAGCTAACTGATTGAGTAGCGTAGACTTGCCCACGTTAGGTCGCCCAATGATCGAAATATTCACATCGGCGCTGGACTCCGTCGCCTCGCCCTTAGCAAAGTCCTTCGTTAAGGAGTCAAGCAGCGCATCGACGCCATAACCGTGCTCCGCCGAAATCCCGAATATTTCGGTCCCCAATTCATAGAACTGCGCCGCCAGATCCGCCTGCTTCGCGGAATCCACTTTATTTACTGCAATTACGGGCGGCTTCCCCGCGCGGCGCAGCAATTGCGCAAGTTCCGCATCTAGCGGCAAAGGACCCGCCCGTCCATCAACGACTTGTACAACGCGCGTCGCATTCTCGATCGCCACACGCGCCTGCCGCAAAATCTCGCCCGGTATTCCGGCCTTATCCTCGGGAACAATTCCGCCGGTGTCGACCACTTCAAACGGACGCCCTTCCCACTCCGCAGTGCCATAAATGCGATCGCGTGTGATGCCGGGCTCGTTTGTAACAATGGATCGGCGTGTTCCGGTTAAACGGTTGAATAACGTAGATTTGCCGACATTAGGCCGGCCGACGATTACGATGGATGGAAGCGGGTTTCTCATTGCATTCTGCACACCCGCACTCACGCTAACAGAACAGATGCCCGTTTAGAAGAGCGCTTCGGACGAAATAGACTTAAGCGACGATGCTCTTATGATCTAAGTTGCAACCCAAGGCGGTGAGCGAATTCAAATCACTCGGACGTGACCTAAGGTTCGCGATTTGAAGCGGTTCGTCCCAATCCGGATTTGAAATGATGACTCGCACGGTCAGAGTTCCGTCACACTCCTCGCCGCATTGGATTATGACGGTGTCCCAACTCTGCTCCACGCCGTGTGTACGCAGTCGCTGACTGATAGACAGGCGGAGATTCTGAACGTTTCTAAAGGAATCGCTTGTGTCGCGAACTTCACAACGAGCCGAGAACATCGACAAGGATGAACTCCGCGCGTATGGTACGGCGCTTGCCGTCATATCTGGAAAGGAACTGGTGTCCGCATATTTCGTATTCTTTTGACGCACGAGGCCTGCCTCACTTTCAAAGTGATTTTTGTGGCTATCCACCTCCTCTAAGAGGGAAGAGTATTGTATGTATACAGCGCATACATTACATCGCAATTCTCTGTTGTCAAGCAATATTTTCGGGTGCACGATGTTGGTCGTGCTGAAGACAAGGACGACCCGCGAGCCGAACGTACCATTAAGTTTCCGCGTTGCGTTTACGCAGCTGCAAGAAATCGAGGATGCCGTTCGCAATGAAGCGCGCCGGCATCGAACAGATTTGGTCGAGTTCATTTGGAACTGGGCGTGGAACGAATACAAGAAGGCGGGGTCCTTGCAGGCCCTACTTGGCGGTACGCGAACCCGCCGCTATTCGCGGCGCGTCTCGGAAGAACTTCAAGACCAATTATACACAGCTCTCGGTACGATTCTGGAGCGGGCGCCTAGTGCAGTAATCGATGACGTCGCCCGCACACTGACCTCACGCGCAGGCAAGTACGGATCTGAGAAATGACGTTTAGCTTCACGGAATCTCGGCAACATATCCAAAACGCAGACCGAAAAATCGACTCGTAACTTCCTCTGTCTGCAAATGTTGCGCAACTTATCGCGCTCTCGTTGGAAGTCAGTGTTGTTGCGCCGGCAACACTTGCGACGCTCGTTACTATGACGTAAATTTCCAAAGATATATTCTATAGGCTTGACAACTCGGCTGGGAGCCCGCGCATCACGGAAAGAAAGCCGAGCAATAGGAGGAAACATTGGGGCGCCTCCGCCTCAGGCTGGCCGTCATTCTTGCCGCTGCATTTGCGCTGGCATCCGTTCGCGGAGCCGCAGCGCAGTCCGGAACGGGAGTGCTGCGCGGCACTGTGACCGATCCCTCCGGCGCCGCCGTGCTTGGCGCTATCGTGAGCATAACGCCGTCGTCAGGCCAACCGAAAACGATCACTACCAATCAGCAAGGCGCTTACGAATTTCGCGGGCTCCTTCCAGGCACGTACGAAGTAAAATTCACCGCGCCCGGTTTTCAGGATTTTGACAAGCCAGGCGTGGCAATTGCCGCCGGGCAGACACAAAGCCTCGATGCTCCTCTTTCGATCGAAGTCGAACAGCAGCATGTGCAAGTTTCCGATACGGCTCCAACGCTGCAAGTGAGCCCCGAGAAAAACGCCGGCGCGATAAATCTAAAGGGGAACGATCTCAATGCGCTTTCTGACGATCCCGATCAGTTAGCGCAGGACTTGCAAGCGCTCGCGGGCCCCGCTACTGGCCCTAATGGCGGTCAGATGTACGTGAACGGATTCTCTGCCGGCCAACTGCCGCCGAAATCGTCCATTCGCGAAATCAAGGTGAACCAAAACCCCTTTTCCGCGCAATACGATTCCGTCGGCTTCGGACGCATTGAAATCCTCACGAAGCCTGGCACAAATCAACTGCACGGCGACTATTTCGGATGGGGTACGGATCAGCCGTTCAATAGCTGGAGCCCGTTCGTTGCATTAAACAATCGCCCCGGCTATTACACTTTTCTCCAGGGTGGCGATCTGAGCGGTTCGCTGAACAAAAAGACTTCTTTCTCGCTCACGTTTCAGCATCGCAATGTCCATTACGTGGAGCTTGGCGCTCAATCGCTCGATCAGGACGCGATCAATGTTTCGCCTGGCTCGCAAGCCGTCGTGAACCCCCATTACCGTACGTCAATCGGTGGCTCGGTCGATTACCAGTTAACCCCCAATAACACGCTCACGGTGTTTTACCAATACTGGAAGAATCACGATCAAAACGACGGCATTTCGAGCTTCACTCTTCCCAGCCAGGGCTATAACGCCAGTAGCTATGAGCACCAACTCCAAATCTCCGATACCCAGATCTTTCACGATACGATGGTCAACGAAACGCGTTTCCAATACCTGCGCGACTATGCGGCTAATACTCCGGTCTCAAGCGCAGTCGCGATCAGTGCGCCGGCGTACGTTAGCGGCGGCGGCAATCCGATGGGCCCCACGATCGATCGGCAGAATCATCTCGAGTTTCAGAACTACACGACGGTGATTAAGGGGAAGAACACAATCGAATTCGGCGCACGGTTGCGCGAAGTCACCGATTGGAACTCGTCGCTATCGACAGCGAATGGTTCGTTTACTTTTGCGAGCGGCGGCGCATACATGGCCGCCCAGACAGCCGTGTCACAGGGAAATGCCGTACCCGCTGCGGATTACCCGGAGGCTTTCACATTGGGCAAAGGCTCGGCTATCGCCACAGCGAACCGTTTCGACGCAGGCATCTTCGCTCAGGACGATTGGCAGTGGCACCCGAATTTCACGTTTAGCGGCGGGCTCCGCTTTGAGACGCAGACAGGGATCCCTGATCACGCTGATTTAGCGCCGCGCTTTGCCATCGCTTACGGAATCGGGAAGACAAAATCCGGTGCGCCGCGCTCGGTACTGCGTGCGGGATGGGGTATTTTCTATGACAGATTCCCGCAATCGAACTTGCTCAACGCCTATCGCTTCAACGGCGTGAACCAAATCACTTACACTGTGAACAATCCGGATTTTTTCCCGAATGTGCCCGCTGACATCACAAGCCTGGGTGCCACGAGATCCCTTCCTACCATCGATCGGATTTCGCAGTCGCTTCACTCTCCGTACACAATGCAGGCGGCTGTCACGCTCGAACAGCAAGTCTTCAAGGGCACTACTTTGACGGTGAACTATATCAACGCGCGCGGTGTACACCAGTTCTATACGACGAACATCAATACGCCGTTGCCTGGAACATTCGATGCTGCCAATCCGCAGTCGGCGTCGTATCCCTTCGGCTATGACGCGGGATACATCGACCAGTACGACGCCGGGGGCACCTTCAGACAAAATGAGTTGATCGTGAATTTCAACGGAAAGATCGGCAAAATTCTCAGCCTGTACAGCTATTATGCGCTCAATGACGCGCATGGAACCACGGGCGGATTGCTCGCCAATTATTACAATCCGTCGCTCGACTACGGCCGCACGAATTTTGACGTTCGCAACAGAGTCTTTGTCGGCGGTTCGCTCACCTTCAAATATGGCGTTGAAATGAGTCTTTATCAGGTCTACACGTCGGGTCGGCCTTTCAACATCACTTCAGGAACAAATTTATACGGCACAAGCGCCACAGCGCAGAACTCACGTCCCTCATTCACAAATCTGCCGCTTGGCATGCCCGGTGTTTATGCCACCCCTTGGGGAAACCTCTACAACGGACTTCCCGGCGCAGGAGAAAGCGTCATTCCAATAAATTTGGGAACTGGACCTTCGCAATCTAATACAAATGTCAGTATTGGAGAGACCTTCCATTTTGGGCCGCCACCAGAAACACCTGCGAGTTCTGCGGATTCAACTTCGCTGTCATCCGCTTCGTCAGGGACAACGTCCAAACCCGCAGGACGTTATAGCGTGCAGTTCAGCGTCTATAGTCGCAACGTCTTCAACCGAGTGAATTACGGTCAACCGGTTGGTGTGATCGGCTCGCCCAACTTTCTACAGCCGGTGAGCCTTAACTTCGACGGGCCCGCAAACCGGCAGGTATTTCTGTACCTCGGCTTCAGTTTCTAGGCTTGTTGCGGGCCGCGCAAAGTAACCTCCCTCGTGTTTTCAATGTCCCGATTTGCGCTGCAAGCGGCCGGATGGGACAATGGTTGTGCCCGGAATAACTCCACATAGGGAAATAAATGCGACTTACAAAGAAGAGTTGTGCTTGGCATGCGGCTGCCGTTTTTGTCGCTGGGATGTTGCTGTTGCCCGGCGCCTTCGCGCAGCAATCGCAATCACCGACCAAACCCGCGAAGACAGCTCCTGCTGCAAAGAGTACCAAGCCGACTACGTCGGCGGGAAGAAAGACACAACCTGCACCGGCCAGGGGCGCCACGCATTCCACGTTAACCACCGAGAAACAAAAAGAGAGTTACGCGCTCGGCATGAACGTTGGCAGGGACCTCTCGCGGCAGCCCATCGATATCGACATTACACCGTTCTTGCAAGGCATGCGGGACGCTCTCGATAAAAGAAAGTCCCAACTGACCGACGACGAAATCAAGGCCGCGCTCGCGCAGTTGCAGAGTCAAGCCACCGTAAAAGCGGAAGCGGAAAACAAAATACTCGGGGAGGCAAACTTGAAACAAGGTGAGGAGTTTCTAGCCGGCAATAAGACGAAGCCGGGCGTTGTTGCGCTGCCAAGCGGCTTGCAATACAAAGTGATCACAGCGGGTACCGGGCCAAAGCCGACCGCTGCCGACACCGTCGTTTGCGATTACCGCGGCACGCTCATCAACGGCAAGGAGTTTGATAGCTCATATAAGCGAGGTCAGCCTGCATCGTTTCCTGTCGGCGGCGTGATTAAAGGCTGGACGGAAGCACTCCAAATGATGCCCGTCGGATCGAAATGGGAGCTTTTCATTCCGCCCGAACTCGCATACGGCACTCGCGGCGCCGGCCCGGATATCGGACCGAACGCCACGCTCATATTTGAGGTCGAGCTGCACTCGATCAAAGGCAAAAGCTGATAAATGATAACGCTGACGAACGTCGAAAAATTTTACGAAGCCGGCCCGACGAAGACCTGGGTGCTGCGGCGAATCAGCGCGGAGATTCGCGAAGGCGAGTTCGTCACGATCATGGGCCCTTCCGGCGCCGGCAAGTCCACGCTAATGGCGATCATTGGCATGCTCGACGGTGCATGGAAGGGCGAGTACTACCTGCTTGGCAACGCAGTCCACAAATTGAACAACCGCCGCCGCGTGGAGCTGCATAAGCAATACATTGGATTCGTGTTTCAGCAATATCATCTGCTGGACAATCTCACCGTCGCGGAAAATCTTGATCTCCCGCTTTCTTATCGCGACATGCGCAAATCCGACCGCCAGGGTCTTGTGGCTGATGCACTCGATAAATTTCAGATCGTTGGCAAAAAGGATCTTTACCCGAGCCAACTCTCGGGCGGACAGCAGCAGCTGGTTGCGGTTGCGCGTGCCGTCATCGGCAAGCCGAAATTGATTCTTGCGGATGAGCCCACCGGAAGCCTGCATTCCAGCCAGGGCAAAATGATTATGGACACTCTAAAGAAACTGAATGATGACGGAACCACGATCATTCAAGTGACCCATAACGACGCATGGGCCGCCTATGGCAACCGAACGATCGAGCTTGCGGATGGATGGATCGTAACCGGGCAGGCCGACGCCGGAGTCGCGTGACTAGTCCGGTCTGCTCTTCTATTCTCGCACTTGTTTCCCTAGCGATTCTACGCGGCGTTGAAGTTCCTGTGCAATGTTGGCCGGATCGTCGGTTTCAGCGAAGCTGATCGGCTGGCCGATTGCCACGCTAACCTGCCTAGGTCGCGCGATATGCTTTCCTTGCTGTTTCAACTCCCCAAAACTGCCGAGATACATCGGAATCACTGGAACGCGCAGCTGCGTCGCGAGTAAACCTATTCCTGTGCGAAACGCACTGAGGCGGCCGGTTTTTGTGCGCTCGCCTTCGGGAAAGATGAGCACGTTCCAACCTTGATCGATCAGATTGCCCATGAACGCAAAGCTGCGCTGGAAGCCAGCGTACCGAGGCAGGGGAAAAACATCGAATATCGAAACTAAGAGAAAATAGGTGATTCGGTCCACTATCGCAAGGAAGGCATTTCTGCCGGGCGGAGGCGTTCGCATTGATTCGAGAAGTTCGCCGTCCATAGCGACCGCAAGTTTACTGCGAAATCTCTCGGGAAGACCCAGCATAATGTAAGCGGGATCGAAGTACGTAACATGATTTGCGATGATGAGATTTGCTTTCTTCGCGCCAGTCGGCAACGAGGCAAGTTTTTCGTGCCCGGTGATGCGTGGCCATCCGAGCACAAGCATTGCGGGGACGGCAAGGCAGTTGTACGCGGCAGCGCGAAAGATGCGCACCGGCCAACTCTGCGGCCACGTGGGATATTGGAATGCAGGCGCGCGAGCGGATGGCGACTGGATCATTCTCTCGATGTCGCTGGCTGTTTCAGCTTTGGAAAAGTCGGCTTCACTTAAGTCCACTTGGTAGCGATTTTCGAGCTCCCCCATCAGCTCGACGCGCTCCATAGAGCTGAGCTGCAGTGGTTCATCTTTGCCCGTATTCGCACCGCCACGCGTGAGGCGCGCAAGCAGATCGTTCTTCTCGCTCGAGACGGACGGGGTGCGACCGAGCACTTCATCCTCGGCGGCTTGGCGAATTTTGCTGAGTATCGGTTTTTGGGTCGGCGTGCGCGGAAAGTCCTGGTCGCGCCACACCAACCAGCTGCGCATTTGCTGAAATGGCGCGAGGCGCTGATTCGCGTGCCGCACAATGTTTGCCGCTTCCTTTTCGGAAGAAGATGAATCGCCATCGCGAAGGAGCAAGACGGCACAGGCTTCGGCATTACCATCTTTTTCGAGGCCGATGACCAAAGCGTCGCGAACCGCGGGTTCTTTGCGAAGCTCCGCTTCGAGATCGCCCGGATAAACTTTCATCCCTTCAGGGGTGACGATCACGTTCTTGCTGCGGCCTTTGAAGTAAAGATTGCCCGCGGTATCACGCTCGCCTAGATCCCCGGTATGAAACCAACCTTCACTATCCACGGATTGCGTCACACCGTCTTCCTTCCAATAGCCCGAAGCGACGTTCTTGCCGCGCACGAGAATCTCGCCTTCCTCGGAGAGCTTGATTTCGTTTCCGGGCATCGGCTTACCGATCGACCCGCGCCCGATGCGGAAAGGATGATTCAGGCTGATAAGAGACGTCGTTTCGGTAAGTCCATAACCCTGGATGACGGCGTAGCCCAGGCGTGTCCAGAACGCTTCCGTTTCAGCGGGCAGCGCGGCACCGCCAGACACCATCGCGAGAAATCTCCAGCCGAAGCGACGGCGAATTGCGCGAAAGCGCCACCAGCGGCGAAGAAAATGGGCGTCGGCGACGCGGTCGAACGCGCGTCGAAAGCTCTCGACTTTGCGGCGTGCCTCAAGATCGCGCTCGATCTGGCTGCGCAGCGACTCGATCAGGCGCGGCACGGCAACGAGAACCATGATGTGCTGACCACGAATTTCGCGGATCACTTCTGCGGGATTCAGAGTGTCTATGAAGTTGATCGTTGCGCCGAATACTTGTGGAAGAAAAATCCCAAGAAATTGTCCGAAGACGTGGCTCAGCGGAAGCAGATCGAGTATGCGAATAGGATGAAAGAAACGTTCATAGCGGCGGTAACGCTCGAATTCGTCTGCAATCGGCGCGATGTTGGCCAGGATATTTCCATGAGTGAGCACAACGCCACGTGGTTCTGCCGTCGTGCCGGAGGTAAAGACAATCTCAACGGGATCGTCCTTCGCGGCGGATACCGCCGAGAAATTTCCCGACGCGCGCCTAGCGCTGATTTGCGTCAAATCTTCGAGCGTAATGACTTGTTGCGTGAGATTCTCGGCCGCAAGATTACGCCCTACAATCGCCAGACGTACGCCGGCCTGTTTCGCCACGCGCTCGGCAAAGCTTTTCTCTCCGATCGCGTCAAGCGGAACGGCAATTGCCCCGCGAAAAATGCAGCCGAGAAAAGCCGCGATCCATTCGCCGGAATTTTCGCCCCAGATGAGGACGCGGTCCCCTTTCACAATGCCCCGCGCCTGCAGTTCAATGGCGAACTTCGTCGCGTGCGACAGAAGAGTCGAATACGACCAGCGTTCGCGTCTATATCCGCGCCGCCACACAACGGCAGTTTCATTTACCGGACGCGTGTCCGGACGAAAATAATCGAACAGAGACCCTCGTGGCATGGCGCCCTGAGTTTCGCTCATTCCAGACCCAAATGGGAATACCGCGCTCTGCGCTGCCGAAATTGAAATTGTCGGCTGATACTACGCCGAACGGCCTCTCGCCATCGCGAACGCTTTAACGATTACTCGCGTCGCCGTATCGCGCAGCGAATATTTCGGAAGATCGTTCTCCTCGACCCACGCCACGTCCGTTGCATCTCCGCCGGCGCGCAGTTCGCCGCCGACGGCTTCGCAAAGGTAATCGAGGATCACGTAGTGATATTGCACGCGTCCCGAATCGTCGCGTACGATTCGTTCAAATGTCTCGATGTGGTCCAGAACTCGCGCGTGGATCCCTGTTTCTTCTTCCACCTCGCGGCGGACGCCTTCCGCAATCGCTTCGCCCACCTCGAGACCGCCGCCTGGAATTGACCACTCGCCTTGCAGCGGTGGGCGCGCGCGACGCATTAGCAGCACGCTGCCGTCGCGAATCGTTACTCCTCCCACCCCGACAATCGGCCGCATAGGGTATTCACGGTTTTCTCTCATCACGCGATTTTCTCCCCCAAAAAGCTTGACAGTCGCGGTATATAATACGCTTTTAAGCGAAAACGCCCCGCTGGGAGGAAAGTCACGTGACGAAGTGTCCAGAGTGCGATGCGGAGATCGATTTGGACGAGGATGAAGTTGAAGAGGGCGAAATTCTCGCTTGCCCGGAATGCGACGCGGAACTCGAGGTCACTCAAACTCATCCTGTCCATTTGATCGTCCTTTCCGACGACGACGATGATGATGACGATGATGATGAGTCCGAGGATGAGGACGACGAAGACGAAGCTGGCGAAGACGATGACGACGAGAAAGAGTCCGAGGAATAGCCACTCGGGGAAACCCTGTACTACCGAATATCATCTAATATGTATAAGCCTTTAGCGGTTGCGGCACACCTTGTGAAAGGAGTGTATCGCGATGAAACCACGCATCTCACGCATCCATAACTTTGCGCTGCCCGCAGTGCTGGTAATCTGCTTTGCATTGCTCGGCGCGCCTGCGCATGCACAAAGTTCACAGCTGCGCACCGTTCACGGCCAGGTTGTCGATAAGAACGATAATCCTGCCCCGACGAGCGTCGTTTACCTACTTAATGCAAAAACGCAGGCCGTGAGAACCTATTTCGCCGGCGACAAAGGTGAGTACCACTTCAGCGGTCTAGACCCGAACGTGGACTACGAAGTCCACGCCGAGCACGGCAATATGACTTCTAGCGCGCACAAGATTTCCAGCTACGACTCCCGCCGTGACATCGACCTGACGCTAAAGCTAGCTCGCGAAAAATAAACGGCTCGCCGCGGTTCGCCAAAAAACTCTCTGCCTCAAAATTCCTTTTCTGAATAGCCAATTTAGTTCTAATATCCCGGACGGCCACGTACATCGTGTACGCTAACGTGCTTGGACGGCAGGAGAATTCACATTACTTTCCTCGGAATTGATATAGGCACAAGCGGCACACGCGCGCTGCTGCTCAACGAGCGTGGCGCGATCGTCGGCTCCGCGACGGAGGATCATGCGCCATTTGCCTCACCCTCCATCGGCTGGGCGGAACAGCAGCCTGAAGACTGGTGGCGCGCCTGCGGCATCGCCGTCCGAAAAGCACTAGCCTCAGCAGGATTGCGCGGCGAAGACATCGCGTGCGTCGGTTTTTCCGGCCAGATGCACGGCGCAGTGATGCTCGATGCGCGCGACGAGGTCGTGCGTCCGGCGCTAATCTGGTGCGACGTTCGCACCGAGCCCCAATGCCGCGCGATCATGGAAAAAATCGGTGCCGACCGCCTGATTCAGCTCACCTGTAATCCAGCGCTGCCGAATTTTACCCTCACAAAATTCCTCTGGGTTCGCGAGCACGAGCCCACGAACTGGAAGCGCGTCCGATCAGTCATGCTCCCGAAAGATTACGTTCGCTTCCGTCTCACCGGCGAACGCGCGATTGACGTCGCCGATGCCTCGGGCACGCTTCTGCTCGACGTAGCAAATCGCCGCTGGTCGCAGGAAGTTTTGCAGGCGGCCGAAATCGACGAGCGCTTGCTCCCAGCCCTCTACGAATCGCCCGAGGTTTGCGCGCGCGTCTCTGCGGCAGGCGCCCAAGCAACGGGATTGATCGAGGGCACTCCAGTCGTCGCCGGCGCAGGCGATCAGGCAGCGGGCGCGACTGGCATGGGCATTGTCGATCCCGGCGCCGTGAGCGCCACGATCGGCACCTCCGGCGTTGTATTTGCCGCAACGGACCGGCCCGCACTCGATCCGCGCGGGCGCCTGCATACGTTCTGCCATGCCATTCCCGGCGTCTGGCACGTGATGGGCGTAACGCAAGCAGCCGGCCTTTCGCTGCGTTGGTTTCGCGAACAATTCGGCGCGAAGGAAGGCCCCGGCGACCCTTACGATCGCCTCGCAAATGAAGCCTCCAGCACCCCACCAGGGTGCGACGGGCTGCTTTGGACGCCCTACCTGATGGGCGAACGCACACCTCATCTCGATCCGAACGCGCGCGCGGCACTCGTCGGTCTCACGGCTTCTCACGGACGCGCTCACATCGTTCGCGCCATTCTGGAAGGCGTCGCCTTCAGCCTGCAGGACACATTTACGATATTCAACGAGATGCGCGTCCCCGTTACAAGCATACGGCTCGGCGGCGGCGGAGCGCGTTCGCGCGTCTGGCGCCAGATTCAAGCCGATGTTTATGGCCGCGAAGTAGAAATCGTAGCCGCCGAGGAAGGCGCAGCGTTCGGAGCGGCAATCCTAGCAGGAGTTGGCGCAAAAGCATGGCCAACTGTGGGCGCAGCAGCGGCAGCCGTCGTCCGCGTCGCGGAACGTATCGCTCCCGATGCGAACTCTGCGGCAACGATGAAAAAATCCTATGCTGCGTATCGCCGCGTGTATCCTGCCATGCGCACGATTTTCGCAAACTGAAGACAGCGCCTTATGTTTTGCGATTTTCGTCTGCAGGATATAAAGTAGCGCGCACGATGGGCGCTTAGCGCTTTCGATGAGCGAGGAACGGATGAGAATAGCCAGGTTTTTGATCATTGCGGCTACTGCTGCGTCCCTTATCATCACCGTTGCTGCGTTCGCGAGCGCACAGCAGCAACCAGCCCAGAACTCGGAAGCGGTGCCAGCCCAAAATGCTCCTGCGCAGACTCCGCCGGTAAATTCCCCAGTCGCGCCTCGCAATGCACTCCCGACAATCGACCGCGAAGCCGCGGCGCGAGGGCAGCAGCTCTTTCTGCAAAACTGTTCGTTTTGTCACGGGCCGGACGCACGGGGCGGCGCTGAAGGGGGCGTTGACCTCACCCGTTCCGCAATTGTGAACGGCGATCCTACATCTGCACAACTCGCGGCTTTTCTAAAGGCCGGTCGCCCGCCCAAAATGCCGGCCTTCGATACTCTCACCGACGCGCAGGTGAGCGACATTGAAGCGTTCGTTCGCTCGCAAAATCTCGTTACAGCCGGACGCGCGCCGCTGGTGGCCACTGTCGTCGGCGATGCGCAAGCAGGCGAGGAATTTTTCAACGGCGCGGGCAAATGCAATACATGCCACTCTGTCACCGGCGATCTCAAAGGCATCGGCTCAAAATATGACGTGATCACCCTGCAGGGTCATATCGTGCTGCCGCGAGGCAAAGGCGGTTGGCCGAATATCATTTCGCCGTTCCAGGTGACGAATCCGCCGGACGTCCCGAAAAAGGTGACTGTCACGATGCCAGACGGCGCCGTCACCACTGGTGACATGATCTCTATCTCCGATTTTGATGTAGTGCTTCGCGATGGAACAGGCGTTCGCCGAACTTTTACGCGCAATGGCAACGTGCCGAAAGTTGTGATTAACGATCCGTTGCAGGCACACATCGATCTGATGAAAACACTCACGGATAAAGAGATGCACGACTTGACGGCCTATCTGGTGACTCTGAAATGAAGATGCGGACTCTGCTCGCAATCGCGTTTGCGCTGACCATCCCTGTTGCGTTGGTTGGACAAGGACCTCTCGATCCCGCACAGCTGACTAAACCTGACACGGACGCATGGCCCACGTACCACGGCGATTACAGCGGACGTCACTTTAGCTCGCTTAAACAGATTACCACCGCAAATGCGCACGAACTCACGCTCGCCTGGATCTTTCGCACCACAAGCTCTAGCGAAGGCGCAATTATCGGCGGCCAGGTTCCCCCGCCGTTTCCAGGACGAGGTCCGGCTCCTGCGCGCGGAGGTAACACCGGCCCGCAGATTAAAGCGACGCCGCTGATGGTAAATGGCGTTCTGTACCTCACCGTTCCAAATCACACGTGGGCCGTCGACGCTCGCACCGGCCAGGAGCTTTGGCATTATTTTTGGCAGGGACGCGGAGTGATCGGCAATCGCGGTGTGGGCATGTATGCAAACTCGCTTTACTTCGAGACGGGTGACAACAGCATTGTGTCGCTCGACGCTGCGACGGGCAAAGAACGCTGGCACCAGCGGCTCGCGCCCGAGGGCGCATCAAATTTCTCCACTTCGGCGCCGGTGGTTATCGGCAACCATGTGATTCTCGGCGCGGGCGGCGACTCCGGCAGAAATTCTGATTGGGTCGAGGCGGTCGACCCAGAAACCGGTGAGCTGCAATGGAAATGGACCGTAACTCCCGCGGCGGGCCAGCCCGGCATCGACACTTGGCCCAGTCCGGAGGCTTCGGCTCTCGGGGCAGGAGGACCGTGGCAGCCGCCCACTTACGATCCTGAGTTGAACCTCATGTATGTGACGACCGGGAACCCCACGCCAACGTACAATGGCCGCGCGCGCGAAGGCGCCAATCTCTACACGTGCAGCCTCGCTGCCCTCAATCCCGATACGGGTAAGGTCGCGTGGTATTACCAGTTTTCGCCGCACGATACGCACGATTGGGACGGCACGGAAGTGCCCGTTTTGATCGATGGCACAATCGATGGGAAACCGAGAAAGGTCGTCGCTCTGGCTGAGCGCAATGGCTACTATTTCGTTCTCGATCGCGCAACCGGAAAGAGCCTCGTCGTAAAGAAATTCGCCGATAGCAATACGTACTCGGGCCTCGGCAAAAATGGCGTTCTCATTCCGAATAAGCAAAAAGAGCCTTCGCCGGGAGGCTCGCTCGTCGCGCCCACATCTGACGGCGCGACAAACTATCCCGCCCCATCGTTTGATCCGCAGACGGGGCTTTTCTATGTCAATTCCACTTCGACCTATAGCATTTTTTATTTGCCACCTGATCCCTCAGCGCCCTCCGGCTACGGACGTGGAGGCGAATGGCACACCGGCAACTTCGTCTCCTCGCTGAAAGCGCTGGATTACAGAACGGGCAACGTAAAATGGGAACACGATTATCAGGAGGACGGCTTCTCTTCGGCAACGTATCCCGGCGTGCTTACGACGGCATCAGGCGTGCTTTTTTCTGGAGACCCATCGGGGAATTTCATCGCGTTTGACGCGGCAAGCGGCAAAATCCTGTGGCACTGCTCGTTAGGCGCGGCGCGCCAGTCGAACAACCCGATCACCTATATGCTCGACGGCCATCAATACATCGTCGTGGCCGGCGGCGACAGCCTCTACGCTTTTTATCTTCAGTAATCGCGATTTCGAACGAACCGTTGCAAGCTGTCAGGCGGATTGCAAAGCAAAAAATTAAACTTCCGTCATCCTGAGCCTTGCCGCGTTGTTGGCGGCAAGGCGAAGGAACCCTCTTCTCTTCTCCACCTCTAACGTTGCAGTCCGTCCTCGCGTAGCGCGTGAGGCTTCGAAAACTATGCTTCTGGAACCGGAGGACACCCCGGAAAACTCGGCCGCGGCACATTGCCGATGTACTGCAAATCGTCGATTCCAATCTTGCTCGTGTAAAAGCCGTCGCAGGTCATCTTTCGCAAAAATGCAAAAAATGCCACGCCCTGGCTCAACGAAGGATCTTTTTTCGCGCTGGCACGGTACGCGATCAGGTCGAGTGCCTGCTTCCGCTGATCGGGAGTCGCATCCATGTACGAGCCGCTATAATGCTGCGCGCAGTAGTTATCTAGCCACATCAAACCACCGCCCAACCGCAGCGCATACTCCTCATTCTCGCTCGAAAGCAAGTCGATGAACTCCGGGGCGCCCGCCTCCACCGCGCCGCCCGAATGATCGTCTTTGGGAATAATCGAATCGCACAGCGAAATGAGCGTGGCATACTGCGCTCGCGAAAAATACTTTGGCGTGTACTGGCCGTTAGGCGCGGCGGCTTTCTCCTGCCGGACCATCGCGTGGGCAAAGGCCGCGGCTTGCGCCGGAATCACCTCTAACACAGCGCCCCCTGCCACACCTGCCGCCAGCGTTCTCAGAATATCTCGTCGGCTGATTCCGCTCATGACAAGCTCCCCTTTCTCGCTTCATCCAGCAGGTATTCGGACGCGCGCCACGAAAGAGCCATGATCGTGAGCGTTGGATTCTTGTCCGGATTCGTCACCAGCGGTCCGCCATCCGTCACGAAGAGATTCTTCACGTCATGCGCCTGGCTGTAGCCGTTCAGCACGGAAGTTTTTGGATCGGGCCCCATTCGCGTTGTTCCCACTTCGTGAATGATGCTACCGCCCGTGTGAATCCCATACGGCAATTCGCCGTCGATCGCCGTCTTCGTCATGTAAGTGCCGCCAGCAGCTTCCACAATCGCGCGGAACGTCTCCTGCATATCCCGTGCCTGCCGCAGCTCATATTCCGACCACTTGAAATGGAACCGCAGCACCGGAATGCCCCACTGATCCACCGTGTTTGGATCGATCTCGCAGTAGCTGTCCGGATTTGCCACCATCTCGCCACGGCCGGCAAAGCTGATCGTCGTGCCGTAATTCCGCCGGGCCCGCTGCTTGAGATCGAGGCCGTATCCTTCTTCACGGTCGCAAAGCCCATCGAACATTCCCACGCCGGGCATGTTGCGTCCTCCGCCTAGCTCGATGTGATATCCGCGGGGAAAATCGTTTTTGCGATCGAACTTCCACCATGGCACGTAAAGGTGCATTCCGCCGACGCCGTCATGATTATGCGGCTTCATCTTTTCGAGATACGGAATGTGTCCCGAACCGTCGCTGCCCACAGAATCCATCAAATTCCGTCCCACATGGCCGGAGGAGTTCGCCAAGCCATCGGGGAAAAGTGATGATTTTGAATTCAGCAGCAGACGTGCGGATTCGCAGGCGCTCGCCGCAACCACCACAGCGCGTGCATTGATGCGCTTCTCTGTCCGCGTGGCCTTCTCCACGTACACCACGCCCTGCGCTTTGCCATCCGCGCCAACCACAATCTCGCGTGCCATCGCGCCGTAGATCATGGTCAACTTGCCGGTTGCCAGCGCAGGAGGAATCAGCACTTGGCTCGAGCTGAAATTCGAAGCCTGCGTGCATCCGCGTCCACACTGCCCGCAATAGTGGCAAGGCAAGCGCCCATTCACCGATTTCGTAATAATCGCAAGCCGTGAAGGCACGCAAAGAATATTCAGCTTGTCACAACTCTTCTTGATGATCGTTTCAGTACAGCGAGGAACCGGGGGCGGCAGGAAAATTCCGTCAGGTGCGCTTGAAATATTCTCACGTGTGCCAAACACACCGATGTAGGCCTCGGTTTTGTCATAGTAAGGCGAGAGGTCTTCATACGTGATCGGCCAGTCCGCGCCCAATCCATCGCGCGTAAACGACTTGAAATCCACGGGCGCAAACCGCAACGCGATTCGGCCCCAGTGATTCGTTCGCCCGCCCTCGATCCGCGAGCGGAACCAGTTGAACGTGCTGCCCGGCGCATTCGTATAAGGCTCGCCCTCAATGCGCCAAGCGCCGTTCGGAGCGAGGAATTCGCCAAAGTTGCTCCGCGCCCGTCCACCTACGCCCTCGCCTCGATGCTCCAGGTCGTAGGGCCACATCATCATCTTGAAATCTTTCTCGGGATGAAGTTCAGGACCCGCCTCGAGCAACGCGACCTTTAAGCCCCCTTCTGTGAGGACCTTGGCGGCCATTCCCCCACCCGCGCCTGAGCCGATAATCACAGCGTCATAAGTCGTGGGCGAAGTTATGATTTGCGCCATTTTTAATCCCCTTTTCGCCCGCCTTAGGAAACGAGCGCGTTTTCCCCGGCATGAAGACCCCGCGAGCACATCGCGCTTTATAGGCGCCGGTAACGTTCACGTCGGAATCGGCGTCATTATATGCCCGTTTCCACTGCGGAAGCGCATCCAGCTTTCAAATTCATTAAGGGGATTTCTGTATTGAGACTGACGCACACATAAGAGCTAACTGGAGCTAGGCCCTCGCGGCTCCACTCGTTTGGTGGTGTTCGGAAATCTGAGCTGTTCACAACAATACGTGCGAAACCTCCTCCCATTCACGGCGCTCGTGCTCGCGACATTTGCCGTCGGCGAATTCACTGTCGGTACCGCAGATACCCGCCACGAAAATAAACCCCAAAATCGCAGCTTTTCGGCGCAGCAGCTTTTGGAAAAAGTCGTCGACAACGAGCTTGCAGCCGATAAGAACGACAATTACCTCTGGAAATACACAAGCGTAATGCGGACATCCGGCCAAGACACAAGCGAGGAGATCGTCGAAACACGGCACGGAATTCTCACGCTGAAGCTGGTTGAAAATGGCAAGCATGTGAGCAAAGAGGAAGAGAAACAGCAAAGAGACCATATCCGCTACTTGGTCGCCCATCCCGACGAAGCGATCAAAGCGGAGCAGGATCAGTCGCAAGATGCCGATAAAGCCGAGCAAATGCTTCGCCTACTTCCCCAGGCATTGCTCGCAAAGTATGGCAGTAAGCGAGGAGGTTTGCAGGCGCTGGATGTCCGGCCGAATCCCGATTTCCACCCTTCATCCCACGAGGCGGAGGTCTTTCAGGCGATGTCCGGCATGATATGGGTAGATACGAAAGAAGATCGGCTCGAGGAAATCGACGGTCACCTGAGCCACGAAGTCGAATTCGGCTGGGGCGGCGTCCTAGGTCACCTGGATAAGGGTGGCCGCTTCCATGTCGTTCAAAAGGAAGTCGTCCCGGGCCACTGGGAGATCATCAGGTTGTACGTCGATATGCAGGGCAAGGCTTTGTTCTTCAAGAGCATCAGCGTCCACCAGGACGAAACACGCAGCGACTACAAACTCCTCCCACCAAACACGACTCTAGCCGATGGAGCCAAGCTGCTCACCGACCGAAGCTGATCGGCGCGCACGCACTCCGTGAACTAGCGAACCGGATTTACTCCAATAGCCATTGCAATGCGTTTGTCCGACTTCTTCTCCTCGGGCGTTGCGAACACCGTATTGCATTGCTTGCTGTGTTCCCTTCGACCAAATCCAGCTCTGTGCGCTTTCTCACCGCATCGCTTTTCGACCCCGGGAGGGATACGGTGCCGCTCTTTAATGCTGCGTGCGAAGCCGTTTTGAGGAAGAGACATTTAGCGCGTTTTATGGCGGCAAATGCGGCGAAAACTGGCATTTTTAGACAGTTTCAGGGTGCACAATGGCGACAATTTGACGCGAAATCTCGCGTCACTACTGGCACGATTGCTGGCGGGCCTTGGACGGAATTTCGCGGCAGCGCTGTCGCGATTTTTGTCGGCTCAACGACTGAAAAATCCTGACGATATTGCCGCGATTTTTGAAGGTTATCGGCCCGATTTTCGCGTGGCCGGTTTGGATTTTGTGTGCTTTGCACGGGCCATTTCGGCGCGTTTGGCTTTGGCCCAACCCTTTTTGTTCACTTGGCGGCCGCGTGCAATAGCCAGCGCATCGGGTGGGACATTGTCCGTAACCACTGACCCGGCAGCAACATAGGCACCACTGCCGATTCGCACCGGAGCCACTAGCGCCGAGTCGCTGCCGATGAACACTTGGTCTCCAATCACTGTCTTGTGTTTCGCTACTCCGTCATAATTGCAGGTGATCGTGCCCGCGCCGATATTCGACTTTTTGCCAACGGTGGCGTCGCCTATGTAGCTGAGATGATTTGCCTTAGAGCCTTCGCCGATGACGGAGTTTTTCACTTCCACGAAATTTCCGAGATGAACATTCGCACGCAAATCGGCGCCCGGACGCAGCCGTGTAAACGGCCCGAGGTTTGTTCCCGAGCCGACGCGACTCGATTCGAACACGCAGTGCGGCAAAATATTCGCGTCGTCATCAACTCGCATGTCCTTCAAAACACAGCCCGTACCAATATGGCAGCCCCCGCCAATGTGCGTGTTTCCAAGCAGGTGCACGCCCGGTTCGATTACCGTGTCCGCACCGACCGTAACGTCTGCATCGACAACAACGGTTTCCGGCAGATAGATCGTGGCGCCCGCGTCCATCAGTTGCGTCGTTTTGCGCGCGCGCAAGATCCGATCGATTTCTGCCAACTGCATCCGGGTGTTGCAGCCGAAAATCTCTTTGGGATCCGGTGCGATTTCCGCGAGCACGCGTTCACTGCGTTCCCGTAAAAGGCCAATTGCATCAGTGAGATACAGCTCTTTGTGTGCATTGTCGGGACGAAGCGCGTTCAGGCACGGCCAAAGCTTCGCGAGTGTGAAGCAGTAGAAACTGGAATTCACTTCGCGAATCAGCTTTTGTTGGTCGGTCGCGCTTTTCTCTTCAACGATCGCTTGGACGCGCCCTTCCGAATCGCGAACGATGCGGCCGTATTCGCGCGGATCATCAAGCTCTGCCGAAAGAACCGTAGCGGCCGCTTCTCCACGACGATGCGTATCCAGCAGATTTTGAAGGGTTTCTGTGCGCACTAATGGCGCATCGCCGGGAAGCACAATTGCCAATTTCGCATTGCCGCGAATCGTGCGCCGGGCAATCTGGACAGCGTGGCCAGTGCCTCGCTGGGGCTGCTGAATGACGGTTTTTGCGCCGAGGCGCTGCGCCACCGGGCCGACGACATCGGCCTGATGTCCAATCACTGCAATGACTTGCGATGGCTTCAATGCTCGGCAGGCGCGGATCACGTGCTCAAGCAGCGGCAGTCCGCCGGCGAGGTGCAGCACCTTCGCCTGCTCGGAACGCATGCGCGTTCCCTTGCCCGCCGCTAAAATGATGATTACACAATCAGTTGCAGCCATTCGCCTCCCAACTCACCCGATCTCTTCAACGAAATTCGCGCCAATTTTGCCGCGAGATTTTGCTCCTCATCTCAATCTGCAATTGCCGCAACTGCGTCAACCGCGTTGACGCAAATTGCCACTTAAAATCGCCTTAAACGCGTTAAAAAGCCAAAAAATGCCAATTTTGGCCGCTCTGCGCACTTAAATTTCGTATTGTTGCGCGACTGCTTCGCTTTCGCAACCACAACCCTGTCATTCGTTGACATTACTCTTGGGAAGCGATAACTACGGAGAATCGATTTGACATTTTGAGGAGGGAGCATGTTTTGCGGCCACTGTGGTTCGCTGAACACAGATGAAGCGAGGTTTTGCGGCAAGTGCGGAACCGCGCTGCAAACGCCAGATACCCCGGCCACACCGCCGGTCGCGGCTGGCGCTCCGGTTTCAACAGGTGGCGCGGCTGGCGATGGCTATATCCAGCCGGAGCAGACGAGCGGCAAGGCCGTCGCGAGTCTGGTCTGTGGCTTCCTGTTTTTCTTTTTCCCGGCGGCCCTTGCCGCAATTATCCTCGGCCACATTTCGCTCTCGGACATTCGCAAATCTGCCGGACGGCTTAAGGGACACTGCATCGCGGTGGGCGGTCTCGTCCTTGGCTATCTGGGCATCGTAATGATCCCGTTGATTCTTATTGTTGCCGCGATTGCCATTCCCAATCTGCTTCGATCGCGCATGGCAGCCAATGAAGCATCGGCCGTCGGATCCTTGCGTACGATATATCAGGCGTCCGTCAACTATTCCGAGACTTACAAGAACGGCTATCCCGCGAATCTGGAGATGCTAGCCGGAATTGGCGTACCCAGATGTGATCACGCTGGCTTAATTAGCGCCCAGCTCGCCAGCGGCATGCGCAGCGGATACGTGTTTACCTATGACCCGTCGTCCGGTCCAGTGCCACAATCAGTGGCGAGCAGACTCGAAGGAAGCGGCTGCAGTGTTCCAGGTGTGGCCGGCTTTTCGGTGACCGCCGATCCGATTGCCCGCGGAACTACTGGACAGCGCAGTTTTTTCATCGATCAAACCGGCGTGATTCGGTACGACAGAGGCGACAGCGCGACCGCGGACAGCCCGCCCCTCGAATAATTTGCCGTTAAATAATGCGAGCCAACAGAAGAGCCAAATTCAAAGGCGCCTGACCAAAAGACAAGTCGGCCGCGCGTGGCTTCAATGCGAGGAGAAAATCTACACAACAATATTTCAGGCGGCGGCAATCAGGAACAATCGAGGACGGCGGAGCCGTTGATGCGGTCGGCTTTCAGGTTATTGAGAGCGATGTTCGCTTCGTGAAGCGGGTAGGTTTTCACTTGCGTGCGGATGGGAATTTCGGCGGCAACGTGCAGGAAATCGTTGCCGTCGTCGCGCGTATTGTTGGCCACGCTGCGGATTACGCGCTCCTGATAAAGCAAATCGTAATCGAACTGCGGGATTGGGCTCATGTGAATGCCGCCCAAGACAAGGACGCCGCCTTTTTTGAGCGCCTTCAAAGCCGCTGGAACAATTTCGCCGGCAGGCGCAAAGACGATTCCCGCGTCGAGTTTGACCGGCGGAACGGCGAGCGTATCGCCCGTCCAAATCGCGCCGAGCTTTTTGGCGAGCTGCCGATGCTTTTCGCCGCGCGTGGACGCGTAAACTTCCACACCCCAGTGCAGCGCCACCTGGATTGCCACGTGAGCGGCTGAACCAAAACCGTAAAAGCCGAGCCGCGATCCCTTTTTTACGCCGGAAAGACGCAAACAGCGAAAGCCAATGATTCCGGCGCAGAGCAGCGGCGCTGCTTGTTCATCGGGAAAACCTTTCGGAATCGGATAAACGAAATCTTCGGGCGCAACGGCGCATTCGGCATATCCGCCATCGACGGTGTAGCCGGTGAAGGAGAGGTTGTCGCAAAGATTTTCCATGCCAGTACGACAATACTCGCAAGTGCCGTCCGCCTGATGAAGCCAGGGGATGCCGACGCGCGTGCCCGGGCGGAATCGTTTTGCCCCGTCGCCCAGCTCCGCAATCTCACCGACAATCTGATGGCCGGGAATCACGGGAGATTTACGCGGCGCGAGTTCGCCCTCGATCACATGCAAATCCGTGCGGCACACGCCGCACGTCTTCACACGCACGAGCACTTCGCCGCGGCCCGGTCTAGGATCCGGTATCTCGGTATAGACGAGCGGATTCGTATGAATGTCTGCCGTCGCGCGAAGAAGACAGGCTTTCATCGGGCGCTTTCATCCTACGGCGGCCTTGCGCAAGCCTGAATCTTCGGCAATGTCCAGCATGATCGCAGTCCAATCCCACTCACCGCGGCCCTTGGCGACGGAGGCAAGCAGGCGATCACGGAGCAGACTCCCCAAGGGTAAGGGCATGGCGCTCGCTTCGGCGGTATCGACGGCGAGGTTCACGTCTTTCAGACCTAGCAGGAGGCGAAACCCTGCGTCTTGAAATTTACCAGCGTTAAGCAAGTTGCTGTAAATCTGATAAATCGGGCAGGCGAAAAGAGTGGAGCCCATCATTTCCGCCAAGGCCGCGGAATCGACACCGTTTTTCTCTGCCAGCGTGAAAGCTTCCGCCATGCCTTCAAGAGCCGAAGCAATCATGAAATTACCGCATATCTTCACGACATTGGCGGCGCCCACGTCTTCGCCAAAATCGAAGGTACGCTGGCCAACAGCCGCCAGAAGCGGACGAATTCTTTCGCGAGCGGCGGCCGGACCAGAAGCGCAGATCCAGAGCTTCGCGGCGGCTGCGGCTTGGGGGCGTCCAAAAACGGGAGCGGCGACAAAATCAACGCCATATTTGCGGTGTTCCTGGGCAAGCCGCTTCGATGTGGCCGGCGAGATTGTACTGTGCGATACGTGAAGGCCACCTTTGCCGAGCTTTTCGACGAAAGGAGGCTTCTCCGAGCAGAGCGCATCAAGAGCGCGATCGTCTGAAAGCATGGTGAAGACAATGCCACCCGGCGTGGCAGCCTCAGCAGCAGTTGCAGCTATGGCGGCGCCTTTGCTTTTCAGGGGAGCAGCCTTCGAGGCAGTGCGATTGTAGACCGTTATTTTATGGCCTGCGGCGAGCAGGTTTGCGGCCATGGGTTCGCCCATGCTTCCCAGGCCGATGAAGGCGATATTTTCTGGCATTTGTTCTCCGTTGTATGAGCTTGAGAAGGCTTCGGCGCATGGATGAACTTTGTGCCGCACCTACGGTGCTCGGTATTATCGGGCGCTCACCCGCTGGGCTAAGTTGTGCCGCGCCGATGGCGCTGGTTCTTGCGCGTAAAGATAGGTCGTCGCTTCGACTGAACGAGCGCGGACCAAAATATACCTAGCCAGGTATCGTTTGCGCCGAAGCCGCAAGTGCCGCGCTGAAGACCGCGGCTCTACATTTAAGTCTATTTCAGTCAAGCGGACCTCGAAATTTAGGGCGGCGCGGATATAATCGCAAGCCTGACGCTCGCCTTCTGGAAGGATACTCGGAGCCATGCCGAAAAAGAACTTCAAAGACCTGAGCGAACGCGAAATCCTTGCGCTTGCGGTTCGACTTGAAGAGGAAGACAGCCGGATCTACGGCGATTTTGCGGATGGTTTACGCGAAACCTATCCTTCGACAGCGAAAGTCTTCGAGGAGATGCAAGTCGAGGAACATAAACATAGCCAGAGCCTGCTGGAAATGTATCAGCGCCGATTTGGCGATCACATCCCGCTCGTGCGCGCTCAGGATGTCCGCGGATTCGTGGAGCGGCGGCCGGTTTGGCTGGTGCGACCGCTCGGCATCAACACCGTGCGAAAACAAGTGGCCATCATGGAAGCCGAAACGCGCCGATTTTACGAACGCGCCCTTGAACGCGTGACCGACGCGCCCACGCGGAAGCTTCTAAGCGACCTAATCGAGATCGAACGCCAACATTCGGCATATGCGGAAACACTTGAGGAGACGCACCTAACGGGCGAAGCGCGCGCAGAAGAGGAAAAATCGCAGCGCCGCCTTTTTGTGTTGCAAGTCGTGCAGCCGGGCCTGGCGGGATTGATGGACGGCTCGGTTTCGACGCTCGCGCCGATTTTCGCCGCCGCGTTTGCAACGCGTGCAACCCACGACGCATTTTTGGTTGGCCTTGCGGCATCGCTGGGCGCTGGAATTTCCATGGCATTCGCGGAAGCGCTCTCGGACGATGGTTCTCTCACGGGGCGCGGCAGACCGCTCTTTCGCGGCATCGTGACGGGCGCGATGACCGCCGCTGGCGGCCTCGGGCATACGCTACCCTTTCTGATTCCGAGTTTTCATGTGGCGTTTATCGTGGCTGTGCTGGTGGTAGCGGTCGAACTGGCGATCATCAGCTA
>DATEGW010000015.1:0-4890 GCA_035279845.1 Candidatus Acidiferrales bacterium | reverse complement strand
GTGGCTTGTACCGGGGCGCGTCCTGTGGCGGCGACGAATTGCCTGAACTTCGGCAATCCGGAAAAGCCGGAGGTGATGTGGCAGTTCACACAAGCGATTGATGGAATTTCCGAGGCTTGCACTGCGTTGGAAGCGCCGATCACCGGCGGCAACGTGAGTTTTTATAACGAGACGCTCGGCAAGGCGATTTATCCGACGCCGATTCTTGGCGTGCTCGGAATTATCGAGGACGCGGAGTGCGCAGTGGGATCGGCGTTTCGCAATGAGGGCGATGCGATTGTGCTGCTGGATGCAGGACGCGCAGCCTATTCACAGGATTCGCGGGCCCGGGAATTGTCGTCATCTGAATATGCGAAGTTCATTCAGGGTGTTGTGGCGGGAGAGCCACCTGCCATCGATCTGGATGCGGAGAAGCGACTCATCAATTGCTTGGTTGACCTGGCATCCGAGAAGGTGATTCTCTCGGCGCACGACGTGAGCGACGGCGGGCTCGCGGTAACGATTGCGGAAAGCTGCTTTGGGAGCGACGGGCTCTCGGCTGAAGTGAAGGTACCGGCGGACGGGCCTACTGAATACGCGCTCTTTGGAGAGCGCGGTGCACGTGCGACGGTTTCGGCGTCTCCGGCTTTGCTTGCCCGCATTCAGTCGATTGCGGCACAATACAAGGTGAGCGCTTCGCGCGTGGGAACGGTGACACGCGGAGAATTTCATTTAGAGTGCGGAAGCGCACAGGCGGGAATTCGGGGAAGAATCGATTCGTTCCAGAAGCCTTGGGCTGAATCGCTTCCTGACGTTCTGGAATCGTAACAAGTTTTGCTGGTTCGATTACGATAGCGGTTTTTGTTTGAGAGCACAGCCAAGGGTGGTTTGTGCCACGCAGTCTGAAGCACTTTCTTAATGTCGACCCTCCATATCCTCGAAGACGAACATTTCCACGATCATTGCGGCGTGTTTGGTGTGTTTGGGCATCCGGAGGCGGCGAAGCTTACGTATTTGGGGCTTTACGCTTTGCAGCATCGCGGACAGGAGTCGGCGGGAATCGCCTCTTCGAATGGGCTGGATATTCACGTCCACAAATCACTCGGTCATGTGCAAGAGATTTTCACGCCTGGGGTACTCAAGCAACTACCGGGCGACGTGGCGATCGGGCACACGCGCTATTCAACGGCGGGCGATACGACGCTGACGAATGCGCAGCCGATCGTGATCGATTGCAATAAGGGCAAGATCGCGCTGGGGCATAACGGCAATTTGACGAATGCTTTGGAAATTCGGCGCAGGCTGGAGCATCGCGGTTCGATTTTCCAGACGACGAGCGACACCGAAGTGATCGTACATTTGATCGCGCGGAGTTCGGCGCGGAATTTGTCGGGCGCGATTGCGGATGCGTTGAGCCAAGTCGAGGGCGCGTATTCGCTGCTGCTGCTGACACGCGACGAAGTGTATGCGATTCGCGATCCGCGCGGATTCCGGCCGCTCGCATTGGGACGAATCGATGGAGCGTGGGTGGCGGGCTCGGAGACTTGCGCTTTTGATTTGATCGATGCGGAATATGTGCGCGAGGTGGAACCGGGCGAGATGGTGCGGATTTCGCGCAGCGGACTGGAGTCGATTCGCTTCGCGCCGGAAAAGCAGCATCAATACTGTATTTTTGAGCACGTCTATTTTTCAAGGCCTGACAGCATCGTATTTGGGCGCCCTGTAAACGAGAGCCGTGAGCAGTTGGGGCGATTGCTGGCGCGCGAGCATCCGGTGGACGCGGATTTGGTGGCGCCCGTGCCGGACTCGGGTGTGCCGGCGGCGATTGGATATTCGGCAGAGTCGGGAATTCCCTTTCAGATGGCGCTGATCCGCAATCATTATGTCGGGCGGACGTTTATCGAACCGGAACAAGCGATCCGCGATTTCGGCGTGAAGCTCAAGCTAAATCCGGTGCGGCGCATGCTGGAAGGCAAGCGCGTGATCTTGGTGGATGATTCGCTGGTGCGCGGCACAACGAGCCGGAAGATTGTGCGCATGGTACGCGAAGCGGGTGCGACAGAGGTTCACATGCGGATTTCGTGCCCGCCGACGATTTCGCCATGCTATTACGGCGTGGACACGCCGCGGCGCGATGAATTGATTGCCTCGAAACATTCCGTCGAGGAAATACGTAACTTTTTAGGAGCGGACTCGTTAGGTTATTTATCTTTGGAATCGTTGCGGGCGGCCGTGCGCGATACCGGGGAGAGAAAATTCTGCACCTCCTGCTACACGGGCAGCTACCCGACAGAGCTGGTGCAATTGGAAGTGGAGGCTCATCGTGAATGCTGACGTGGAACAGGCGTTGCCTGCCGATCGCGAAAGAACCGAAGTGGTACGAACGACGGCGGCGCAGCGAGTATGGATCGAAGTTGTTTCGTGGTTTTGGGTAATCGTAGCGTTTCTTTTTATAGAGGGTGCATTCGTACAGGCGCGTGTAATTCCAAGCGGCTCGATGGAACCGACGGTACAGATCGGCGATCATTTGATTGTGAGCCGGTTTGGATACGATATTGGGATTCCGTTTACGTCGATACACGAGCCGCTGTGGCGGAATCCGAAAAGGCAGCAGATTATCGTGTTTCGCGCGCCACTGGCGGACCAGGGTTTTCCGGATTTCATCAAGCGGTGCGTCGGAGTGCCTGGGGACCACATCAAGATCGTGGGCGGGCAAGTTTATGTGAATGACAAGGCGCTCAACGAGCCCTACATAAAGCATCAGCCGGACTATCAGGAATACACATCGGAAAATTTTCCGGCGGAAGCTGCTGAAATGGCGCCGAACTTCGTCGACCGCCCGGAATGGGCCGAGGAACTGGCGAAGAATACGGTAAACGGCGAACTCGTGGTGCCGGCCAATGAGTATTTTATGATGGGCGATAACCGCGATAACTCCAACGACAGCCGCTACTGGGGATTCGTGCCGCGGTCGGATGTTATCGGGACGCCAGTGATGATTTATATGTCGATTAAGGCGCCGGATGGCGCGTGGGATCCGGGACATTTGCCGGAGCGCTTCGAGGCGTACGCGAATGCGATTATTCATCCGAGCACGATTCGTTGGCACCGGCTGTTTCACATTTTCTGGTAGCCATTTTTCGGGAAGTCTGATCTTCTAGTGAGAAGCCGCCCCTCCCCTCGGGAAAACGAGCACACATGCGCTACGCCGACGCAGGCGTAAATATCACCGTTGCAGATGAAGCCAAGCGGCGGATTGCCGCCATGGCGGGCAAGACGTTTCGCCGCGGCGTGTTGACGCCCATCGGCGGCTTCGGGGCGCTCTTCGAGCTGGATTATGAGCGCTGGAAGCAACCGGTGCTAGTGGCGAGCGCGGACGGCGTCGGGACGAAGCTAAAGATCGCGTTCGCGACGGGGATTCATTCGACGGTCGGCGCGGATATTTTGAATCACTGCGTGAACGATATTTTGACGCAGGGCGCCGAGCCGCTCTTTTTTCTCGATTATTTGGCGATGGGGAAAGTCGAGCCGCGGATCGTGGAGCAGGTGATCGAGGGCATGAGCCGCGCGGCAAAGCAGGCGGGATGTTCGTTGATCGGCGGCGAAACGGCGGAGATGCCGAGTTTTTATCAAGAGGGTGAGTACGATCTGGCTGGATTTATCGTGGGCGCGGTGGAGAAGAGCAAGCAGCTCGATCCGAAACGCGTGCAGGCAGGCGATGCGCTGATCGGGCTGCCTTCCACCGGATTACACACCAACGGGTATTCGCTGGCGCGGAAGCTCGCGTTTGAAGTGGCGGGACACGAGCCGGATGCGTATGTGGCGGACGTTGGCGGAAAGATCGGGGCGGAGCTCCTCAAGCCGCATCGGGCGTATTGGCCGCTGTTGAAAAACATTTTGGCACGCGGGTGGGTGTCGTCGATGGCGCATATCACCGGCGGCGGGATTACCGGGAATTTGCCGCGGGCGCTGCCGCGAAATGTGCAGGCCGTGATCGAATTGGGATCGTGGCCGGTGCTGCCGATTTTCAAGTATCTGGCGAAAGTCGGGAAAATCGAGCGCGACGAAATGCTGCAAACGTTCAACGTGGGAATCGGGATGATTCTCGTCGTGCCCGCGAAGAGCGTTTCGAGTGTGGAGAGCGAGCTGCGGCGGCGGCGCGAGAAATTTTACTTCATCGGGCGCATTGAGAATGGCCAGCGCGGCAAGCCCCGCGTACTGTATTCAGGGAAACTTTCACTGTAATTCGGTAATCCAGACTTAAAAGTCATAACGCGATCTGGCGGTTTTGCCGCTTCGCCGAAGTGTGCTAATTTCGCTAGCTTGAAAATTATGACGAAAAAAATTGGTGTGCTGCTCTCGGGGCGCGGGTCGAACTTTGAGGCGCTGGCGGAGGGCGTTGCGGCGGGGAAGATTCCGGGCGCCGAGATTGCCCTTGTCTTGAGCAATCGCGAAAACGCGCCGGGACTGGAGCGGGCGCGCGCGCGAGGCATTGCGGCGCGAGCGATTCCGTCGAAAGGGCTGGAGCGCGAGGCCTATGACAAGCTGGTTGTGGCGGCGCTGAAGGCGGCGGGTGTCGATCTGGTTTGCCTTGCGGGTTATATGCGCCTGATTTCGCCGTATTTTGTCGCCGCGTTTCCGAATCACATTCTGAACATTCACCCCTCGCTGCTGCCTGCGTTTCCGGGGCTGGAGGCGCAGCGGCAGGCGCTCGAACACGGCGCGAAAATTTCGGGATGCACGGTTCACTTCGTGGATGAGAATTTAGACGCGGGGCCGATTGTGATGCAAGCAGCGGTTCCGATTGAAGATGCCGATACAGTGGAGACACTTTCGGCAAAAATTTTGCGCGAGGAGCATCGCATTTACACCGAAGCGGTGAGCATCGTGCTAAACGGGCGCTTTCGCATC
>DATEGW010000014.1:0-28935 GCA_035279845.1 Candidatus Acidiferrales bacterium | reverse complement strand
GTGGAATAGTATTCCTTAATGTAGTAGGCGGGATCGTGGGTCAGTTTCGGACTGATCATACCCGAGCCGTGGCCGATCACTTCGTGCATGGAGGTGAAGAGATCGCCTGCTAGATCGCCGTATTTCGCGGCACGCGCTTTTTCCTCGGGCGAATAGGCGAACTCGTCATTCACCTTGTCACCCTGCACGTCGTCAAAGGCGCGGCTCGAACTTGTAATGATGAAGCTCTTCGATCCATATTTCTGGTGGATTTCGGGTTCGTTTGGAAGATTGTCGCCGATGGTGTTCACTTCGAAATCCCCGGTCTCGATCACCATTTGTACCGCGTTGACGACGGGTGGAGTCGGGTGCGGATTCTTGTATCTATCCAGCCACGGCGCGCGCTGCTCGAAATACGCGGCATTTGCAGCAAGTTCCTGCGCCAGTTTGCTCATGGTCGTATCCGTCACGCTGACGAAACCCTGAATCGCGCCTTTCAGGCCGCGCGGGTCTTTGTAGACTTCCACAAAGCCATTGGAAAAATCGGGATTCGTGTGGTCGTGGACCCAATCAATGCCGCACTGAATCCAGTCGGCACGGTTGCCGGTTTCGTAATAGCGGATGAGATCGTCGATCACTTTCTTTTGCGAATCGGGCGCATACTGGCGCGCGTTTTGCAGAAAGCCGATCGCCTGCTTGAGTTGGCGCGCGTAGAGACCGGGAGGAATTTTGCCGTCGGGCGTGCCGGCACGATAAATCTGCTGTTCGATTTTGCCGTTGTTCATTACGAGCCGTGAATTTAGCTCGTAATGGTCCGTGAAGCCGGCCAGGTCCTTCATGGTAAGCCCGGAATAATAGTTCACAGAGCTTGCTTGCAAGGGATCTTCGCCATTGGGCGGATTCTTGTACGTGAGCATCGGCTCAAACTTGGGATCGAAAAATGGCTTTTCCAGCGTTTTCAGTTCTGCATCGAGCTCAGCCGATGTGCCGAGCGAGGCGCCGTTTTTGAGAGCCTGCTGTGCCGCGGCTCTCAGTTCGGCCGAAGTAAAATCGGGCAGAAATTTCACGGAACTGAATTCGTTGTGATTCCCCTGGTTGCCCCAGAAAAGCATCGTGTAATTTCTGATCTTTTCGAGAACGGCGGGAGAAATGCCTTTCGAGTGCGTCAGGATCGCTTCGAGCAGATGCTTTTCGCGCAGACCGTAGACGGAATTCTGGTCATAGGCAATCGGGTTGATCGCGATCGCCGCCATGGAAAGCCAATACGCATCGAGCTTTTGCTCAGGCGTGAGGTCGTTAAAGCCAGGCGCTTGTACCTGCACGAATCCGGTGTCGCGAATCGTTTTCACGAGAGGCGACTGCTTCTGTTGTTCCGGCTTTGACGGCGTTTGCCTCGCGCTAGCGGTCGGCAGTGCACCCAACGCGAATGCCGCTAGCGACGCAATTAACATCAGCCGATTCATGCGAGCCATCCTGTCCCCCAACTACGCCCCTAGGCAATATACACCCGCAGCGCGGGCTGCAGCAGGCTGTGGGAGTTGGGAATGGGAATGTCTTCACTGTACGGGGTCAAGATTTAAACGTAGCGCGGCAGTCTTCAGCGCGGCAGCCTTTGCATCATCACGTTCTAAAGGTGCAGTGCCGAAGAGCGATCAAGCCGTAGCCGACACACACGTTCGAAAGGACCAGCAATTTTTTGGGCGCGCAATTTTCAGGGATTATGCTTATCGAAGATCACGCTCGATTTGAGCACGAACTAGCGCCGTAGCCGCGGCACAGAGTCATGTGGCGGCTCACATGGAACATGAGCGGCAGTGTGGCGGCCGAGCCCCGGCCCAGAAGTTCCCGTCACTCCCTTGCGGTTCTGGATTTCTGCACTAAGATGTTGTGCATGAAAGACTGGCTAAGATTTCTTCTTATCGCAGCAGTCGGCGCATTTTTATTCGGAGCCATCACGGCACATTCTCAAACCAAGCCGGCGAAGAACGCCCCGGCCACGCCGAAAGCGATTTCCGCGGATTGGCATGTTGTGCCGGACCTGGCCGAGCGCGTCGCAAAATTCAAGCAGGTGAAAATTCCTTTCAATGGCGCCGGACTTTCGGCCAATGAGAGAAAGATGGTGGCCAAGCTCGTCGATGCTTCGGCGCTGCTCGACGACGCCTTCTGGCGGCAAAGCGACCCGGAAGGCTTGAAGCTTTATCTTCAAGTCGAAAAGAGCACGAATCCGCAGGACATTCTTTTGCGGCGATATCTGCGCATCAATGGCAGCCGCTTCGATTTGATCGAAGACAATGCGCCATTCGTCGGAACGCAGCCGATGCCGCCGGGGCGCGGTCTTTTTCCTGAGAATCTGACCAAAGCGGAATTTGATTCGTACGTTGCAGCGCATCCCAATGAAAGAGCCGCGCTCTACAATCCGCAAACGATTGTTGTCCGCAAAGGGAATGCGCTCGAAGCGGTTCCCTACCACGTGGCTTATAAGGAATTTGTCGATCCGATGGCCCAGGATTTGCGTGACGCCGCCGCGCTTTCGCCCGACCCGGCCTTTGCGAAATTCCTTCGCATGCGCGCCGATGCGCTGCTCACGGACAATTATTTCGATAGCGACGTGCAATGGCTCGATCTGGAAAAGCCAAAATTCGATGTGATCTTCGCCCCGTATGAGACATATCTCGATTCATTTCTTGGCGTGAAGACTTCGTATGGCGCCTCCGTCATGATCCGCAACGACGCGGAAAGCAAAAAGCTCAGTGTGTTTCAACAATACGTGCCGCAACTCCAGGAATCGTTGCCGCTCTCCGCAGCCGATCTGCCTTCAAACCGCGGGAAACAATCGCCGATGGAAGTGGTCGATGCGATTTATCGCTCGGGAGATTTGTTGCACGGCTATCAGGCTGTCGCGGATAACCTTCCGAACGACGCGCGCATTCACGAAGAGAAAGGCTCAAAGAAAATATTTTGGAAGAATTTCATGGACGCCCGCGTGAACTACATCATCCTGCCGCTCGCCAAGCGCGTGATGGTTCCAGATCAGGCGGGCATGGCAACGGGCGAAGGATACCTCGACGATACAGTTCTGCATGAGATTTCGCACGGACTCGGCCCGGTGTATGCGCGTACAGCGAAGGGAAAAGCCGACGTTCGCGAAGCGATTGGGCCTCAATATTCAGCGCTTGAGGAAGCCAAGGCAGACATCGTCGGAGAACTTTGCATGGACTGGCTGATCAAACACGGCGTGATCTCCGCCGAGAAGCGCAATATGGTCTACGCTTCAATGGTCGCGGGGATTTTTCGCACGGTGCGATTTGGAATCGCGGAAGCACACGGCCAAGCGGAAATGATGGAGTTCAATTATTTTCTGGCGCAGGGCGCGATCCGCCGCGGCGCAAACGGGCTCTATGAAATTGACTTCGCCAAAATGCCGAGCGCGATTGCATCCTTGGCAAAGGAATTGCTCGAACAGGAAGCTACCGGCGACCGTGCGCGGGCCGAGACCTGGTTCAAGAAGTACGCGGTGATGCCGCCGGAACTCACAGCCGCCCTTGCGAAGGGAAAAGATATTCCCGTGGACGTGGACCCACAGTTTTCGTTTAACCCGCCCGTCCGATAAGCGGTAGATGGCAAGGGCTGCGCTGAAGAACTCGCTTCTTCTAATATTAGCGATTTTTATGGCGCCAAACGCGCCATTTCGCGCCAAAATTGGCTCTTTAAGCCGCTTTTAAGGCGCCAAAGTGGCCACAATTGCCACAATTTTGCGCGGAAGATATTCAAGCTTCGCCTGAAATGTCGGCGCGCCGACGCAATCAGGCGCGCACCTTTTTCGTTTCGGGAGGCAGCGGCGGAAGTTTCGTAAATCCTAAATCCTTCGCGCGCTTCATCTTAGCCACATAAATAATTTGGCCCGCGTGATAAGCAAAATGCGACGCCACATGGATCGACGCTTCGTATCCAGTGACGTCATACCCCTGTATGTCATAATGACTTACAAGCTCCGCCTCCGACAGCCGCGTAACAATCGCGGAGGCTTCGCGCACGGTGTCGCGGAGTTGCGCGATCAATTTCTCGCGCGCGATCGGCCCTTTTTCGGAAAACTCCAGATCGCGCTTCCGAACGAAATCGACTCCCCCAAGCCCGGAGATGATCCACTGCCTGATATTGCCGCAAAGGTGCAATATGAGATTCCCGACGCTATTCGCGGAATCGTTCGGACGCCACCAGATTTCTTCGTCGGAAAGCAAATCGAGCGAATCGCAAATTTTTGGCAGATAGCCCTCGGGAACTTCGCGTTTCCACTGTTCCGCGACAAGCGCAACTAGCTGCGGTGCGGACGCTTTTGCCGGTACAGTTTTCTTCGACGGCATATCTGTGAGGCCTCACGCTTTCAAGTTACAGAATGGATTGAATATCGGAATCGATTGAAATGTGAGATTGGGGAAAGCCGTTGATGCTGTAATCCGCGCCGGCCGCACAGACAAAGTGAATGTAGCGGCTGATGTTATAGTCCTCGTCGAGCGCGTTGAATGCCTTCTCTGCTTCCGCGCGTGGCAGCTTAAGCGCAGAAATCGGTATCACCTTGCTGTAGCCGCCGGCCGCCGCCAGATAGCGATCCACGATTTCACGCAGGCCCATAATGGTTAAAGTTAAGCCTTTTCCATGACGCAAGTCAAAGGTATCGAAGATCACAGGCTCTGAAATTTGAGTGATCCGCTGCGCAGCTTCGCGTGTACAATGTCGCGCAATTAAGTGATTCGATACCTAGGATTTGACGTCAGCCTGGGAGGTGAATATGGAAGTGGCAACCGGCTTCTTCCTGATTGTCGGCTCGATTATCCTGATTTTCTGCCTGAGCGTGATCCTCGGCTCGTTCTTCACGGTCGAGACTGCGCAGGTAGCCATCGTGCAGCGACTCGGCAAATTCGCTCGCGTGGCGGGTCCGGGATTGAACTGGAAGACCCCTTACATCGAGAGCGTCGTACAGCGCATGAGCATGCGTGTGCAGCAATTTGATGTGCAGGTGGAAACGAAGACGCAGGACAACGTGTTCGTTCAGATTCCCGTTTCGATCCAGTACAAAGTGATTCCCGAATCTGTGGCTGACGCTTACTACAAGCTGTCCGATCCGGTAAAGCAGATCGAGTCGATGGTCTACAACGTGGTGCTTGGACACGTGCCTAAGATGAAGCTCGACGATACTTTCATCAATCAGGCCGATATCGCGGGCGATTTACGCGATAGTCTCGATGCTTCCATGAAAGAGTACGGCTATTCCATCGTGAAGGTGCTGATCTCGGACATCGTCCCCGATCCTAAGGTGAAGGCGGCAATGAACGACATTAATGCCGCGCAACGCGAGCGCGAAGCAACCGTGTCACGAGCGGAGACGAACAAGCTGCTGCTCGTAAAGCAGGCGGAGGCTGAAGCGGAATCGAAGCGGCTCCAGGGCGAAGGTATTGCCAATCAGCGAAAAGCGATTATTTCTGGCCTGAAGGACTCCGTCGAGGATTTCGCGAAGACCGTTCCCGGTTCGACGCCGCAGGATGTGATGCAGCTCGTTCTGATGACACAGTATTTCGATACGCTCAAGGATATTGCCGCAAACGATCATAGCAACACTCTCTTGATTCCCCACTCCCCAGCAACGCTCACCGATCTCTTCGGCCAGCTTCGAACCGCGATCATTACGGGCGCCGAGATGACGAAGCATCCCGAAGTCCCGGCCGGCGCACCTAGCAATAGCTCGAAATAAATGGCAGACGACGGATGAGCTAGGCCTGTCCCTATAACTAACGTTCGGGCATTATGAACGTCTAAACGGCCATTTCTCGCGGCTTCCCCTGAAAGGCTTCGTATGCCAAAAACAAATGTGCTCGCGACTCTCACTCTATGCGCTTTCTTTGCTCCTGTAGCGGTTCGTGCGCAGCAGGTGCCGTATAACCAGCCGACGGTATGGGCGTCGAATCCCAATGTTGCGGAATGGGAAAAACTGGAGAACGCCCGCCTTGATGCCGCGCAGATGTCGGTCGACCAGCTTGTGAGCGCGAAAGGGCCGCGAACGATTGAAAACACGCTCGTGCCGTTCGACGACGCCGTGCGTCAGTTAAACGCCTCCTTGTATCTCGCGCAGATCGTGGAAGAGGTCCATCCGGACGCCACGTTCCGCGATCATGCCACCGCAATGACAACGAAAGCCAGTGCAGCACAAACCGCTCTGAGCTTGAATCAAAATGTTTACAAAGCGCTCGCGGGTCTCGACCTGTCTCACGCCGACGCCGCGAGCCGGTATTATGTCCGGCGGCAACTGCTCGAATTCCGGCTGGCGGGCGTCGACAAGGACGCAGCTACTCGAGAGAAGCTGAAGAAGCTAAACGAGCAGCTCACCAACGATGAGTCACTGTTTGAAAGGAATATTGCCGACGACCAGAAATCGATTGAAACCGATGCCGCGAGCCTGGCCGGCCTGCCCCAGGACTACATTGACGGACACAAGCCAGGCCCTGATGGGAAAATCAAGATTACAACAGCGTATCCCGATATCTTCCCGGTGATGAACTACGCAAAGAGCGACGAATTACGCCACAAACTTTGGGCCACGTACGAAACGCGCGCGTATCCCAAGAATACGGCCGTCCTCGAAGACATGATGAAGATTCGCTATCAGATTGCAGCTCTGCTCGGATATTCGTCATGGGCTGACTACAACGCAGCCGACAAAATGGCGCTTACCGGAAAGAACGTGGAGAATTTCATCGCTCAATTGAGCTCCGCAGCAAAGCCCGCGATGCAGCGCGAATACGCGATGATTCTTGCACAAAAGCAGAAGAACGATCCTAAGGCGACCGACGTTTATGACTACGAGCATCGCTATTACGAGGAGCAGTTGCGCCGCTCAAGTTATGCGTTTGATTCGCAATCGATCCGACCTTACTTGCCTTATGACGAAGTAAAGCAAGGCGTGCTCGACACGGCAGCGACACTTTTCCACGTCAGCTTCCGGCAGGAGCACGATGTGCCTTCGTGGGACCCGTCCGTTGAAACCTGGGACGTGATCGATAGTGGAAAGATGATTGGCCGATTTTACTTGGATATGCATCCGCGGCCGGGCAAATACACTCATGCGGAAATGGCTCAAGTTCTTGACGGCATCCGTGGCAAACAGATGCCTGAAGCAATACTCGTCTGCAATTTGCCAAAGCCGACGGCAACCGATCCCGGCCTGATGGAGTACGACGACGCGGTGACATTCTTTCACGAATTTGGCCACCTGATGCACCACATTCTCGGCGGCCAGCAGGAGTGGGCCGGTATTAGCGGCATCAGTATGGAGCAGGACTTTGTCGAGGCGCCTTCACAGATGCTGGAAGAGTGGATGCACAGTCCGCAGGTGCTCGCGAAATTCGCGAAGAATTACAAGACCGGCGAACCGATTCCGGCCGACCTGGTTACGAAGATGAACAGGGCGCTCGCGTTCGGACGGGCGGGTTACGTCACGCAGCAGCTCGCATTCGCAGCTATCTCCTACGAGATGTATAAGGGCGATCCGGAAGATATCGATCCTTATGCTGTCGTCATGAGCGATGTACGCCGCTATACGCCGCTCAAACTCGTACCGGAAACCGGCGATTTTTACAGTTCGTTCGACCATCTCACAAATTATTCGTCAGCGTATTATACGTACATGTGGGATTTGGTGATCGCAGAGGACTTCTTTCAGCAGTTCGATCAGCAGAATCTGCTGGCGGGACCAACGCCCATGCGATACCGGCGTCTTGTGCTCGAGCCGGGCGGGTCGGAATCGGCGAACGATCTGGTGAAGAATTTTCTGGGGCGTGCGCAGAACATGACGGCGATTGAGAAATGGATGAATGTGGAATTCGCGGGCGAAACCCCGTCTGGACCTTCGGCACCTTCAGCGCCGTCGAGTGTAACGGTTCAGTAGCGCATAGACCTACTGGCGTGAGCGTGGAGTGAATTTCTCGTTCAGGATACGAATCAGCCATGGCTGGAAACGTTCAAGCTTGACGAGCACCTTTCCGTGGAATGTAACGATCTGTTCGCGTTTACCCCGTGCAACAGCACGGAGGATTTCGCGAACTGCGAGATCGGTCGGCATCTGAATCCAATCCGGTGCGCGGTCCTTTGCGCCGGGATGAAATTCGCCCGAGCTATCCACGCGCCGAAAGTTGCTTGCTACAAAACCCGGACTGAGCAAGGTGACTTTCACGCCGACGCGGCGCAATTCTGGCGTAATCGCATTCGCGAGTCCGCGCAGCGCGAACTTGCTCATCGCATAAGGCGAGCCTCCCGGCGATGCGACCCAACCTGCCACACTGCCGTTGATCACAATGTTGCCGCGAGTCTTTTCAAGTTCCGGCAAAGCGGCATAGATTGTTCGCAAAACGCCAAAGACGTTCGTCTCAAATTGGCGACGGTAATCTTCGATCGTAAGTCTTTTAAGGGGACCCGTCACACCAAAGCCGGCATTCGCGATTGCGATATCAAGTTTTCCCCACGCCCGAACTCCCGCCGCGATTGCGCTTTCGAGGTCTCCATCGCGCGTCACATCACATTCGGCGATCACTGGTTTTGCATGTCCGGCATGCACAATCCTCCCTGCAAGAGATTCGAGTTGTTCGCGGCGGCGGGCGGCGAGAATGACCTTCGCGCCAGTCGCCGCAAGTTGAATCGCAAGCTCTTCACCAATGCCGGAGGAAGCGCCCGTGATGAGGACGGCTTTTTCACGATAAAAAGATGCGATCGACATGACCCGTAGTCTAACGGCGAAAAGGCAGCAGGAAAAGCGGAAGGATTGCAGCGATTCAAACAAGGAGTGCGCGTTTACAATTCGCCGAGGCTGGCTGGGCGTCGGGGTGAAGGGGTATCGATACCCCGCCCCGCGGCGAGTGAAGATGCCTTAGCAGCAAATCGTGTCGGGCCGATCGTCAAATATCCGATCAAGTTGATTCAAAATCTGAATAATCGCGAAGCGAGGAATTGCATCGCGAAATGTTAGGCCATGTTAATGGGATATTACAGTTTGCGCTGCGCAAAGTCATCGAACATCTCGGCACTGGCAAGGATGTGCAGAAGTCTTTTGCGTTCTTCTGGATCCATTTTGCGCGAGAAAAGTCTATCCCGTGCTTGGCCCAAAGCATCGACCCATTCTTCATATTCCGGGCCGAATTGCTGCTCGAGCATTTTGCGGATGCGCTGCGCCAAAGCGGGACTCTTGCCAGCCGTGGAAATTGCGATTTGCAAGGCGCCGCGGCGAACAACCGAACCGTAGTAGAAGTCGCAGTGAACCGGATCATCCACGACATTGCACAAGACTTTTTGGCGTCTTGCTTCGCGATATATCTTTTCGTGCAATGCAGTCGAAGATGTGGCCGCGACCACGACGAAAGCTCTCCTTAGATCGGATGCCCTGAACGCTCGTCGCTGCCAGTTGATCCTTTTATCTTGGGCCAGAGCGCGGATGCGCGGCGTCGCTTTGGGGGCCACAACATGGATATCAGCGCCGGTCGGGAGCAGGCCTTCGATTTTTTCTTCCGCAATCTTCCCCGCGCCAACAACAAGGCATTGGCGCTTCGACATTTTCAGGAAAATCGGAAAGAGATTCATTCTAAGTTTCGCCGCGAATGAGATCTTCGTAGGATTGGCGCTTGCGCACGATGCGAAATCTCTTTCCTTCGACGAGGACTTCGGCGGGGCGACGGCGCGCATTGTAATTTGATGATTGCGCGAAAGCGTACGCGCCGGCGGCCCACACGACGAGCAAATCGCCCGTCTTTACAGGCGCGAGCGGCCAATCACGCGCGAGGAAATCTCCCGATTCACAGACGGGCCCGACGACATCGACCCGTTTTACTCGTTCACCCTGCCCTTTTGCACGCCTGACGGGAGTGATCGGGTGAATCGCATCGTAGAGAACTGGGCGAATCAGATCATTCATCGCGGCGTCGACAATCACGAATGTTTTGGCGCGATTCTCTTTCACGTAAAGCACGCGCGTGAGAAGGACTCCGGCAGAGCCGACGATAGCGCGGCCCGGCTCGATCATCAAGCGACACCCCACCGGGCGAACCGCCGCGATCAGTGTGCGTGCGTACTCGGTCTCTACAAGCGGCGATTCGTTCGTGTAGCGAATGCCAAGCCCACCGCCGATATCAAGATGATCAAGGCGAACGCCATTGTGAGCCAAATCGCGCACGTAAGAAGCGAGTCGTGTGACGGCGCAACGATACGGCTCAACCGAAAGGATTTGCGAACCGATATGCGCGCTGATGCCGCGCCAGACGACCCACCGCGAATCCTTGTGGGCGAGATACAACCGTCGCGACGGCTCCCAGTCGATACCGAACTTGTGGTGATGCTGGCCAGTGGAAATATGCGGATGGCCGCCAGCCATCACGTCCGGATTGACACGGATCGCGAGTGAGGGCCGCGCGCCTCCTGCGGCTACGTGGCGCGATGCTTCCTCGATGAGCAGGTCCAACTCGGGCTCCGACTCGACGTTGAAGAGAAGGATTCCGCCGCCGGATTTCTTCTTGCTGTTGCCGGAATAGCAGAGCGCATCGCGAATTTCGTCGCGGGTTTTCCCCACACCCGAAAAAACGATTCGATTGCCGGGAACGCCGATGTGACGCAAGCGTTCGAGTTCCCCGCCTGAAACAATGTCAAAACTGCCGCCGAGCGCCGCGAGAACGCGTAAAACCGAAAGATTGCTATTCGCCTTCATCGCGTAACAAAGCGTGTGCGGAACAGCGGTGAGCGCACGGTCAAGCACGCGATAGGCATTCTCGATGGCCGCGCGGCTGTAAACGTAAGACGGCGTGCCAACGTCTGTCGCGATCTTTTCAAGCGAAACACTCTCAGCAAAAAGCGAGTCTTCGCCGCTACGCGCGGCCACCTTATAGTCATAAAATGGCGTGAACTGCGACGGATCGATCGGACCTCGCCGGTTTCGCTCGGACGGTTTGCGGTGTGCGTCAGCCATAAATTGAAAATCGCATGGTCAAATATCATACAAACGGCAGCGAGCGGTGGCTATGGCGAAATTACGGCGGGCCGGACGCCTCCTTTGCAGGCAGCGTTCCAGTGCATTAAGATTGCGCCCGAGGTTTTACTATGCTTTTCTCGACACGAAAAGTCGATCTCATCTCGATACTACTGGCCGGTACGTTCGCTTTTTCATGCACCTCCCTCAAGGCTCAGGGTGGCGCGCAGCCGCCTGCTGGAACAATTCATCTGGATGTGGATTCGAGCCGCGCGCCGCAGAAGATTTTGCACGCCCATTTGACGATCCCCGCCAAACCGGGCCCACTGACGCTCGTCTATCCAGAGTGGATTCCCGGCGAGCATCAGCCTTCAGGCCCTCTCATTGAAATGGCCGGACTGAAAATCATGGCGAACGGAAAGACGCTTTCCTGGCGTCGCGATCTGGTCGATATGTATGCGCTTCATCTGGATGTCCCGACCGGGTCGACCTCGCTCGATGTGAACTTCGATTTTCTCCTCTCACCGAACACAGACGGCTTTTCCGCCGGGGCTTCGGCAACGGCATTCCTGAATCTAGTGAACTGGAATCAGCTTGTGCTCTATCCAAAGAACGAGGATGCATCGAGTATTACGGTGGTTCCGTCGCTAAAGCTGCCGGCCGGCTGGAAATTCGGCACGGCACTCCCAGTTGCCAAGCAGGACGGCGATACGATTGATTTCTCCCCCGTTTCGCTCGAAACGCTCGTCGATTCGCCCGTGATCACCGGCAAATATTTCCGTGTGATCGACCTTTCGCCCGGCGAGACACCGCATCACGAAATGGACATAGCGGCGGACAGCCCCACGGACCTGCAAATGACGCCTGAGACCGAAGCGGCATATCGGCAGTTGATCGTGCAGACTTTTGCATTGTTCGGTTCACGCCACTATCGCGATTATCATTTTCTGCTTACGCTCAGCAACGACGTTGCGCATTTCGGCCTGGAGCATCACGAATCGAGCGACGACCGCATATACGAACACACATTAACCGACGCCGCGACGGGCACTGCGACAGCTTACTTGCTGCCGCACGAATACGTTCACTCGTGGAATGGAAAGTATCGCCGCCCGGCAGGATTGCTCTCTCTTGATTACGAGCAGCCGATGAAGGATGACCTGCTGTGGGTGTATGAGGGGCTTACGGATTATCTGGGGCAGGTACTAGCCGCGCGAAGCGGTCTCTGGACACCTCAGCAATTCCGCGATCAGTTCGCTCGGCTGGGCGCATGGCTCGATGCGGAACCGGGTCGTAAGTGGCGGCCTTTGCAGGACACGGCGGACGCAGCAGTGTTCCTCTACGATGCGACTGCCGATTGGCAAAACTGGCGGCGCAGTACCGATTTCTACCAAGAGGGCGATTTTTTGTGGCTCGATGTAGACGATGAAATCCGCCATTTAACCGAAGACCAGAAATCTATTACGGATTTCTGCCGCCTTTTTCATGGTGGAACGAATGGCGAGCCCGACCTGAAGCCCTACAACTTCGAGGATGTTGTTGCAGGACTGAATGAAGTAGCGCCTTACGACTGGGCAAACTTTCTTCGCGACCGACTCGATTCGCTTGCACCGAACACAATGGATGAAGCGCTGGACAATAGCGGCTGGAAAATCGTCTACAACGACGAACCAAATGAGATGCAGGAGAAGCGGGACAAAGTGCGGAAGGAAGTCGATCTTCAGCTCTCGGTAGGATTGTGGCTCAAGAATGATGGAACCGTGAAGGACGTGATCTATGACGCCCCTGCGTACAAGGCAGGTTTCGCGCCGGGAATGAAGATCACAGCCGTAAGCGGCAGGCAGATAGACTCGGGGTCAATCGCGGACACGATCAAGCAAGCTATCAGAAATGCCGAGCACACAAACGAACCCATTCGATTTATTGCGGCAAACGGTTTGGACGTGGAGACGTACGCTGTGGATTACCATGGCGGACTGCGGAATCCACATCTGGTCCGCGACGAAAGTCATAGCGACCTGCTGAGCGAAATTCTGAAGCCGCTCGCGGCGCAGACAACATCTCCCACGGCAACTACGAGCACTGCTCGACCCACGCCGCCTACTCGCGACCCCAATACGGTTGGTTTTGTAAAAGCGAAAGAGCTGCCGGACGGAACGCTTCACCGGCTAATGCGGACGGCAATTTCATCATTGGACCCACGCATTTGCCAGCGCCCGAGATGACGGTACAGGATGATGTACCGCATGGGACCGTTTACAACTTCATGATGAGTTCGGCAGATAGCAAGATTTATCCAGGCATTGCGCGCGATGCTGGCACGTTCGGCACGCCCGATCCCAACGATGCCGCCAAACTCATCGTCACGACGAGTCGTCCCACGCCATACACGCGCAAGGTTGCAATCTACGTGCCGGCACAATATAAGCCCGGCACGGCGGCGCCATTCATTGTGGGTGCCGATGGCCCCGATCAGGCGCTCTTCACAGTGCTCGACAATTTAATTGCTGAACGCAAAGTGCCGGCAATGATTGCGATCTCGATCGGCAACGGTAGTGGCGACGCGCAAGGCAGCGAGCGGGGCCTTGAATACGACACGATGTCCGGCTTATACGCTGAATGGGTGCAAAAAGAAGTTCTGCCGCTGGTGGAATCGAAATTTAACGTGAAACTTACGGACGATCCTAATGGCCGCGCCACCATGGGCGGCAGTTCTGGCGGATCTTGCGCGCTAATTATGGCGTGGTATCACCCGGAGTGGTATCACCGCGTGCTGACTTATTCGGGCACATATATTAACCAGCAGTGGCCGCCGAATCCGAAGACGCCGCATGGGGCATGGGAGTTTCACGAGCATTTGATATCGAATAGCCTACGGAAACCGATTCGTATCTGGATGGAAGTGGGGGATCGCGACCTATTGAACCCAAACGTGATGCGAGACAACATGCACGACTGGGTTGTCGCAAACGAAAATATGGCAAAAGCGCTCGATGCGAAGGGCTACCACTATCAATTCGTTTTTGCACGCAATGCGGGGCACACGGACCGAAACGTGAAACAGCAAACCCTTGCCGAGGCGCTCGAATATCTTTGGCAGGGTTATCCGAAGCAGTAAGCGATGCCTACCTCGGCGATGAGGCTTTGCGTGCGGACATGCGGCGGGCAGCCTCGTTAACCAGATATCCCATTTTGGGATGCTGGGGTTCGAAATCGACGTGAATTCCCTGCTCTCGTAGCTCTTCCGAAGTGACGGGACCAATCGAGCCGACTGTGATTTCCGCAAGCGCTGCCCGCACCCGCTCTTCCGCACCGATTTGTCTCGAAAACTTCAGGAGGTGAACGATCTGCATGGACGTCGTAAAAAGCGCCAGGTCAATCTCGCCATTGGCAATTCTCTGCACCGCTTGTGATAAAGGCGCTGTACTCTCCGGCAGCTCCCATTTATACACGGGTACTTGCATCACTTTCGCGCCTCGTTCTAGCAGACCGGCAACCAATTCCGGATTGGGCTCACCATATTCCTGTACTGCGATGCCTTTACCACTAAGCGAGACTGCTTGGCGGTCCAGCGCATCTAGGAGGTCGCGCCATGTGTTCGGCTCCGGGACATTGATGGCGACCGGCACGCCAAATTCCTTGAGCACAGAAAACGGTTTCGGACCGCGCGCCACAATCGTCAGTCGTTTCAGGTGATCAATGAACTTTTCGCGTGGATAGGCCGTCTCAACGACTCGCACGAGCGCGCGTGTGCCCGTACCTGTTAGAAAGATGACTACCTGAAAATCGCCATCCGCCAGCCGCCGCCCGAATTCGAGCGCCTCCGAGTTCGATTCGAGCGGGATTTCACGCATTGAGGGCGCAACGATCGGCTGGCCGCCGTAATTCTCGATCAGCTTGGCCATTTCCTCGGCGCGCCTGCTTTCTAGTGAAAGAACGCGCAGGCCAGTGAGACCTTTCTGCTCGTTGGGCATCCAATCCGCCTTGCGGGACAATTCGCGCCCGATTTCTTGCTATCTTGATTGTACGGAAATGCCGGAACTGCCAGAAGTCGAAACTGTAGTGCGCGGGCTGCGGCTTACGTTGCCTGGACGACGAATCACGTCCGTGCGGTTGGGAAAAACGGACTTCATCGATGATCCCGCCGCTCTCGAGCGCGAGCTTCCTGGAAAGAAGATTATTGGCGTGGAGCGTCTCGGGAAATTTCTCTTGTTCGGTCTAGAGTCGCCCAATGGCGTATCGAAAGAATTTTATCTGTTAGTCCATCTGGGAATGACCGGCCAACTCATGACCTGCGCTCCCGAGGCGCCCGTCGCTCCGCACACGCACGCTTTTTTTTCTTTGGACGATGGGCGGGAGCTGCGCTACACCGACATACGCCGTTTCGGCCGGATTGCGTTTTTGGCGAATGGGGCGCATGAAGCGGCACTGAGCAAACTTGGGCTTGAACCGCTCGAAGCTACGGCGAAGCAGTTTGCAGAACTCGTTTGCCGGCGCCATGCTCCCATCAAATCCGTGCTCCTTAATCAAAACGTCTTGCGCGGCATTGGAAATATCTATGCCGATGAAAGCCTCTGGCGGGCGCGGATTCATCCGATGCGAATCGCAGCTAACCTCTCGGCCAAAGAAATGGTACAGCTGCATCGGGCAGTGCAGGTTGTGTTGAACGAGGCGATTCGATTGCGCGGCTCCTCTGTATCGGATTACGTCGATGCCGACGGCCAGCGCGGTGAATTTCAGTCACGGCATCGCGTATATCAGCGCGAAGGCAAGAAGTGCCCGCGCTGCGGTGCGACGATTCGCCGCGTCATCGTTGGAGGCCGCAGCAGCCATTTCTGTCCCCGGTGCCAACGGACTCCTCGCAGCACGAAAAGGAATGGAATTCTCCGCAGCGGAGCCAAACGCTCGCAAAAATCAGCTCGCGTTAGGCCGTAGGATCGAGCACGAGAACCGGCTGATACGTCCTCGGGACAACAGGCTCCGCGATGGCAATCAGATGGCCTTGCTGATCGAATACGCGCAGACGCGAGGGCTTCCAGTCGCCGGAATCTAGTTCGGCTGGTCCGCCCTGCGCTACAGTGACTTGGCCGGGCTGAATCTGCGCGATCGGTAAATTGAATCTAGCGCCGTGGCGAATGCGTTTTTCGATCACAGGCAAGACAACCGCCCGCGGCAGATCGCACAGCAAGTGCTCCATGCGAATCACGCGAGCAGCGACTCTTCCCTCGCGCGCGTCGCGTTCAAGTTCGGCAAGTGGCGCCGCGTGATCGAGCGTGAATTCCCCGACGGCTGTTCGAACAATCTCCGCAAGATGCGCACCGGAGCCTTGCAGCTTGCCCATTTCATGCGCCAGCGAACGAATGTACGTCCCCGAGCCGCATTCGACTGAAAAGCGCGCCACCGAGCCTTCGACTCCGCTCAACTTGAATTCGAAAACTTGGACCTCGACAGGTTTCAGATCGACAGGCTTGTGTTTTCGCGCTAGTTCGTGCGCCGGACGGCCGCGAATCTTTTTGGCCGAGAACGGCGGAGGTACTTGCTCGATTTTGCCAACGAACTTGGCCGCGAGCGATTCAATTTCCTCGCGCTCAAGTCTTGGGGGCTTATCTTCCCCCTGCGCTTCACCATCGGCGTCGTATGTGTCTGTGGCAAACCCAAAGCGAACAGCGCACGTGTAGCGCTTTCTCCGGTCCCCATAGAAACGAGCGAGGCGTGTTGCGCGGCCAAGCGCCAACACTAAGACGCCGGTCGCCAAAGGATCCAACGTGCCAAGATGACCAATTTGACGGAAGCCTAATAAGCGCCGGACGGCTTCGACCACGTCGTGAGACGTGCGGCCCTGTGGCTTATCGACCACAAGGATCCCATCGATCGTAGGTTGCGAGGTCTTGGACATGAGCATGCGCCGCGTCACAAGAACAAAAGGCTCCTTCGCTTCGCTCGGGGTGACGCAAAAAGTTTTGCTAAATTATCGACAGAAAAAGAAACATCCGCTTATTGCTGCTTGATTTTCTTGAGAAGCTCGTCGATATGCTGGCCGTACTCCTCAGACGTGTCTGGCAAGAAAAGCACTTCCGGCGAACGGCGCAGATGGAGGCGCTCGGTAAGCTCGTGACGTACAAACCCGGACGCGGCCTTTAACCCTTCCAGCGCGCTTTCACGTTCGGCATCTTCGCCTTCCATCTGCACATAGACGCGAACCGTTCGCATGTCCGGCGTCATGCGGACTTCGGTGACGCCAACGGCAGCCGCGAGACGCGGATCTTTCAGTTCACCCGCCAACATCAAGCTCACCTCGTGATGGATTTCCTCGGCAATTCTTTCGGAACGATGTCCCCCGACCGTCATGACTCCGCCTCAAAGTCTTCGTCTAGATATTCTATTTCCTGCGAGACCAGATCGCGCCCGAGTATATTTTCGGACTCGGTCGCAATCGCTGTGAGCGATTCCTCGAGATGCCTCACATCGCTGGAGATCGTGACCACGCCGACTCGCGAACGCTGCCACAACTCCTGATGCGCGAGCTCCGCTACGGCGACGTTGAAACGTGCGCGCAAGCGGTCTTTCAGGCTGCGCAGTACCCGGCGCTTGTCTTTTAGTGACTGCGCGTATTCAATGTGAATTTCGAGCGTCAGGAGACCGACCGGCATTTCCGCACCAAAAGAAAAGGTGGGATATCACGAAAACTTGTCGCGAAGCCAACGACTGAATAATGAACCGCCCGTGCCACCGTCGATTTTGAGCCGCTATCCGCGGCGGGCTTCCGCGCTCTCTACCGAGCCGCGCGAGCGCTCGCCCGCAGCGACGGCTTCCAAGGCGACCGTCTTCTCGATCTTGAAGCAGTCAAGATGATCGCCCACTTTAACGTCGTTGAAATTGGAAACGCCGATGCCGCATTCAAAGCCCTGCCGCACCTCGTTGACATCGTCTTTGAAGCGGCGCAGCGAAATGATGCGGCCAGTATAAATGACGATGTTGTCGCGCAGCACTCGGACTTCGGCATCACGCTTCATGATGCCGTCCTGCACCGAACAGCCAGCGATCATACCTACGCCTTTTACGCGGAATGTATCGCGAACTTCCGCCCGGCCGAGATGCACTTCCTTGATCGTCGGAGCGAGGAGACCGGCAACGGCCTTTTCGAGTTCGTCGAGCAATTCATAAATGATCGTGTGCATGCGAAGATCCACGCCTTCGCGCTGCGCAAGATCGGTGGCTTTGCGTTCCGGGCGTACATTGAATGCGATGACAATCGCGTTGGAGGCTGAGGCAAGAATCACGTCCGATTCGTTTACCGCGCCGACGCCCGCCTGGATCACTTTGATTTTGACTTCATCGTTTGAAACCTTCGGGAGCATTTCGCTGAGAACTTCGACAGAGCCTTGCACGTCCGCCTTAATAACAACTGGAAGCTCTTTCACTTCGCCGGCGCGGAGTTGCTCGTGCAATTGATCGAGCGTCAGGCGGCCGCTGGCCGTTTTCGCAAGCGAAGCCTCGCGCTGTTTCGCCTGCCGGTATTCGACGATGTGCCGGGCTTTGGCCTCGTCGGCAACCTGGAACTGATCGCCCGCTTCAGGCACGCCCTGCAAACCGAGTACTTCCACTGGCGTTGCGGGCGGAGCTTTTTTAATCGGCTGGCCGCGATCGTCGAACAAGGCGCGTACTTTTCCGAATACTGCACCAACGATGAAGAAGTCCCCGACATGGAGTGTGCCGTTCTGCACGAGCACCGTTGCTACGGGCCCCCGCCCACGGTCGACTCGCGATTCGAGCACGGCACCGCTGGCGGGTGCATCTGGATCTGCCTTCAATTCGGCGAGATCGCCAACGAGCAGAATCATTTCCAGCAGGCGCGGCAAGTTCTGTTTCGTCTTGGCGGAGACTTCCACCATGACGGTCGTCCCGCCCCACTCTTCCGGCATCAATCCTTTATCCGTCAGCTGGCGCTTCACGCGCTCGGGTTGCGCGCCGGGCTTGTCGATCTTGTTGATAGCCACGACGATCGGCACCTTCGCGGCTTGCGCATGTGCGATCGCTTCTTCGGTCTGCGGCATCACGCCGTCGTCCGCGCTGACGACCAACACGACGATATCCGTAACTTTCGCACCGCGTGCGCGCATACGCGTGAACGCCTGGTGGCCGGGGGTATCGATGAACACAATGCGGCGGTCGCCGGCATGCGCTTCGTACGCGCCAATATGCTGCGTGATTCCGCCAGCTTCGCCTGCTGCCACGTCGGTTTCCCGGATCGCATCAAGCAAGCTGGTTTTGCCGTGGTCCACGTGTCCCATGACAGTGACCACGGGTGCGCGCGGCTGCAAATTACCGGTGCGCTCTTCCTTGATCTTCTCTTCCTCAACAAGCTGCTCTTCAAACGTGACGACCTTCACGATGCCGTTGAACGACTCGGCGAGGCTCGTTGCCGTCGGAACATCAAGCGCTTGGTTAATGCTGGCGAAAACACCGCGATCAAGAAGTACTTTCAGCAAATCTTTCGCGCGAACGTCCAGCTTCTCCGCAAGTTCGCGGACAGTGATTCCCTCGGTTACGGTCACTTCGCGCGGCTCCCGCTGAATCGGCGCAATCGGCTCGGCAGTCGCGCGCGGGCCTGCACCTGCTCGCGTGCGAACAGGATGAAGTTTGCGTTCGCCCTCTGCGTAACGCTTTTCGATTGTTGGCCTGCCGCGGCTTGGCGCAGGCTTGCGCGCATAAAGCGGCTTGCCGGGTTCAGCCTTCGGAACCCCGGTCGCGCCAGGACGTTGGCTGCCTACGGGTCCTTGTCCAGGACCGCCGGGCCTGCCACCCGGACGCTGCGGGAAACGCGAGGGTGGCCCACCAGGACGAGGTGCACCTCCGGGGCGCGGAGCGCCACTTGCCGCAGGGCGGAATCCTTGCGGCCCGCCGGGTCGCTGCTGATATTGTCCCTGGCCTTGGCCCGGCCGGAATGGCGGGCGCTGACCCTGAGTTCCTGACTGCCCTTGCTGGCGCGGAGCGCCTTGACCGGCACCGCCGGGGCCAGTAGCAGCCGGACGTTGTCCAACGGGCCGCTGGCCCGTAGCGCCGCCGGGCTGTCCTATTGGCTGTTGGCGCAGAGGTACGCCAGGACGCGGTCCCGTGGGCGGCGTCGGTCTGGGAGTTGCGGCCGAAGCGGCGCTTGCTGGCGCAGTCGGCCTTGGAGCCGCTGGAGGTATAGCGGGTGGATGCGCCGCTGAAGCGACTGGAGCCGTAGCCGGTGCCGACGGTGTGGCAGTTGTTGGCTGCCCAGCGGGCGTCGGTGCAGCCGGACGCGGCACCTGCGGAGTAGCCGCGGGTGCTGGTCTCGGCGCAACGGTAGCAGGCGCCGCGGGACGGGGTGCCGCTGGAGCAGTTGGTGCAGGAGCTACGCCGGTTGGACGCGGAGTTGGCGCGCCAGATGGCGCAGCCGGTTTCGGCGCCGGCCTCTTCGGCGCGAGCTTGGCAGCCTCGGCAGCAGCTTCCGCCTCAGCCAAGCCCCGAAAATGCTTGCGCACTAATTCCGCATGTTGCAGATCGATCGAGCTCGAATGCGTCTTCTTCTCGGCGACGCCTATCTCAGGGAGATAATCGATCAGCATTTTGGCCTTAATTTCGAGTTCGCGGGCCAGTTCGTTAATCCGGATTTGGTTTGCGTCAGCCATTCAAACAGTGGCTAGTGTTCAGCGTCTGGTGAATAGAACCACCAGATCCGCCCTCACTGCCTTTGCCCCTTTTCAAAAAAGCTGGAATGATTACTCGCCGCTCGCGCCTTCGATTTTTTCGGCGCCATCGTCCGGCGCTGCTTCTGCACCGGCCTCATCGGATTCCGGTACGGTCTCGGGCTCGACCTTCGCCTCTTCGCCAGCGACTCCTTCTATTTCCGCGGCGACTGAACTTTCGTCGATCTGGGTCTCGAGCACGCCTTCTTCCGGTGGCGCTTCAGTCGGCGCCGCACCCTGCGTTTCGAGCGCCTCAAAATACGCGGCAACGGACTGGTGGATCTTTTCCACCATTTTCTCGCCAATTCCCGGAATTTCAACGAGTTGCTCGGGAGTCATGTCCGCGAGCTTCTCGATGGAAGTGATCCCGGCCGCTTCGAGCTTTTCAATTGTCTTCGGTCCTACGCCAGCCAACTCCGACAGTGCCGTGCCAGGAGCCGTGAGGGCAGCCATTTGCGCCTCGACTTCGCGACGCTTTTCTTCTTCGCTCTTGATATCAATATTCCAGCCGATGAGCTTGCTGGCGAGGCGAACATTCTGCCCCTTCTTGCCGATTGCGAGCGAAAGCTGCGTATCTTCGACAATTACTTCGAGCCGCTTCTCTTCAGGATCGATTATCTGGACGCGGGAAACCTTTGCCGGGCTCAGCGCCTTCTGGGCAAACGCAATCGTTTCTTCGCTGTGGGGAATAATGTCAATCTTCTCGCCGCGCAATTCCCTGATAATAGATTGGACGCGCATACCCTTCATTCCGACGCAAGCGCCCACCGGATCGACGTCCTTGTCGCGGCTCTCGACGGCGATTTTCGTCCGTTCGCCCGATTCGCGAGCGACGGCGCGAATTTGCACCGTGCCATCGTAAATTTCTGGCACTTCCATCTCGAACAGCCGCTGAACCAAAGCGGGATCGGCACGCGATACGACGACCTGCGGCCCTTTTGCAGCCTTTTCGACGGCACGAATCGTCACGCGCAAGCGATCACCGACGTTATAAGCCTCGAGTCGCGATTGTTCGCGCTTTGGAAGGCGTGCCTCGGTACGGCCCATATCGACGATCATGTCCGGGCCTTCGATGCGCTTCACAACGGCGTTGATCAGCTCACCAACTCGTGTGTGATATTCGTTGTAGATCGTGTCGCGCTCGGCCTCACGAACTTTTTGCAGGATCACTTGTTTCGCGGTTTGCGCCGCGATACGGCCCAGGACTTCAGTGGGCTTGTTAGCCGTGATCTCCCCGCCGACTTCTATCTCCGGATTCTGTTTGCGTGCTTCCGTGAGCGATATCTCCTTCAGTGGGTCGGCGACATCCTGCACGACCATATGAACGGAGTACACATTCACCTGACCAGTCTCGGGATTGAATTTCGACCGGAGATCTTCTTCGGTGCGGTAATACTTGCGCGCCGCCACCACCATCGCGTCTTCAATCGCCGCGACGATTATTTCCGGTTCAATGTGCTTTTCCCGGCTGATCTGCTCGATTGTCTGGTAAAGCAGACTGGCCATCCCCGCTCTCCCTAGCCTATAGTTCCACTTTCAAGTTTGCTTTTTTGATGTTCGTATAGGGCACAGTGAGCTCGCGATCTTTGATATTGAGCTTCACAATGCCGTCCGTAACACCGGCGAGCCTAGCTTCGAGGTACGCCTTGCCTTCGATCGGCTCGCTCAACCAAATCTTTGCCAGCCGGCCGGCAAAGCGTTCGTAGTCGGATTCCTTCACGAGCTTCCGATCGATCCCCGGCGAGCTGATTTCCAGGATGTAACTCGGTCCCGGCACCAGCTCTTCCACATCTAAAATCACGCTTAATTGCTCGCTGACGCGCTCGCAATCGCGATGCGAAATACCCAGATTCTCAGGGTTTAGCGGCCCGGGCGGCCGGTCGAGGTAGACGCGCAAAAAGCGCTGTTTTCCGACTTTCCACTCGAGGTCGAATACCTCGACACCCTCTGAGCGAGCGACCCGTTCGGCCGCCTCGCGAATCTTTTCAAGGTCCATGCGCGTCGACGGGCTCGGCTTTGGACTCTTTGCCCCAACAAAAAAGTGGGCTCTCGCCCACTGAGTCCTTCGACCCTAATTGAACACACTCAGTATAGTTTCTTTCGTAAGGTAAACGCAATACCGTCTCTACCGGGCTTTTTACGTGCGGCTTCATTGTGCGGGATGCAATATCCGCTCAAAAAGACCCCCTTTTCGGTCGATTAGAAATCGATTTTGTGTTGATGATGCGATGTTTACGGGCAATTCTAATCGGCCGGACCGTCGATTAGAATTTTGAGCTCAGGAGTGGCTGAAGTTCTTTGGCCGTTGCAGGTCTGGCGCTCGCTTGAAATAGTGCAAAACACGTCCTGTAGTATACCAGGATATAAATGTATTTGCAAGGACTTTTGCTGTTCCATTTTGAAACACTCAGGATCGAAGCGGGAATGACACTTCGGCCTGAAATGGCACGTAATTGGCCATAAAACGCGTATTTTGGAGCCGAAATGGCGCGATTGTCACCTTAAGACCGCCTTCTTTTTGGACCGAACGAAGATCGGGCACTGAAGAGGACTCACCCATTATGGAGCCGTAACAGTTGGCTTCCCGAAGACGTTGACCGCTACCGCAAACTGGGCGTGTCGGAAAAATATTCAACATTGGAATGTCTGATGCCAACGGACAAGCCACCGAGGCTGGGAGCCGAAGGAGGTCTACAATCTTGAGGTTGCTGTATGTTGTATAGACCGGGAGAGTCCCATGGCAGTCGGTGGCATCCACGCCGTTGAGATTGTATTCCTCTTGCTGCTGCTGTTTGTGGTGGCTTTCGGCGCGTTGGCGCGGAAACTTGCAGTTCCCTATCCGATTGTTTTAGTGGTCGGAGGGCTGTTGCTCAGCCTCGTTCCTGGCATACCGCGAGTGACGCTGAATCCGGATCTGGTTTTCTTTGTGATCCTGCCGCCATTGCTATACAACGCGGCATGGCTGACATCATGGCGCGAATTCTCTTATAACGTCGTTAGTATTTTTCTGCTCGCATTCGGGCTGGTAACCTTCACCGTGATCGGCGTCACTGAGGCAGGCCAATGGCTCCTTCCTGGGTTTGATTGGCGCGTTGGCTTGGTGCTTGGTGCAATCGTCGCGCCCACGGACGCGATCGCGGCAACATCGATTGCCAAACGACTCGGACTGCCGAGTCGCCTGGTGGCCATTCTGGAAGGCGAGAGCCTGTTGAATGATGCCACCGCACTGCTGGCGCTTGAGTTCGGAATAGGGTTGCTGGTAGCGGGTCGCGTGCCCACCTTCGGCGAAGGTTTGCTAAGACTGTGCTATTTAACCGCAGCTGGGATTGCCATTGGCTTGATCGTTGCTGAGATCGTCCATTTGATCGAACACCATATTGACGACGGCCCAATTGAAATTGCGTTAAGCATCCTTACACCTTATGTGGCGTACCTTGCAGCGGACTTCGTCAAGGCATCGGGCGTCCTCGCGGTAGTTGCATGTGGCTTATATTTGAGCCGCAAGAGCTCACATTTCTTCTCGCCGACAGTCCGCCTTCAGGCATGGGCCGTCTGGGACTCTTTGACGTTCGTGCTGAACGGCTTGGTTTTCGTTCTGATCGGCCTGCAATTGCCGTACGTCACGGGAGAGATTCGGGACCACAATTTAGGCACATTGATTTTTTATGGATTAGCGTTCAGCGGATTTTTGATCGTCTTGCGGCTCGTATGGATGTTTCCGGGAACACATTTAGCCAATGTTATACGGAAGCGTCTCCTTCATCAAACAGGTCCCTTACCTTCCAATCGGCACATTTTCATCGCGGGCTGGACAGGGATGCGCGGCGTAGTCTCACTGGCAGCGGCCATTGCCCTGCCCCAGGTGCTGGCCAATGGGACTCTCTTCACACAACGGAACATGATTATATTCCTCGCGTTTAGCGTGATCCTCGTGACGCTGGTGCTTCAGGGTCTTACGCTTCCACCACTGATCCGCGCACTCGGAGTGGGAGCAAGTACGTCCGGACCCGATCCCGAGGAAAAAGAGGCACGGCGCACCATTCTGAAGGCCGCGCTGAACTATCTGGAAAAGTCGAGGAGCAAATCCGACTCGCCGAGTGCCGAGGTTTATGCAGATCTGGCGCAACACTATACTCAGCGTCTTGCAATGCTGGAGGATGGCGACAGCAGCGCAGAGGGCAGTGACCGAACTTTTTATCAACGATTTAACGATCTCTCGCGCAAACTATTGCATATCGAACGGGAAACAGCGGTTCAGCTTCGCAATCAACGACGAATCAATGACGAGCTGCTACGAGAAATCGAGCGTGAACTCGATTTGAACGAGGCGCGGCTATCGCATAGATCGCGATAGAGGTTCACGAGGAAACATCAGCGATATACGCTTATCGAGCCGTTGATCTTAGGGGCACCAAAATCGCGATACGCGCCAAGATTCATAGCGCACTTCGGCATACCGTCTGGCGTACATCGGATACACTCAACAGCACTATCTGGCGGCTAGTTTCTGGGCGAAACCGACGAGCAATTTTTTGTCGCGCGCGCCCATCCGTTGCACGAGACCGGCAAGACGCGACAGGACGGCAGCATCCTTGCCCGACAAACTCTTGTGCCGAGGGGCGTCAGGCAGATCAAGCAGTTTCGGCTCTTTCTGTCCGTCTGCTTCAAAGAAAACCTGATAGAGATGCACGTCCATTGCGCGGGCGATCTTTTCCAGAGTTTCGACCGAAGGCACGGTGTGGCCATTTTCCACACGGGACAAATAACAGCGCAGAAGTCCAGTGCGGCGCTCAATGTCACCCTGACTCATGTTCTTGGATTCACGAATTGTCTTAAGGCGTTCGCCAACAATCATCTGTCTTCCTCGCTTTCGGCTGGGGCCGGATTATATCGTGTGCCGGATATATGGACAAGGTTTACTGCTGAATTATCGAAAGAGGTCGGATTGCTTGGAATTCATCGACCATCAGACACAAACATGGGGCGCACAATTCGCGCAGCGGCTATCCCGGTCCTCGCGAATAATCGTGCGCGGACCAGCGCTCGCAGGTATGCGTGGCGACCAGCAGAGCATGGCTCGCGCCCGCAAACTGCGCGGCAATGCACAAACTAAGAACAAATTCATACGTGCGTTTGCTGGATGGAACTTTTGGCGGCGCTGGGTCGTATTGTGAGACATGGGGCATGATTTGCGATTTGCGTTGCGGACGATTCTGGCACACCGGTGGTTTTCCCTGGCGATTGTGGCGACGCTGGCGCTTGGCATTGGACTGAACACAATGGTGTTCACGCTGGTGTATGCGGTGATGTACAAACCTGTGCCGGTGCCGGCAGGATCGCGACTGGTGATCGTTAGCGGGCGGAATGCGCAGGGAAACCGGCTGTCGACCTCCTATCCAAATTTTCTCGATTATCAAAACCAGAGCACGTCATTTGAAGGACTCGAAGCCGGTCACCAGTTAAGCGGCGTGATCAGCGAAACGGGAATTCCACCGCGCGGCTACAGCCTCGACCAGGTGTCAGGCGGCCTCTTTGACATGCTTCACGTACACCCGATCCTTGGGCGCGCCTTTCGAGCGAGCGACGCGAAAGCCGGCGCCGAGCCCGTCGTGATACTGAGTTACGAGGTGTGGAAAGAACGTTACGGCGGCGCAAGCGATATCGTTGGGCGCGTGGTGCGCGTGAACACGAATCCCGCGACGATTATTGGAGTGATGCCGGAAGGATTTTCGTTTCCAAGCGGCGTGAGCTTGTGGATGCCGCTGATTCCCGATGCGGACATGCAAAAACGATCGAATCGCTCAGTGGACGTGTTTGGCGTTCTCAAACCGGGCATTTCGACGGAGCGAGCGAACGTGGAACTTAAGGCGATTTCGCAACGGCTCGCGGCTTCGTACTCGGAGGCAGACAAAGGACTGACGGCCGAGGCGACGACATTTAATGCCTATTACAATGGGCCGCAGATCGATACGGTGTTTTTGTCGATGCTCGCGGCGGTGGGATTCCTTCTGCTGATCGTCTGCGCCAACACAGCGAACATGATGCTGAGCCGCGTGATGATGAGGCAGCAGGAAATTTCGATCCGCGTGGCGATGGGCGCTTCGCGATGGCGTGTAATTAGACAACTCCTGATCGAGAGCCTAACGCTGAGCGTGGCGGGCGGCGCGCTCGGATTCGGGCTGGCCGAATACGGCGTTCATTGGTTCGATATGGCGACGCGGGACGTGGGGAAACCGACATGGATCATTTTTAAGATCGATCCGACGGTTTTCGCTTACTTCGCCGTGCTCTGCGTGCTTGCCGGATTGATTTCGGGGCTCGCGCCGGCGTTGCGCTCTTCGCGCGTGGACTTGCACAGCACTTTGAAGGAAGGCACGCGAAGTGCGGGAACGCAGCGCGGCGGATTGCTTTCGGGTGTTCTAGTTGTATTTCAATTTGCGCTTACGCTTGTGCTGCTAACTGGCGCAGGAATCTTCGTTCGCGCGTTTCTTGCCGCGCAGAGCACGAACCCATTTGTGCCGGTGGGCCAGTTAATGACGGGAGGCGTGTCCTTGCCGCACGAGCGATACCCGGATGCGGCTTCGCACGTGCGATTCTTCGATCAACTTCTACTGCGGCTACGAGCGACGCCAGGGGTGAATCAGGCGGTGATTTCGTCGAGCCTGCCTGGAATGGGCGCGGGCAGCGATCACATCGAAATCGAAGGAAAACCCGAGAGCGATCCCTTAAAAGGCCCAATGGGCGCAAGAATTGCTCAGTCGCCGGGATATTTCGGCGAGATTGGGCTGCCGTTGCTGCGAGGGCGAGACTTCAACGAAACGGATGGCGGTACGGGCAAAGAGGCGGCCGTGGTGACGCGTGAGTTCGCTTCACATTTCTGGGCTGGCCAAGACGCGTTGGGAAAACGCTTCCGAATTTACGAGAACAATAAATACACACCGTGGCTGACCGTCGTCGGCGTCTCGGCAGACATGTTGCAGCAGCCAAATCGAGCCTCGCACGATCCGCTATTTTTCGTTCCATACCGGCAGGAGGGCGGCGGCGGAATGCAAATAATCCTGCGCGCGTCCGGCAACCCGGCTTCGCTGGCGCTGGCTGCGCGGGCAGCAGTGCAAGGAATCGATCAAGATCTGCCGCTTTTCAACCCGCGGACGCTCGCGGACGCGATCTATCGTAATCAATGGTATTTGAGATTATTCGGCGGGTTGTTTTCGTTTTTCGCGTTAACGGGGCTGCTGATCGCGTCGGTTGGAATTTACGCCGTGATGGCGCAGGCGACAGCGAACCGGACGCGAGAAATCGGCGTGCGGATGGCGCTGGGGGCAAGTTCGGGAAATATTCTGCGGCTGGTGTTGGCGCGCGGGATGAGGCAACTGCTTATCGGATTTGCTATTGGGCTGGCGGCGGCTTATCCCGCTGCGCGCGTGATGGCTTCCCTGCCCCTGCGCGTTTCGGCGTCGGATCCGGTGCTGTTTGCGGCTGTGAGTGGGCTGCTGATCGGCGTGGGATTATTTGCGTGCTATTTGCCGGCGAGGCGGGCGGCGGGGCTGGATCCCGTGAAGGCGATTCGGTATGAGTGAGGATAGGAGGTAGAGGAGGTTTAGGAGGTACAGGAGGTTGAGGAGAAAACCTAATGCGCCCTCGTGCGCATGATCTCACGCGTGGCGCTCTTGTGCCGCGCCTACGGCACTGATTTAGAGTCAGGCATGTTTGGCTTCGGCGAGGCCGACGCGTTCGAGGAAGTGAGTGTCGAGTTTGCCGGCGACGAAGTCAGGATGGGCGAGGATGCGCTTGTGCAGCGGGATTGTGGTTTTTACGCCTTCGACGACGAAGCCGTCGAGGGCGACTTGCATGCGGATGATGGCTTCGGCGCGGTCGCGCCCGTAGGCGATGAGCTTGGCGATGAGCGAGTCGTAATAGGGGGGAATTACGGCGTCGGCGTACACTGCGGTGTCAACGCGAATGCCTGGGCCGCCGGGGACGCGGAAGGTGGTGATGCGTCCGGGCGATGGAACGAAGGTATCGGGGTCCTCTGCATTGATGCGGCATTCGATGGCGTGGCCGCGAAAATCAAAGTGGCCGACGACATCGCAAATTTTTTCGCCAGCAGCAACGCGGATTTGCGATTTGACGAGATCGACACCCGTGACCATTTCGGTGACAGGATGCTCGACCTGGATGCGCGCGTTCATCTCGATAAAGTACAGATTGCCGGATTCTTCGCGGAGAAATTCGACGGTGCCCGCGCCG
>DATEGW010000013.1:0-7455 GCA_035279845.1 Candidatus Acidiferrales bacterium | reverse complement strand
GAAAGTCGCGAAAATCGGGCACAGGCGCATCGGCATCTACCGGCTTGCCTGCCGTTCCAATCTGTGTGTAAACCATCGCGTAAAACATGTGAACTATTTGCCGCATGAGATAAAAGCGCGCGGTCCTGTATCCTCCAGCCTGTTCGCCAAAATAGGCGCGCAGATATGCGTCTTCGTCCGTATCGCTTGCGAAGACAAAGTCCGCCATGACGGCGATGTCGTTATAGCGATCGTTGAGGAATGCGGCCTCCCAATCGATGAGCCACAGCCGCTCTCCGTCGAAAACCATGTTGGGAGGCTTCAAGTCGTTGTGACTCGAAACGAGGTCCGAATCGGGTAAGGGGTAAATGCTGCGCACCCGTTCGTAAAGTCTGAAAAGTTCGGTTGTCTCCGCTTCAGGCAGAATTTTGGCGGCTTGGAACTTTTGGAAGAATCCGTCGCGCAAGGGCGAGGAGCGCAGGAGAAATGTTGGCGCGGTGTCAAAGTCATTTGTGAGTTTTGGGAACGGCGGCAGTGCGTGCATTGCCTTGAGAGTTACGGCTACGGCAATGGCGGCCTGTGTGACCGGTAATGGCCGCGCCTCGACGAAATCGATGATGGAGACTCTCTCTTCTATGTTGGTATATAGGACGCGCGGAGAGAGTCCTGCGTCGGCGGCAATTTTCATGCAGAGGAATTGGCGCGTCGGATCGGCATGGACGTCCGTGCGTGTGATCACACGCAGCAGATAGGACCGTGTTTCTACGACGATGCGAAACACAAGCGCGGAGGTGAAGTTGCTTGCGCTCAGCATGCGAATTTCGTCGGGCTCGGATACGCCAAATGTTTCGTTCAGAGCTCGGGCGACGGCGGATTTTTTTGGTTCCGGGATCATGAGTCCTCCTGGTGAGCACATGGGAGCGACAAGCCCAGCGGGCAGGCATGCGCCCCACGCCGAGTCCGGTAACAACCCGCACAGCCAAGAGTGGCTGTGCCACAACGGCTGTGCAGGACATCAGAGCTGGATGCGCGAAAAGAGCCAGGCGCCGGCGCATAGAAATGCGGCAGCGAGAAGGCTCAGGACCATCATGTCCAGCGTGAAGCTGAACTGCCAGGTTCCGATCATCATTCCGCGGAGGCCGTCAACACCATACGAAAGCGGATCGGCGTGCGTGATATACGTGAGCGCGCGCGGCAGATTGCTCAAGGGATAGAGCGCGCCCGAGAGAAAGAAAATCGGCAGCACGAGAAAGTTCATCACGAGCTGAAATCCCTGCATGTCATTGATCATCGAGCCGAGGGCCGTGCCGAACGCCGCGAAGACAATCGCGATCATCGCGACGAAAACGTAACCAATGGGAATTGCGAGCCAATAGCGCGGACGGAACCCGGCCGCGACGCAGATCACGACGATAAGCGCGCCCTGAATCATCGCGACTGTGGCTCCGCCGAGCGTGCGGCCGATCATGATGTAAAGCCGCGGAACGGGAGCGACAAGCGTTTCTTTAAGAAATCCGAACTGACGGTCCCAAAGCATCGCGATGCCCGAAAAAACGGAACTGAAAAGCACGGCCATCGCGACGATACCCGGCGCCATGAATTGGAGATAGTTCCCCGCCCCTGCCCGCTTGAACACTGGGCTGAAGCCGTAGCCGAGTGCGAGGAGATAGAGCGCCGGCTGGCCCAACGAGACTACGATTTGCACGCGCGAACGGACGTAACGCTTCAATTCGCGCAACCAAAGAATGTAAATTGCGGCCATTCTGTTATCTCCTGTTGCCGCTCCAAGCGGCGGCGAATTGGCGCAGACGATCTTTCGAACTGGCGGCTTCGTCTCGAAGAGACGTGCCGGTGAGCGCAAGAAAGGCGTTTTCGAGAGAATCGGCACCCGTTTGCTGCTTGAGCTCCGCGGAAGTGCCCTGCGCGACGATCGCACCGTGGTCCATGATGGCGATGCGATGCGCGACGCGGTCGGCCTCGTCCATGTAATGCGTGGTGAGAAAGACCGTGGTGCGTTCGGCCTGGTTGAGATTTTTCACGTGCGTCCAGAGCTGGTTGCGGCTCTGCGGGTCGAGGCCGAGCGTCGGCTCATCGAGAAACAGAATTTTGGGCGTGTGCAGGAAGCCGCGCGCAATTTCGAGTCGCCGTTTCATACCACCGGAAAACGTCTTCACGAAATCCTTGCGGCGCTCCCAGAGTTCAAACGTTTTCAGCAGGCTCTCAATGCGTTCAGTGCGGACTTTGCGCGGCACATGATAGAGAACGCCGTGGAGCTCCATGTTTTCGTAGGCCGTCTGCTCGGCGTCGAGGCTCGGGTCCTGAAAGACAATGCCGAAGCTTTGACGAGCTTGCTTTTGGTGCGTCCACGGGTCAAGACCGTCGAGCGCGATGCTGCCGCTCGTTGGCCGAAGTAGCGTGGTGAGCATTTTGATCGTTGTGGTTTTGCCAGCGCCGTTGGGGCCGAGAAAGGCGAATATCTCGCCCTGGGCGACGTCAAACGAAATGCTTTTTACGGCTTCAACTTTGTCAAACGTCTTTGCAAGATTCGCAACGTGGATCAAGCGGACTCCTCCCCTATGTTGAGTGTGTTTGGCGTGGCTGCAATACTGAACGGTTTAGTTTAGTTTGTCAAGAAGCAAAATACGAGGCATTGGAAATGGCGCAATTGCCGCATTCACAAGAACATACCGTGGTGCGCGGCGCGGCAATGGCGTTTCGCGCACACGGCAACCGGGACCGGCAAAACGATGATATCTTCAGAACCGACTGGTATATACTCCGCGAAATTTAGGCCCTGAACTACAAATCTGCTCGATTGGAGGCAATCCGATGGTGAACCTTTCGGCCCTGCTTCTTCAGAACGACGCCGCAAACGCTGCGATCGGCGGCGGTTTGGCAGCGATTGGCGGCATGATGTTGCTGTTCTGGCTCGCAGTTGTGGTGGTGTGTATCGTCGGCATGTGGAAAGTGTTTACGAAGGCGGGGCAGCCCGGCTGGGCGGTACTCGTTCCCTTCTACAACATTTACGTGATGACGCAAATCGCGGGACGGCCGGGATGGTGGCTGCTCCTGTGCCTGATTCCGTTCGTCAATATCGCGATCGCGATTGTGCTGGCCATCGACATCGCGAAGGCGTTTGGGCAGAGTGCTGTGTTCGGGGTTGTGCTGCTCTTTCTGCTGAGCGTCGTCGGCTATCTGATTCTTGGCTTCGGGAATTATCAGTACCAGAAGCCTCTTCTCGCGGCTGCGGCCTAGCGACGGCCTTAGGCTGGGTTATTGCTGGGAGCGGGAGCACTGGCTGTTCTTTGCGTCGAGTCGCGAAGAAACGCATGGGCTTCCGCTCGCCTCCGCTATTTGTCTGCAATCCCTTCAGATTGATAACCCTTTTCGACTATTCTGCCAGCGCATACCCGTCTGAAAGCGATGCAAACGACGCCGGCGAGACGCCGGCGCTACAAAGACCGCTGCAAAATAGAGGCTGCGTTCAGGCCCCGCGTCTGGTATATCTCCCTCACGAAATCAGAAGATTGGAGGATTTTTCATGATTGCTCGTCGACCGGCTCTTGATCTGCGACGCAAGTTTCAAGCAATTGCTGCGGCTCTGCTATTTGCAGTCGGCGCGCAAACGGCATTTGCGCGGACGATTTTGTTTGTCGGCAACAGCTTCACGTTTGGCGACCTCTCGCCGGTGAAGAGATTTCATCCCGAGCGCGTGAACGACCTGAACAAACTTGGCTTCGGCGGCGTGCCCGCACTTTTTAAGACGTTTACGATGGAGGTGGGGCTCGATTACGAAGTTTCGCTGGAAACTTCGCCGGGAAAATCGCTTTCATGGCATTACGCGAACGAGCAGGCGCAATTGAATGGCAAATGGGACGTTGTGACGCTGCAAGGCTACAGCACGCTCGATGCGAAGAATCCCGGCGATCCGGCGGATCAAATCAAAGGCGCGCACGATTTGGCCAAAATGCTTGTGGCGGAAAATCCGGATGCGAAAGTCTATCTGGTGAGCACCTGGTCGCGCGCCGATCAGACTTACAAGCCAACAGGCCATTGGTACGGCAAACCGATTTATCAGATGGCGGAGGATCTGGCCGCGGCGAACGCGGAGGCCGCGAAAGGATTTTCCGAATTGGCGGGCGTGATTCCCGTGGGATTAGCGTGGAATCGCGCGATGAAGGAAGGCGTGGCGGATTCGAATCCGTTCGATGGCGTGGATTTCGGGAAAGCCGATTTGTGGACGTGGGATCAATATCACGGCAGCGCCGAAGGATATTATCTCGAGGCGCTGGTGATTTTCGGGAAGGTTACGGGAGTCGATCCCGTGTCGTTAGGCGCAAGGGAAACGGCGGCGAATGATCTGGGAATTTCGCCAGCGTTTGCCGTAGCGCTGCAGAAGATTGCGCATGAAGAATTGGCAGCAGAGGGCGATTCGTTGCGGTGAGTGGGACGCGCTTTCGCTTCCATCAAGAAGGCGAACACGGAAAAATCAAGAGGGGTCCTGAGCCTTGCCGCTGAAAACGCGGCAAGGCTCAGGATGACGCATTTTTTCTCATAGCTGCAACGCGTCAGAAAACAAGAGAACAAATCACGAGCCGGCCACCTGAAGCTGGCGACGAAACAATTTCACACAGCCAAGAGTCGCTGTGCCACTACGGCTTTGGCGGGATGGCACCCGGCGCGAAAAGATCCGAGAGGTCCTGCACGTTTGCAGCGTCACCGAGATAGGGTCCCACGTGGAAGATCTCCTGCCACGTGCGCAGGTCGGATGAATGCGACATATTGACCTGGCTCGCATAGGGACGGCCATTGACGTTTGGATGCGCGAGCGGCGAGATGATTATTTCGGGAATCGTGTGCGCAAAATCGTCAGCGTTCTCGCCGTGATAGTCGGGCTCGGTTTCGTCGCACCAGATGACGATCGCGCCACCATCCTGGTAAGCCTTTGAAGCCATAATCATCGGAACAACCAGACTCAGAAAATCGTCGCCTTGGCGGATATTGGCCTGGTCTCCCATAAAACCTTTGTAACCTCCCGGCAAGCTCGTGTGCATATCGTTGTAAAGATCGGGCGTAATCCAGTTGTAATCCGCCACCTGATTATTTTTGAGGTCGACAAAGAGTTGCTGCAGCGGCGCGTAGTGGCCGACGAGCGGATTGGTAACGCTTGTGATCGCGTCCCCGCTGGTATCGACGAAGAAAGCCATAGGATTGTGTTTCGCGCCATAGGCGTAGCGATCCGAGCTGTTATAAGGGTTGATCGATCCCGCCGCAAACTCGCCCTCGAAACTATCGAGCGGCACGGTCCAACGCTCTTTCGGCAAGGGAACGTTCGTGAGCAGACCCGCGGCGTTTTGCGTCAGGTCGATGTCTTCCTGATACGACATCCACGTTTTTCCGCCCCTCATTAAGAGGGCGCACAAATGCTGGTTCGTGTCCTGCACCGTTTGCCCTTTTGGAGAATATGGGTCGTTGTCGTTGAAGACGCCGAGGTTCGAGCCGGCTTCGGCCCAAATGTAGTTAGGCTCGGAAGGGTGAATGTGCGTGTTGTTGCCGTTGTTGGTGGCTAGCGCGTTGTGATAGGCGGCGGCGTAGGCAACTTGCTTGCTGATGTCCACTTGTTTGCCGCCGACAGTGGCGGTGGCGGTGCCGTCGACAAGGCTATTGATGAAAGGCGCGGCGGGATTTTTGTAGATTTGGTGAAGGCGTGCCGTGGAGCCATTGTCGGGCTGCGTCCAATTGTGGTTTTCGAGCGCGATGACGAAAACCGTCTTCACTTGTTGCGCTGCGGCGGATACGGCGCCGGCGGCGATCAACGCGGCGGCCACAGCAATTGTGCGAAGAAATTTGGAGTATGACATTTCGAACTCCCGGATGCGATTCGTTGAAATTAAAGCACGATTGTAGCCCAACGATGGGCCGATGCGCGCGAATGAAAAGGCAAAATGCTTCAGTGTAGAGAGACCGCCGAGACGTACAGCGCTTGACGGCCTTTCGTTAGAAGTCAGGCACGTGCAGCTGGCGCGCAGCTTGAGGGGCTGGGCGCGATGTGGCACAGTCGAATCGTGCTCTCTCCCATTGTGATCGGCCTGTATGTGTTTCTGCTGGGGCTGCTTATCGGCAGCTTCTTGAATGTGTGCATTCTGCGCATCCCGGAAGGCAAGTCGATCGTGCTGCCGGCCTCCGCGTGCCCGAAATGCGGCGCGAAGATTCGCCCTTGGGACAACATTCCGGTGATCAGCTATTTGCTCCTGCGTGGGAAATGCCGGGGTTGCAAAACGCGAATCTCGCCGATGTATCCGTTGGTCGAACTCCTCACGGCAATTCTCTTTTTCGGCTGCTATTGGGCGTTCGGGCTGACAATTGAAACAGCAAAATGGTGCACCTTTTCGGCGATCATGATCGTGCTGGTGTTCACGGATTTGCGCGAACGGATTCTGCCCGACGTCGTGAATTTTTTCGGCTTTGGCATCGGATTAGTATTCAGCCTTTTCCTTACGCCTGAAGACGGCACGGCCAGCTGGCTGGCGCATTCTCTGTTCCCTGCGCTGCACACGACTTGGGCGATCTCGCTGCTCGATGCGCTGCTTGGCGCGGCGGCGGGTGGCGGCTTGCTCTGGCTCGTGATGGAGGCATATTTCCGGCTGCGGCATCGTGAAGGCATGGGCTTGGGCGACGTTAAGATGATGTTGATGGTCGGCGCATTTTTGGGGCTCAAACGCACGATGCTGACGATTTTTGCCGGTTCCTTGCTGGGTAGCCTCATCGGGATTGCGTTCATTATGGCGCGCGGGAAGAAATCGGATTACGAGCTGCCGTTTGGGACGTTCCTCGGCATGGCCGCGCTGCTGGTGATGTTCTTCGGCACGCCGGTCGTCAACTGGTACTCCGGGCTGCTGATGGGCCGATAGCACCCGCCATCGTTACCCTTGCGGCATAGCACACGACCTGACAAACGCCGCGATCCCCCCGGACGATTAGAATCTAGATATGGCCTAAACGCTGTTCCCCAGAGGCTTAAGTTGCCCGGAGGTATCGGTATGCGAATCCGACAGCTAGCGCCGGAAGCCGAGGCGCTCAAAATACAGAGTAAAACCGTCGTCGCCGCACGAACGGTGGTACTGGCGGCGATTGCGGCTCTGGCACTTATTCCCGTCGCGTCGGCGCGGCAGGCCTCAAACGCGGCAAACGGCGCTTCGGCAGCGCCCGCGCCCGCCGATCCACTGGCAACCGCAGCACGGCGCGCGAAAGAGGAGAAGAAGCGCGACGCGAAGCCGGCAAAGGTCTTCACAAACGACAATATGCCCGCTGCGGGTGGCGTTTCCACGGTGGGTTCGGGCCCCGCCGACGCAGGCGCATCAGGCGACAAAGCCACCGGCGCAAGCACAACCGCTGCCGCAACCACAGCGGCTCCGGCGCAGGGCGAAACCTACTGGCGCGGCAAGTTTGACAAGCTGAACAAAAAGCTGGAGCAGG
>DATEGW010000012.1:0-14912 GCA_035279845.1 Candidatus Acidiferrales bacterium | reverse complement strand
GAAGCCAAAGAAAGCATACCCGGCGAAGATTCCGTCAAAACCTGGAGAAAAAGCGTGCTCGGATGCACCGATGTGGGTGTACATTCTCTACCGCCGGACGGCCAAAAGTTAATTCCGGCTTAGGGGTGTCACTTATGATCTTGGGAAAATCAGCTGCAAAGGGGAATTTCATGGAGAGATTTGCGCTAGCCTTGCTTCTCTGCGGATTTCTAGGCGCGAGCACATTCGCCGCCGATCGAGTCAAGACCGCCAACGGCGTGGTCGAATCCACCGCAGCGCCAAAGGACGGTGTGCGGAGTTTCAAGGGGATCCCGTTTGCAGCGCCGCCCGTGGGGGAACTTCGCTGGAAGGAACCGCAACCGGTGAAGAATTGGAAAGGAGTCCGCAACGCCGACAAGTTCGGCGCGCGCTGCATGCAACGCAGCGGTGGCGACTACTGGTTCCGCAGCGATGAGATGAGCGAAGACTGTCTCTACCTGAATGTGTGGACGCCGGCCAAATCAGGCAGCGAGAGACTCCCGGTGCTGGTCTACATCTTCGGCGGCGGCTTTCAGCAAGGTGACGGCTCGGAGCCCCGGTACGACGGCGAGAGCATGGCCCGCAAAGGCATCGTGGCGGTTTCCATCAACTACCGCCTGGGCATCTTCGGTTTCTTCTCGCATCCGGATCTGACGAAGGAATCGGCCCATCACGCGTCGGGCAATTACGGTCTCCTCGACCAGGTGGCAGCGCTCCGCTGGGTACAGAAGAATATCGCGGCGTTCGGCGGCGACCCGCGGCGCGTCACCATCGCGGGAGAATCGGCAGGATCGATTTCGGTTAGCGCCCTGATGGCTTCGCCGCTTTCGAAGGATCTGTTCGCGGGCGCGATTGGCGAGAGCGGCGCATTGATCGGCACCCTGCCGCCGCACCCGCTCGCGCAGACGGAACAGAACGGAGCGAAATTTGCTGAAACTGCGAACGTCACTTCGATTGCTGGGCTGCGAGCGCTCAGCGCAGAGAAAATCATGGAACTGGCCGCTCCCCCCGCACGTGGGCGCGGGGCGGGTGCGGCGGGCGGGCCTCCCACGATTTCGTTCAGTCCGAACCTCGACGGCTATTTCTTGCCGAAGACGCTCGTGGAGATCTTCGAAGCGGGCGAGCAGGCAAAGGTGCCGCTCCTCGCCGGAAGTAACTCGGCCGAGCAGGGCGCTTACGCTATCCTCGGACAGAACGAACCCACCGTCGAGAACTTTACCGCTGCCATCCATAGGCTTTATGGCGACAACGCGGATCAGATTCTGAAGGTCTATGCCCCGACGACGCCCGAAGAAGTGTGGCAGGCCGCGACCGACCTGGCCAGCGCACGTTTCATCGCGTTCGGCACATGGAAGTGGACCGAACTTCAGGCGGCGAACAGCGACAAGGCGGTTTATCGCTATTACTACACGCGGCCCCGCCCGGCAATGATTCCCGGGAGCGGCCCCGGCGCTCCTTCAGCAGATGCCGGTGGCGGAGGCGGACGCGGCATTAACGGTGGAGCGGGACGCGGTGCCGGCCTTGCGGGAGCTCCGCGCGGCGCAGCCCACTCTTCGGAGATTCAGTACGCGATGGGCAACCTCGATCTGGACCGTCGCTACGCGTGGGACGCCGACGATCATAAGGTTTCGGAGACGATGTCCAGCTACTTCGCCAACTTCATCAAGACGGGCGACCCGAACGGGCCTGGCCTGCCTCAATGGCCGGCTTACAGCGCGAAGACAGGCTATATGCGCATGCGGATTGGTGTGGAGTCGAAGGCGCAGCCGGAAACGGATCGCGCGCGATATCTGGTGCTGGACTCAATCATTTCGGCGCAGAAGTAAACGAGCGCGGAAATCGAATCAATTTGTAATTTTGCAGACGGCGGGTGGGGCGTTCCGATTCCTGGGGACTGCAAGGCTGATTCGGCCATTTCATTGGGTATATATACCCAATGAAATATAGAAAACAGCAGACTTGCGCCGATAACACAAACGAAAAGAGCGGCTTAGACAGATTTAACGTCTATGTATGCTAGGTATATATACCTAGCATAAATGGATGTAAATCGACCTAAAACCACTGACCCAATCTCCACCGTGCTATGAGGTATACATACCTCATAGCATGCATACAATCGAGCTTTGAATGGCTCTAGGCTCAACAAAAATAGCACCTTAGGCTATTGCGCGGTTTACGCGTGCTAGTGTATATATACCTAGCACGCTAAGGACGCAGGCATGTGCCATGACTCGTAGAATCGACAAGGCAGAACGGGCCATAAACTCTTTCTTTGACGACGCCGATTTGCGCGTCTATACGACCCATCAATTGAGGTCCGTGCTTGCACAGCAACGACATGGATGGGGCCTTCCTGGGAACATTACGGCTAATAAATTTATTGAATTTCTCTTAGAAAGAACCAAGCTAAAGAAAGTAAAACTTACATCTTCCAATTACCCGGATTTTGAACGATACGCGTGGGATGAAGTCTCACCATATTCGATGGCACTGTCCCTGAGGAAGGGATCGTACCTATCTCATGCCAGCGCAATTTTTTTGCACGCGCTCACGGATCAAATACCCAAAATTGTCTACGTCAATCACGAGCAAAGCGTAAAACCCAAACCGACCGGAGGACTTACTCAGGAAGCAATCGACCGAGCCTTCGCGAACAAACAAAGACAATCCAATTACCTTTGCCAATTCAATGATTTCAAAATCGCATTGTTGAGCGGTAAGAACACCGGGAATCTGGGTGTTGTACCTGGGTCATTCTTGCAAGAGAAACTACTGGCTGTGACAGGTTTGGAGCGAACGCTGATTGATATTGCAGTGCGTCCAGACTATGCCGGAGGTGTTTATCACGTCTTGAAAGCGTACAAATCGGCCAAGCCGAGAATGTCCGTCAATACTCTAAAGGCCCATCTGAAGAAACTTGACTACACATATCCATTTCACCAAGCAATTGGCTTTTACATGCAACGAGCTGGGTATGAGCCAGACCGATGGAGTCGGCTTCAGGAACTGCCCATGGTTTTCGACTTTTATCTTGCTCACGATCTGGCTAACAAAGATTATGATCCTGAGTGGCGGCTATTTTTTCCAAAGGGATTCCAGTAGCTGCGTCTGATCTACGACAAAGTCAAAATAGAAATCGAATGCTTCCAAGGAGCCGGAGGACGTCAGTATTACCGAGGCCCAATCCGGTCTGTGAAAATCCTTTTGATCCGGAATCCTGGAAATCAACTTGGTGTCCACTTCCTTTGCCGCAAAGATGTTGCGCACTAAATCTTTGTTTTCTTCAGACCCGATGCTAATATCACGCGCTGTAATCGTGGAGTGAATGTCATAAAAATCTCGCGCTCTGGCCGTGCGATACCCACGCATTCGATATTCAGGCATCTGTTGGCAAATAGCGCGCAGTTTTTCTGCAACAATCATCTCCGGTGTATAAACGAATATAGAATAATTCTGAAATTCAGTTTGGACTTTCCCCTGGCAATATTCATATTTGCTTATTTGAATCTCAAAAACGCGACGATCCCCACTTCCGATAACCAGAGCCTCGCGTCTGCTTCGGTCTAAATCACCTTTCATCGCTTCGAATTTCACAGTTCCCATAAGTTTGAACTCGATCTGATATCCTCCCCAACGTTCTGAGCCGTCCTTTTGCTTCACGGGTCTCTTGCTAAATTTTTCATCAAAAACAGCGACACCGGCTTCCGCAAACCGAGCCTTAAGAGCCGTGAAAATTCGGTCGCGAGAATCGTCAATATTTACAAAATCGGTTTCTAAAGAAAGATCAACGTCCACCGAACTGCGCGAACCAAGCTCATATACTAAATTCAAGGCGTTTCCACCTTTGAGCGTTAGCTGTTGAAAGAGTACGTCATCTGAGAACATAGCGATTATTACGATGCGGCGAATCGTTGCCAAATCCATGTCTTTCGTTCACCTCAACGCACACTGCATCTCGAACTACAAAAATGAGCTAAGTGCTTGGGGTAAGAATATTCCGGCCTCCACAGCGATTTTATATGTGGGAGTTTCAACCGTTTAGACCGATTCACTCTAACGTACATTCCAAGCACCCAATCAGTTACCACGCGCGGGTACGCTGGAAGCGCTTAGGCGTCAAAGCTCGCTTCGCCGGGTACCGAGAGGGCAGTTTTGCACTCTCCTAACCCAGTGCGTTCCTTGACACTCCGAAGCGGCAGCCAGTAGACTGAAAAAGAATTAATACAAAATTGCGAGCGAGGCGGGATGCTTTTATCGCGGGACTATGTAGGCCATATGGCCAAGGAACTGGTGAAGCGCCTCTTGGCCGCGAAGATGATTGAGACGAAAAACGCCGAAAATCTGGCGCAGCAGGTGCGACAGGTGATGGCGGATGAAGTGACGATTGAAGACCGGTTGAACGAGGAAGTCCGCGAGATTCTAGGCCGCTATCAGGAAGAAATGCGGCGCACGGGTGTTTCCTATCAGGAGATGTATAAGAAAGTGAAAGGCCAGCTCGCCCGCGAAAGGAAGCTGATCCTCCGCTAATATGCGACTGAGCCGCGAAAAAACCGTCCGATTGTCTCACCGCGTGATCGATTCACTGGTCGCGAATCCCGACGTGGACTTTATCGAGGACCGCGACACGATCCGGCTGGAAATCGTCAATATCTTTACATCGCTGCTGAAGCAGGAAGAGCAAATGGATACCGAAGTGCGCGCGAAGATTGCGTCACAGAAGAAGGAAATCCTCGAAGGCAGCGAAGAGTGGGACATCCTCTACAGAAAGTATTACGCCGAAGCGATGAAGCGGCTAGGTATCGCTGAAGTCCACACGCACTAGCGAGTTTATTCAAACAAAGCGCAAAAAAGAAAGCGCCATTCGAAAGAACGGCGTTTTTTTTAACTTTGGAGGCCTAGTTGGTTGTCTGGCCGTCGTTCGGGCGGCGCTCCAGGGTTGGAGGGCCGTCGTCAGGCGATTGCTGCTGTGAGTTTGGGTCGTTCGCGCTGGGTGAATTCGGATTCGTAGTGTTAGGGTTCGTTGAGCCACCCTTGTTCTGATCGGTGCGCTTGCGAAGCGTGGGCTTATTCGGATTGCGCGAATCGTTGAGCTTGATATTGTCCTCGATCATCTGCAAGCGCGCCTTCACGGAATCGAATTCCGAAGTGTCGACGATATATTGCGTCCGCGGCGGCAGAATAGTCGCGATTTCCTTTTGAATGGCGGTGATGCGGTCGGGCGTCGGTGGATGATCCGCGAATACTTTGGGGATCGTACCGGGCTGCTTCTTTTCATCCGATTCGATCTTTTCAAAGAACATCACAAACGAGTTCGGATCGTAACCGGCCTTATACATATATTGCAGGCCGTAGTAGTCCGCCTGGCGCTCGTCATCACGCGAGAACTTGAGGAACGCGAGCGGGATACCGAAATTCATGCCCTGATACATGGCATATCCGGCCCAGGAATACGGGATGAAGATCATTGCAGGGATGGAAGCAAGCTGAGCAATGTCTTGCTTGGTCATTTGCTTGGTGCCGTGGCGCAGGCAAACATGAGCGATTTCGTGGGCCATCACGCCGGCGAGTTGGGATTCGGAGTCGGCGTGAAGAATCAGGCCGCTATCCACGTAGAAAAAACCTCCGGGAAGCGCGAACGCGTTAACTTCATCCGAATCGATCACCTTGATCGTGAAGGGGACGCGCGCATCCGAATTGCGGACGAGATTTTGGCCGACGCGATTCACGTATTCAACGACGACGGGATCATTGATGAATTTGGCGGTCTTTTCGACTTCCTGAGAGAGCTGCTTACCAAGCTCAATCTCGTGCTGGATCGAATAGAAATCGAGGCCTTTGCCGACGTCGCGATTGCCGATCGCGTTGACGTCCGCGTTGCTGCCGGGTTTCACGTTCGTGGGAGCTTTGGGATCAGGCGCTGCTGGCGCCACATCCGTATTTTCCAGCGTTGAGGTCGAAGTAATGACGGAGCCCGTCTGCGCCGACGGTGTAGTCGTGTCTTGCGGAGTTGCCGGAGCGGCTGTGCTCTGAGCGGGCGTCTGTGTGCTTGAGCCATCCGGCGCTTGCGCGCTCGGCGCAGTGCTCTGGGGAGCGTTCTGCGCGGGCGCCTGCTGCTGCGGCGGCGTAGGCATCGCCTGCGGGGCAGCCATTCCCGGCAATGCAAGCATTGAAGTCGCCGCGAAGATGGCAACCCACTTGGTACCAAATGATTGCGTCATGGAGGACCTCCAAATCTTGGTCCGATTATACACCTAAACGGCGAGGTAACTAGGATCTGCCAGCCTAACTGTGATGAGAGCGGAAGGAAAAGAGTTATCCGGAGAAAGTAGACCTAATCGCCTCGTTTCGCGCCGCGGCGAAGGGAGACGCCAGACCTAGTTCTAGGACTATCTGTTGCCGGCTTAGGAACAGCCAAGCACAATGTGGCGGGTCGTGCTTTACTCGCATCTTTGCGCGCCGGATAATCACGTCGGGTCATCCAAGATGTGCGCCGCAAGATGGTGTTTCGTCCTCGCAGGAATGCAGTAATGCAGATGGCGGGCCATGGGGCCTGTCCAGATCGAGTATCATTGTGCAGCAGCAGTCTCGCGAGGATGGTTCCATCGCTTCGGCCGGTACAAGGTCCTGCCGCGCAGCATCCAAGTGATTTTGATTCCAGGCTGGCCGGCCGCTACGGCGCGTGTCCGCCTACTTTGTGTGTGGGGTGAATTAAACAATGAGACGTTCTGACCTGGTACGAAACCAGGGAAAAAACAAGACGGTTCGCACTTCGCAGATCGTGTTTGGAGAACGGCAGCACCTCTTGCGCGTTCTCGATTCGGTGGAGCACAGCGCGCTTCCTTCGGCCCGGATGGAACAGGAGCGTCGCGTAATCGAACAGTTGATCCACGCGCGTACGCAGGAGTTGAACCGCATTAATCCCTCTTGGGATGAGAAGGTCGGCACCGTGCTGAGCGCGGAAGTAAAGCCCGAATCTCTCGACATGCTTTCGCGTATGGCACCGAAAGAGGATTACTACCTGCTGCGGCTGATCAGCGAGCACCCGAAAGTGACGGCGAAGACGCTCGGACGCCTATCGCACCACCCGTATTCCGCGATTCGCGAGAACATCGCGCGGCATCCGAATAGCGACGCCGCCACGTTGTCACGCCTTAGCCGGGATCGATCGCAGCCGCTATGGTACTTGGTGGCATTCAATCCGAATGCGCCCGGTCCGCTGCGGAAAAAGCTGCAAGAGCGGATGCGCAGGTTGGGAGAGAAGTCCGCCACGCAGTAAAGCGCGAGATTTCATATTTAAAAGGAAATGGGGCGCCTACGCTTTGGCGTAGACGCCCCGTTTCTTATTGCTGTCCGCTGAACCAATTTCCTGAGTAAAAACTTAGTTTGACTGCGGCGTGGCACTCGGAGCAGGCGCCGCGTTCGTTGTGGACGTCTGCGCAGCGGGCCCGCCTGACGCAGCAGACGCTGGCGTTAACTGCGCAGGAGTGTATTTCGAGGCGCTTACGTAGCCGTGGATGTGGTTCTTGTCGATCTTGTTCACGACGATCTCCAGTGGCTGCGGGTCGTCGGAGTCGCGGAGCCAGATCGGTTCGTACAGGTCGACATTCTTCTTTTCGAGTTGATTGTCGTCTACCATGAGCGCGAGATTGTAGTGCTTGTGCTTCGTGTCCGATTTCCGTAAAGAGAGCGAGATCGGACCTGTGCGCTGGAACTGCTTGCTCTTGGAAAGATCAAATTCGTAATAATTGCGTTCGCCACGCTGCTCAAGCGCCACGAGTTCTTCGTGATTCTTGGCAATTGAGCCGTTGAGTTCGTCGCGGGTTGAGCTGATATTGCCTTCGAGATCGGAACGCGTCTGGTTGATCGCGCTCGTGGCATCGTCGAGCTGCTTCTGCTGCGCATCGAGGCGGGACTGCATCTGCTTCCATCGCGGATCGACGACAGGGCGACGCGCGACGCGCTTTGCGGTTGATGCGCGGGTAGCCTTGGGTTGCTGGGACGCTGTTTTGGCCGCTTGAGCCTTGGCTTCCTGCGCGGTCTGAGCGGCGGTCATTTCGTTGAGCTTTTCTGTTTCCGCAGTGAGCTGCGATTGCAACGTGCCGATTTGCGCATTCATTTGGCTTTCGCGCGCGGTCAATTGGTTGACAGTGGATTGCTGGTGATGGTTTGAAGCCAAGGCCACTACTCCGGCGACTGCCATTAGAACGACCGCGGCTGCCATCCAGATTATCGGTTTTCGATTTTTGGACTGCGGCGTGGCTTCCTCGTGATGATCTTCATTTTGATCCGCTCCGAACATTCGCTTCCTCCTGGGCTCCAGATGATGGCGAACTGATTGAACCCCCGACCCGAACCTAAGCAAGGTTCGTACCTTTTGCGAGCCGAACGCCTGAACACTCTTATGTATATGAAATTAAGGTGTATTTCGGCACGAATGGTCGGCATGGCTCCGTCTTTTGGAGTACTAGTCCGTGAAAAATCTTCATGGTCGAAGAGATTCCTCCCGGGCAATGGAATGCTGAGAGGCGTTTTGACTGCGCCCGAGCCGGCTGCGGAGGACGCAAAAAGCAGCGAAGACAAATTGGCTCTTTACGGTGTCGATTGTTACACTATATTGGCTGCTTGGATGGAGCCAATGTTACCCGTACATTTGCAGGCTGAAAGCCATATTCCGCTGTATGTGCAGCTGCGCGACCAATTGCGCGCGCTGGTTCATTCGGGTGAATTGCGCACGGGTGACCGGATTCCTGCGAGCCGCGAATTGGCCGGTCAGCTTGGTGTTCACCGGACTACCGTGGCAAATGCATACGCAGAACTCGAATCCGAAGGATTGATTCAAGGCCATGTAGGGCGCGGGACGTTCATCTGCGCGCCGAACGGTCGTCAATTCTCGCCCGCGCCGCCTTCGCGTGGGAATGGCGGCTCGGTGCGATGGGAGTCACTTTTCGCGGATGAGCGCGGCGATGACGGGCTAGGTCGGCTGATGCCTCCAATTCCACAGGGCGCGATCGGTTTTACCTGTGCGCGGCCTTCAGATGAATTTTTCCCGGTGGAGGATTTCCGGCGGTGTGCGAACGCTGTATTGCGTTCTGAAGGGCGTCGGATTTTGCAGCTTGGCTCGACCGATGGCTACGAGCCGCTGAAGACTGCGCTTGTAGAGATGCTGCGCGAAGAGGGCTTGAACGTTCGTGCAGAGCAGATTTTGATTACAGACGGATGCCAGCAGGCAATTGACTTGGTGAGCCGGCTCTTCTTACGGCCGGGAGATTCAGTTGTGCTGGAGAATCCGGCGTATCCCGGCGCCGTTTCCGTTTTTACGAGTGCGCGTGTTCGTGCCCTGGGTGTGCCGGTGGATGCGGGCCCGGAACGCGTTGGGATCAATCTGGACGCACTTGAAAGCGTGCTGATGCAGAACCGCGTGAAATTCGTCTTGGTCACGCCGGATTTTCAGAATCCGACGGGAACGACGCTGCCAGTTGCGGAGCGTCGTCGTTTGCTAGACCTCGCGGGGCGCTATCAGGTGCCCGTAATTGAGGACGCGATTTACGCGCGCCTTCGGTTGCGAGGCACCAGGGTGCCCACGATGAAATCGCTCGATCGCGAAGGCAATGTGATCCAGCTCGATAGCTTCTCGAAAATTGCATTTCCGGGGCTCCGCGTCGGCTGGTGCATCGGCGCAGAGAGCGCGATAGATCGGCTGCGATTGATCAAACAATCCGCCGACTTGCACACAGACCAGCTTGCGCAGGCGATTCTGGCGGAGTTCATTCGGCGCGGATACCTTGCACGGCATTTGAGTAAGATGACGAAGGTGCATAGCAGCCGGCTCGCAGCGATGGAAGAGGCCTTGGAGCGGCACATGCCTGACGGTGCGACTTGGACACGGCCCGAAGGTGGAATGACGGTTTGGGTTACGTTGCCTGCAGGTTTTGATGCGGGGGAATTGCTTATCCACGCCCGCGAGCGGAAGATCATTTTTATCCCGGGCCGGCATTTTTATTTGCAGCAGCCGAAGCCGAATACGTTACGCCTCGGTTTTTCGACCATTCCGGAAAAGATGATCGGCAAAGGCGTGCAGGTATTGGGCGAATTGATTCGCGTCGAATTGCAGAAGCGGCAGCGAGGCGCGAGAACGGAGGCGGTTTGGCGCGAGGCGCTGATTTGAAAGTCGGTAAAAGGTCGCTGCCAGGGGTAGCTGTGCCACGGGAGCGTTTGTGCCGCCGCTAATGCCGAGTGCGACGAACGGGTGTTTCGTCTGCGGTGGTGCGAATGCGCGAGGAATGTATCTCGCGTTCGAGCAAGACGATGATGCCCGTCGGATTCGCGGGCGTTTTCAGCTTAGCTCTGACTATCAAGGAGCAACGGGATTCATTCACGGCGGTATCATTGCTACGCTGCTCGACGAGGTGATGAGCAAGGCGAATCGTTTTCGCAAAGCGCGAGCGGTAACGGCGGAGCTGAACATTGAATATCTGAAACCGGTGCGCGTAGGCGAGGATTTGCTGGTCGAAGGCTGGGAAACGGACGCGAAGGGACGCAGTCTCTTTCTGGAAGGTGAAATTCGAGACGCCGCCGGTAATCTGCTGGCTCGCGGGCGCGGGCGTTTCGTCGATTTGGATGCTTCGCGCGATCCCCATGCAGAAGTGACGAGCGATTCTCGCGCGGAATAGTCGCGTAAAATTAGGATTACGGACACTAGAGGAGGAGTTATGGAAGGAACGAACGGGAACGACAAGAATTTGTGGCGCGTGAAGGTTGGGCTAGCCGAGATGCTCAAGGGCGGCGTCATTATGGACGTCACCAATGCCGAACAGGCGAAGATCGCCGAGGACGCGGGCGCCTGCTCCGTGATGGCGCTGGAACGCGTGCCGTCCGATATTCGCAAGGAGGGCGGAGTGGCGCGTATGGCCGCGCCTCGCGTGATTCGCGAAATCATGGAAGTAGTCTCAATACCAGTGATGGCGAAGGTGCGCATCGGACATTTCGCCGAAGCGCAGGTGCTCGAAGCGCTCGAGGTGGATTATATCGACGAGAGCGAAGTGCTTACGCCTGCGGACGAAGAGCATCACGTTTGGAAGCACGGATTCAAGGTGCCGTTCGTGTGTGGCGCGCGGAATTTGGGCGAGGCGCTGCGGCGCATTGCCGAAGGCGCGGCCATGGTTCGCACGAAAGGCGAGGCAGGCTCGGGCAACATTGTCGAGGCCGTTCGCCATATGCGCACCATCATCAGCCAAATGAAAAAGATCACAACGCTCGGCGAAGAGGAACTCGTTCACGAAGCAAAAGAACTTGGCGCTCCGCTCGATCTCGTCCAGTACGTGGCGAAAAACGGCAAGCTGCCTGTGCCGAATTTCTCCGCCGGCGGAATTGCCACGCCGGCCGATGCGGCGCTCATGATGCAACTCGGCGCTGAAGCCGTATTCGTTGGATCGGGAATTTTCAAGTCGAGCGATCCGGCCAAGCGCGCACGCGCCATTGTGAAAGCGACGACGCATTACAAAGATGCGAAGGTCGTTCTCGAAGCGTCCGAAGAGTTGGGCGATGCGATGCGCGGCATCGACGTGCGCCAGCTCGAAGAGAAAGACCTGCTGCAGACGCGTGGCTGGTAAGACTCTCTAGAAATTAGAAACTGCGGATCCCCTCGTCCGAGCAAAGATGCTGCTGGTCGGGATGACTGTGTGTTTAGCGGTGGCTTTGAATGAAAAACGGCACAAAAATCGGCATTCTCGCCATACAGGGCGATTATGAAGCTCATGCGAAGATGCTTGATCGTCTCGGCGCGAAGCACTCGTTCGTGCGGACGCCCAGGGATTTGGCCGGTCTCAGCGGCGTAATTCTTCCGGGTGGCGAGAGCACCACTCACCTGAAGGTGATGAAAGAGGAAGGCCTCTTCGACGCCCTGAAGAGCTTTGCCGCCGAGGGCGGCGCCCTTTTCGGTACGTGCGCCGGAGCGATTTTGCTGGCGCGCGAAGTGCATGGCCCAGCGCAGGATTCTCTTGGACTGCTCGACGCAACGGTGTTGCGAAATGGCTACGGCCGCCAACTTGCGAGCGACGTTCACATGGGCGCGAGCACATTGCGCAAAGAGCCGATCGAGATGGTTTTTATTCGCGCGCCCATTATCGAAAAGACCGGCGAGTCTGTCGAAGTACTCGCAAAGGATGCCGGCCACCCCGTGCTTGTGCAGCAGGGAAAAATTCTGGCCGCTACCTTTCATCCTGAATTGTCAGACGATCCCGCGGTGCATCAACATTTCCTCGAACTGGCCGTCCACCCGCGCTCAAATTAGCCTGCTATTGCGACTTCAACGCCTATCGGAGATGATGACGGTCATGGCACGGGTGAAGATCCTCTTCGTCTGCATGGGAAATTGCGTGCGGAGCCAGATTGCCGAGGCGTTGGCGAAACATCATTTCGCCGAACTCTTTGAAGCCGAAAGCGCGGGTTTGCGCCCGCTCGGGTTCATCGATCCCACGGCGCGTGCGGCCGTGGAAGAGCGCGGCGCGAGCATGGAAGGCCAATTCTCGAAAGGTCTTCGCGATCATTGTCTCGGTCAGCCGGACTTGATCGTCAATATGTCCGGTCTGCCTGGACCTGGCGTTTTCCAGGGTCACAAAGTGGAAGACTGGTTGATCGCCGATCCTTTCGGCGAGGACATCGAGACGCACCGCCGCATTTGTGATGACATCGAGACCCGCATCAAGGAACTTGCCGTCCGTTTTCGCGATGTAGCGGGCAAGACGAAAGAGTGCAGCGCGGGCGCTCAGTAGTGGACATGCAGGCCGATGCTTGCTGCGCCATTTTGGCGGCGTGAACAGGGAGATCGATGCGGCGCGAACAGACAAGCGTCTCGCAGGAAGATTACCTCAAGGCGATCTGGGAGCTTGTTCAGGAAGAGCAGGCGCCGATCGGCGCGCGTTTGGCTGAGGAGCTTGGAGTAACGCCCCCTGCTGTAACGGCCGCCGTAAAGCGCATGGCGCGCGACGGCTATGTCCGCGTGCTGCGCAACGGCCACATATCGCTTTCGCCAAAAGGGCAAAAGATCGCCGAAGACCTTGTGCTGCGGCACCGGCTCGCGGAGAAGCTTCTTACGGACGTGATCGGCCTGCCCTGGGCACGCGCGCACGAAGAAGCGGAGAAACTCGAGCATGGCATTTCGGCCGAAGTGGCCGAGTTGCTCGTCAAACGCTTCGGACGTGACAGCCGCTGCCCGCACGGCATGCCACTGCTTGGCGGGGTCGCTGAACTGCGCAAGAAACTTGGCGCGCAGCGCCTCTCGGAAGCTGATGCGGGTGCCTCGTACGAAGTGCTGCGCGTTTACGAACGCGACCCGAAATTTCTCGAATTTCTCAACGAGCGCAGCCTCCGCCCTGCCGCCCGGTTGCGCATCCATCGACGCGAATACGACGAAACGATCTGCCTTACCGTGGACCACGGCGCCAAAGAAATTCACCTTGGCAAGCCGGCCTCCGAACGCATCTGGGTCCGCAAATGTTCTTAAGGAAGATCTCGTCGTTGCGAATGAACGCGTAGGAGGTGGATGATGAACGTCTGGCTGCGCCGTACCGTCGGCCTGTTGATCATGTTGATTGGCATGGCTGCGGCGCTCGCATCTGGCGCCTATCTTCTCTACTCTTTGCCGGATCATACCGCCAGGATTTGGTTGGTTGTCCTTACTGGCCTTATTGTGCCTGCACTGATTTGCTGGGTCGGCGTTGTTCTTGGTGCACGTGTGTGGCGCCTGCGCCGCCCCTGGTTATCCGGTGCCGTCACAAGCTCCGTATTCACTTTATCTGCTGCCTTAGTTTTATACCTTGCCGTACTCAAACCGACATCGTTTCCCCATGGTGATTCCGTCGACCGCGCCAATACGCGCTATTGGGATCTGCCGACAGGTTCGCATATCGCATACAGCGAATACGATCCGCCTGCCGGCGTCACCCCCAAAGACGAGCCCATAGTGTTTATTCATGGCGGACCTGGCGCTTTTTCCCTCGATCTTGACCACGATTTTTACAAACGATTCGCTGCTTACAGTTTTCGCGTTTATATTTACGATCAAGAGGGTAGCGGCTTGTCGGGCCGTTTGCCTCACGTTCGCGACTATTCTGTCGATCGGATGGTGGACGACCTTGAGGCCATTCGAAAGTCCATTGGCGTCCCGAGAATGATCCTGATCGGTCACTCGTGGGGAGCCACCCTCGCGGCGAGTTACATGGCCAGATACCCGGGGCATGTCGAGAAAGTCGTGTTTCATTCTCCGGGCCGTATTTGGCACTGGGATCGACAGGAATATGACTTCAGCCGCACCGATGCGTCCAGCCTGAATTCCTATCCGCTAAGATTTGTCGCCGGAGCTGTGCTCTTCTTCAAGAATCCGGATGCAGCCGAGAACCTCGTGCCGGCGAGCGAAATGAGCGACATCGACCGTGGAACGCTTCATGCCGGTTCGGTGGTTTGCCGCGGTGAACTGGCCCGGCGTACGGTGCCGACACTGCCGTCAGAATTCAATCCGTATGTCTCATTCGACGTGTATAAGACCCTCAGCGAAGACAAAGGAGACCCTCACGCGGCCCTGCGCCATGACACTACTCCGGCGATCGTCACGTATGGCGAGTGCGATTTCTTAACATGGAGCGATGTACTCGATTACGCGGACACCTTTCCGAATTTGAAAATCTATTACATTCCAAGGGCCGGACATTACATTTACATCATGCAACCGGATCTTCTTGAAAAAGTAATTAGCGCATTTCTGCTCGGTCAGCCGAATCCGGTTCCGCCGGTTCAGGGGGACGCCGACCCTCGGCCTCCTGTTCCCTCCGCCGTTCGCTGAGTATTAAATTGAATAACTGCTCATTGGACGGACTCTGCTTGTATTTTCCTTGCCG
>DATEGW010000011.1:0-33949 GCA_035279845.1 Candidatus Acidiferrales bacterium | reverse complement strand
GAGAGTTGCAACGAGCGGATTCCCGCGGCGCGAGCGGCAGCTTTCAGTCTTGCAAATTGTTCGGAAGAGAACGCATCGGGAGCTACAGCCGGAAGGTGCAAAGCCAGCAATGGCAGCACCGAATTTTCGGCAGCCGCACGCAGCAGGTAATCCCAGTCCAGAGGCCTTGAGGCAATTTCGCCGACTTGCTGAGCGGCCGACGCAGTCATTTGCGTGCGGGCGCACGCGATCAGCAGCCGCTTCTCGGGAACAGCCTCATATGTGGCGGCAGGCATCCGATTCGTGTCGATTTTACGACAGATGCCTCAGCCGGAGCGCCTATTCCTCCGCCATCGTTCCAAAACGAACCCGCTCCCAAATTAAGGCGCCAAGCGCGCCATTCTTGGTCGCTTAGGTGATTTTATCGCGCCATTTTGACCTTTTTGCGTCAACCCGGCTGTCGCAGATGCTGCAAGAGATGCCCGCACCATCACCGTCGGCAACGCGCGATTTCAGGCTGCAAGAGGCCGGAGCAAGGGCCCTGCGGCGTTAACTTTCCGTCCCATTTTTAGAAGTTTGGAACGCAAGTTCTCCGCATCGAGCCCCGCATTCGCGCAAACCGCCTGAAAGTCCTTCGAGTCATCAAAAAGAAATTCCTGCGCCAGTCGCCGGTTGCGCAGCGTCCCGTTCCTCCACTCTTCAATGGCTTGCATTACCACTGCGAGCCACAACGTGCGCTCCCCCACAGAATCTGTCGCTCTGATTTCCCCTGAATCCTTCTCGTTCGTCTGTGTCCCCTGTTCTGCAACTTGCATGCCGAGCCCCCTAGCTGGATTTCGCAAAAGCTTTCACTCTTGCTTCGCTATAGAGAAAAGCACGAAGTACGCCAAAGATACGTTCACATATTCTTTCGACCCGATGTAGTGAAATCGCTGAAATCCCAAGAGTTAGATCGATGCGGACCGGAGGCGATTATGCTCCGAAGAAAAAAGGTACTAGGAAGGATTGCTCCAAATCGCGCAACTGTTCCTTAGTGACCCATTACACACAGCCACTACACACACTTAGTTGGCGAGGATCTCTTTCAATTTCGAGGCCAGCGTGGACATGCCGAACGGCTTTTGAAGGAGTTCGGCGCCTTTGTGGAGGATGCCATTGCGAAAGGCGGACTGATCCGTATAACCCGACATGTAGAGCACTTTGATTCCAGGCCTTAACTTGGCCATCTGCTCGCTCAGTTCGCGGCCGCTCAAGCCCGGCATAACCACGTCCGTAATCAGCGCATGAATCGGACCTTCGTGCGCGCGGGCAAGTTCGAGCGCAGAATATCCGTCGCTGGCCTCGACCACACTGTATCCACTCGTTTCGAGGTACTCGCGTGTCAATTCGCGTACGCCCTTCTCGTCTTCCACCAGCAGGACGACTTCCGAGCCCCGCGGCAACGCGCATAGGCCTGCGTCGCCATCGGCGCCGGAACGTACTTCTTCTTCATCAATTCGCGGCAAATAAATCTTAAACGTCGTTCCAACTCCCGGTTCGCTATAAACCCAGATGTAACCGCCGCTTTGCTTCACTATGCCGTAGACGGTCGCAAGGCCAAGACCCGTACCTTTACCCTTTTCCTTTGTTGTGAAGAACGGCTCAAAAATATGCGCCCGAATCTCTTGGTTCATGCCACAGCCATTGTCCGTTACGGCTAGCATTACGTAGTTACCTGGAGCTACGACGCTTGGCTGCTGGGGCACGTCCGAACCAATCTCTACATTCTGAGCTTCGATTGTGAGCCGGCCGCCGCTGGGCATCGCGTCTCGGGCGTTAATCGCCAGATTCATCACCACTTGCTCAATCTGGCTACGATCCGCCTTCACGTGACCGAGCGACGGAACAGTGACGGCTTCGAGCACGATATCCTCACCGATTAATCGACGCAGGATCGTTTCCATATCCGCGATAACGGCTTGAATGTTGAGTACCTTGGGCGCGAGCATCTGTTTGCGGCTGAAGGCGAGGAGCTGTCTCGTAAGCGAAGTGGCGCGCTGGGACGCGGTTTGTATCTGCTCGACATTTTTGCGAAGAGGGTCGCTGGCGTGTAGGCGTTCGACAAGCAAATCGGCGTATCCCTGAATCACCATCAGTAAGTTATTGAAATCGTGGGCGATGCCGCCGGCCAATCGTCCTACGGCTTCCATTTTTTGCGCTTGGCGGAACTGCTCTTCGAGCTGCTTGCGATCGGTCACGTCCAGCGCCATGCAGATCGCGCCCTGGATTTCGCCTTGCGGGCCCCGAAGGGGCTCGGCATGACACGCGTACGAACCACCTTTCCATTCCAGATGGAACGTAACCGGCTCACCGGCTAACGCTCGACGATGCGCCGCCACCGCGGGATATGTGCCGTCCGCTGTCTGCAGATAATCGGCGAGCCTCATGCCCACGAGTTCGTTGGGCTTGAGATTTAGTCGCGCCAGGCCGGCCCCCAGCGCCGACGTAAAACGCATATCCTTGTCGACTGTCCAAAGAACGGCAGGAAGCTGCTCAATCAGAAGCCGCAAGCGCGTATCACTCGAATGCAATCGCTGTTCGGAGCGCGTCCGCTCGATGGCCAAGGCGATCTGGCCGCCGATGGAGTCCAGGAATTCGAGATCGCGCTCGCTATAGGCATTTTCGGCTTTATAGTCTTGAACGACGAGTACGCCGATGGTCGCCGAAGGCGTCTTCAAAGGCACACCCAGCCACGACCGACTGGGTGTACCGACCAACTCCACTTCGCCCTGTTTCACCAGCTCCTTCAATCGTTGAGGCGATATCAAGTCTGGTTTGCCCGCGCGGAAAATGTAATCCATGCAGCTTCGGCCCACCGCTTCCGGTGCGAATGCCGAATCGAATTCGTCCACAAAAAACGGAAATTCAAATAACGATGTCGATTCGTTGTAGAGCGATACGAAGCAATTGTCGGCCGAAATCACTTCTTTTAGCGCGCCATGGATCAGTTTCAAGAGTTCGTCAAGATCGCTCGTTGCCGTCATTGCGCGAAGGATTTCCGTGGTCACGCGACGGTCGAGGTCGGAACGCTTGCGTTCGGTAATATCTTGCACAGCGCCGTCATAACTGACGATGCGGCCGAGATTGTCGCGGATGGCCCAAGCCTTCTCGCGGAGCCATATCTTGCGGCCATAACGGTCGCGAACCTGATATTCGAAGGACTCGACGCAGCCCTTTTCTTCCATCAGCCGCTTGAATTCTTCTCTTTTCCGGGGATCTACGTAAACCGCTGCGCCGATATCGGAGACTGCGTTCATCAACTCCTGAGCGCTCGCATAGCCGTACATGCGCGCAAGGGTATGATTCACCCGTAGATAGCGACCGTCCGGGGTTGTTTGAAACATACCCTCAAAGGCTTGATCGAAGAGCTGACGAAAGCGAAGGTCGGCTGCGACTTCGGGTAGAGGCTTTGCTAAATTCGGCCTGACTGGATGGAGTTGTTGTTCTTCACCCCGGGGCCGCGGCGACGTTACCGGGCACGGTTTTTCTTTGCGCTTAGGACGCAGCGTTACGATCCGGCTCGACATAAGTCCTAGGACAATAAGAGTTTCGGCAGTGCGAAAACCAATTCGTGAATCGAGGGAGCAACCCCACGAATATGCTAACGTACCGGTGAGAAGGTACCTCAATGGTACGTTCGTACTAAAAGCGCAAGAATTGACACCAATTTGACAGCGGCACTTTCTGCGCGACTCGTGGTAGTGGCAGGATTGCCGCTGTAATATGGTTATTAGCCGCAGCTCTAAACGGGAAGGGACGACATGAGCGAGACAGTTAGGCCAGCGGAACCAAGCGCGATCGTCGATCCCTTCGAAGTCGAACTAAACCTGCTTGCCAGAGGCAGGCTTCCCAATCCCTACCAGATTCTGGGTCCACATTGGGTGGAACGTGAGGGGCGTCCGGCACTTGCTATACGAGCCTTTCTGCCACGCGCAGCCAAAGTGACCGTTATCTGGGGCACCGAGCCTCACCAAGCCGTGAAAATCCATCCTGATGGCGCTTTTGAGGCGATTCTTCCGCTAGCGGCAACGCGCCAAGGTTCCGGCAGCGACATTCGGCCTAACGCATACAGGATTCGATGGGTCAGCGGCGATGACCCGGAAACCGAGACGTACGATCCTTACGCTTTCCCTCCCCTCCTGACCGATTACGATCTGCATCTCTCCGCGGAAGGCACGCATTATCAGCAATATGAGAAATTCGGCGCACATATGCGCGAGGTTGATGGCGTCCGGGGCGTTCACTTTGCCGTTTGGGCGCCGAACGCGCAGCGCGTGAGCGTGGTTGGAGATTTTGATTCCTGGGATGGACGCGTCCATTGCATGCGCAACCGGGGTTCGACCGGGATATGGGAAGTGTTCATGCCGGGGCTGGATCAAGGCCAAGTCTATAAGTACGAGATACTTTCGCGAGTCGCTGATCATCTCGCGTTGAAGAGCGATCCTTACGGATTCTGCGCAGAGATGCGTCCAAACACCGCGTCCGTGGTTTGGGATATCGATCAGCACCGGTGGCAGGACAACGATTGGATGTACAAGCGAGCATCGCGCGACTGGCTGCATTCGCCCATGTCCATTTACGAAATTCATGCCGGATCGTGGCGGCGGAAAGCGAGCGAAGGCCATCGCTGGCTCACGTATCACGAACTTGCGGATGAACTCATACCTTACTTAAAACAGATGGGTTACACGCACGTCGAGCTAATGCCCATCATGGAGCATCCTTTCGACGGTTCGTGGGGTTACCAGACAGTTGGTTATTTTGCGGTGACGAGCCGCTTCGGGACGCCGAGCGATTTTATGTATTTCGTGGATCGCTGCCATCAGGAAGGAATCGGCGTGATCCTCGATTGGACTCCTGCGCATTTTCCACGCGACGCGCACGGCTTGGCATTTTTCGACGGAACTCACCTTTATGAGCATGAAGATCCGCGCAAAGGCGCGCATCCGGACTGGGGAACGCTCGTTTTTAACTACAGCCGAACCGAGGTACAAAACTTCCTTATCTCGAATGCGCTCTTCTGGATCGGGAAACATCACGTCGATGGGCTGCGCGTGGACGCAGTTGCGTCAATGCTTTACCTGGACTATTCGCGCAAGGCCGGCGAGTGGATTCCGAATGCGTTTGGCGGGCGCGAGAATCTGGATGCAATCAACCTGATGAAGCGGCTGAACGAGGTGCTGCATGCGCAGCATCCGGGCGCGCTGATGATCGCGGAAGAGTCCACGTCATGGCCCATGGTTTCGCGACCGACTTATCTTGGCGGGCTTGGCTACGATCTGAAGTGGAATATGGGCTGGATGAACGACACGTTGCGCTACTTTGCGCTCGATCCGATCCACCGGCAATACCATCACGGAGAGCTCACGTTTTCAATGCTTTACGCTTTCCATGAGAATTTTGTTCTGCCGCTTTCGCATGACGAAGTCGTGCACGGCAAGCGCGCGTTGCTTGAAAAAATGCCGGGCGACGACTGGCAGAAGTTTGCGAACCTGCGACTGCTCTTCGGATACATGTACGCGCATCCCGGGAAGAAACTGCTTTTCATGGGCGGCGAACTGGCGCAGCGGCATGAATTCTGGGACGGCGGACAAGTCCAGTGGGAGCTTGAGGATTCGCCGTGGCACAAGGGCGTGCAGAATCTGATCGGCGCGCTGAACCACTTGCATACGGGCGAGCGTGCCATGCATGAAGTGGATTTCGAGTGGGACGGCTTCGAATGGCTCGAGACGCACGACTCGGCGAATAGCGTTCTTGCATTTTTGCGGAAGGCTCTGAATCCAGAAGACTTTATCGTCATCGTGTGCAACTTCACGCCGGTTGCGCGAGAGAATTATCGCGTAGGCGTTCCGAAGGCCGGTTATTACCGCGAGATTATGAACACGGACTCGCAATTCTATGCCGGGACGGATTTCGGCAATTCGGGCGGCGTACAGGCAGAGCCGATTCCATGGAGCGACCGGCCGTATTCCCTGAAGCTGCGGCTGCCACCGTTAGCGGTGGTTTATTTCAAGCTTTAACGCGATGTTCCAGAGCCTAGTTGTCGATGATGCCACAAGGGCGCAGCAAGCATGCGCCCCTACTGCTTAGTTTCGAATTTCGCAGTCATCCTCGCGCGCGCGTCCATTTTTAGCTTTGATGATGAGATCCATACCTTGTGCATTTTCTGCTGCAATGACATCCTCAACTTTGCGCGTTTGGCGCATTAAATAAGGTTATTTGTTGCGGTTTTAGCGCGAATGACACCGTAAATTAAATTCGGTTAATCGCGAGGAAGAAAGCGAGGGAAATTTTTTCCCAATCTAAGGATTCGGTCTCAATGGTGAGTGGGCTACGTGTCAGCGATGGTTCCAGTACTTCCTTGGTTTGGTTACGCAGTTCCCAGGAGTTAGGCGAGCCCGGCTTCGAACGGGGCCGTTCTTCAGCAGCAGTATTACGGTCTAAAGGCAAGATCAATTGGACATCGGATTTTGTCCCAGCCGCCAGGGCGAACGCTCATTCCACTGGCGCATGGCAGTGGTGGCCCAGGCGGTTGTCTTATCCGTGTGGCATGAGGTGCACGGATTCGGCATCTTGTATTGGTCCGTCATCGCAGGCGTGATGAAACGGAAAGTGTGGGCGTGCACCATCGTGTTCTGCGGCCCTTCCGTCTCAATCGCTGGCATGTGACACGCGACGCACTGGCTACCGGCGCTGCCGTCCTTATGGTGGGTGTGTTCTTCGAGAGTCGCAGTTCGCGGGCCGTTCGGTGAATCTGGCCCGTGGCAATCAAGGCAAATCTGGTTAGCGGGCTTCCGCAATTGCGCCGGGTTGTTTGTGCCGTGCACATCGTGGCAATCGAAACAGGTGATACCACGACGGTACATGACGCTCTGTATGAAATCGTTGCCCTGCATGCGATTTTTGTGCGCGGTACCGTCGGGATAGTAGAAGAAGTTCGCGGGCTGGCCGAGCGTGTGATCCTCCAGCTTCCAGTAATTCGCCAATTTCAGTCCGACGTTATATCCCACGGGCCAATCGTAATATTTGCCTTCGATGGGGTTCGATAATGGCTGGCCTTGCGAATGGCATTGGATGCAGGTATCGCTCGCGGCCACGTAATCCATGTGCGCTGGATCGATGATATTAGCGCGCGTGGGATGCGCGGCGTGTTCGCTGCCGGGCCCGTGGCAGCGCTCGCAGCCGACATTCCACTCGGCGACTTGTTTTGTGTGAATGTCATAGCCTACCGAATGGCAGCCGTCGCAAAGCGGGCCCGTGGGGCGATGAAAATTGTCGCCCGGGTAGAATTGCGCCCACCAATCGCCTCCTGTGGGCGGCACCTGATATTTGCTCCATTTTTTGTTTACGATTTCCCATTGCACGGGAAGCGGAAAATAGTCATCGCCGATTTTTGTGAAGTAGCGCTGCTTCCAGATACTTCCGTAGACGAAAGCGACTTGATCTTTGGAGAACTTGTAAACGTTGTTCGTCGCGAGATCGGGAATGATTGCGTCCGGATGCTGGCGCGGATCGCGGACGATGTTGGCCATCGGCGTCTTTTGCCAATGGTCGTAAATTTCGGCGTGGCATTTCTGGCATGCCTGCGAGCCGACGTAATGCGCTGCGGCGGTAGTTTGCGCCTGTTGGCCTTGCTCCGCATGAGAGAGCGGGCGAAGGCTTCTTATGTACAGAACGATTTTCCAGATGTCGGCATTCTGTACCTGATGAGCATTGCCCCAAGCCGGCATGCCCGTGAGTTCGACGCCGTTTTGGATAATGTAATGAATTTCGCCATCGGTGAGATCTTGCGTTTTTTCGGCGCGAAGATCGGGTACGCGAGGATAAAGCGATTGGCCGACCGGCGTGAGGCCGCTTGCGTCGTGACCGTGGCAATTCTCGCAATGGGCGAAGAAAAGGTCTCGGCCATCCTGCATATTCTGCGGCGTGGGCTGAAGGGGATTTTTATCTCCACGCGCGGAACCTGGAATGGAGAAATCACGGGCGGCGCGAGCCACGACCGCTTCAAGAGGTAATGGTCGGTTCGTCGCCCGAAAACCGCGATGAACGAAGAGAAACGCACCGATCGCTGCCACCACCACTGCCGCAATCAGTCCGAGGATAAAGGCTTTCCAAGTTTTCATGTCTCCGCCATCCATCGATCACTTCTCCGAATGTAGACGCGTTCCGTAGTGATCGAGAAGAATCCGAATTCCGCCGTAGCCAAGGAACTCTGGTTGCCCGCTCGAATTGCCTTTGAAACTACGGCCAGCCATGAATAATAAAAGCAGTCCTTTGTGAAATTCCCAGCGGCCTCCCAAATCAAACGTTATAGCATGATCGGAACTGCCCATGGTTTTGTCATCGTAAATCTCCCCGAGCGTCTCGAATTTTGGCGTGAACTTATGACCCAGCGCAAACCCTAGAATCCGCTCCTCACTGGAAGCGGACGAATCGAGTGGAAAGAAGTACCCCGCTTCAAAATCGGCATTCAGCGGTCCAAACTGCTTATTCACCTCGAGAGGCAGAAGAAATCGTGTACCCTCATCGGCCACCCCTTTCTTGACCGAGGCTGCCGAACCACCAATCTGGACTTGCGGGAAAGTCGAAAGATTCCAGCCATTTTCGCCACCATCGATAAGTCGCAGTTTCACGCCGGGCAATGCGTTCCCCCATCCTGTTGTGCTCGGCTGTCCGGCATCTTTCTGCCAAACAAATGGTATTTCGCAAATCAATTCCACGCGGTCGGTCAGTCCGTAGTTCACGTCGATCTGTATGAGTTGTACTGATTTCGTCGTATTCCTTAGCACAGGCATGGGGCCGAGATTAATTTCCCAGTTTTCGCGATCCGGAGTTACGGGATCATTTGTAAGAAGCGGTGGCCCTCCTTGCGCATTCAGCGTGCTCACATAAGGCAGTAGCAATAGGAACGCACCAAGAAATCGCGCCAAAAACGGAAGCATGGCTTGCGTACTCCAGCGGCTAGCACCGCCCTGACGAAATGAACCAGTAACGTCAAGAACGACTGGCCAACCCTTGCAATGCACCCACCAACGCCAACTAAGGTGCAGATTGTAACTGAAGAGCAGATGAACAATTGTCAAGGGTTCGTCATTCCACATTCAGCCGATATTCAGCTTGTGCTGATATTTCTCGGAGACATTTGAAGGGAGCAGCGGAAATGACGCAATTTGATTCCATTGATCGAAGAACATGCATGATCTGTACAGCATGCGTCTCTATTTTCATTGTAATGTTCGCAGCGCGAGGGGCTCTCGCCCAGCAGAACGCGCCTCTTCGCTTAACGCAGACCATTCCCCTGCCGGATGTGCACGGCCGTATCGACCATTTCGATGTCGACGTTAAGGGGCAGCGATTGTTTATGAGTGCCTTGGGTAACAATACGCTCGAAGTTTTCGATTTGGGTTCTGACAAAATCCTGCGCACGATTCGCGGTTTGCACGAACCGCAAGGAGTAACGTACAGCCCGAAGTCAGACCGTATTTTCGTTGCCAACGGCGATGACGGGACGATCCGAATGTTCGACGGGAATACGTATAACCTCCTCAAGACTGTTCAAGTTTCGAGTGATGCCGACGATACCCGCTACGATTCAGCGACGAATCAGGTCTTGGTCGGTTACGGAGACGAGGCGGATGCAGGTATTGCGATTCTGGACGGCACGACAGGAGAGGTAGTTCAAAAGATTAAATTGCCCAGCCACCCTGAATCTTTCCAACTAGACGAAACAAGTCGGCGAATCTACGTAAACATCCCGTCGGCGAATAACGTCGTTGATGTGATCGATCCCGGCACGCGAAGGATTCTCTCTACGTGGACGCTCGGCAGCGCGCGGGATAATTTCCCAATGGCCCTCGACGAAGCGCATCATCGGTTGTTTGTCGTCTGCCGGACGCCAGCGGAAGTCTTGGTCATGGATACTGACAACGGGAATCTTATCGCACGGATGCCAACGGCCACTCGCGCAGACGATGCCTGGTATGACGCCACGAAGAAGCGACTATACGTTTCCGGGGGCGGAGGCTTCATCACCGTCATTCAGCAAGACGATGCAAACCATTACGGGGCAATGGCGCAGTTTAAAACCGCCGCTGGCGCGCGCACTTCCTGTCTGGTGCCGGAGTTGAATCGCCTGTTTCTCGGCGTTTGGGGTCAGCAGGGTCAACCGGAGGAGCTGCGGATTTACGAGATTCAGTAACATCCGTCTAGCGTCATGATTGGCGCAGCGGCTGAGTTAGTGTTTCCCGCCAAGAACGGTGCAGGGAAAACTGTATGGCAAGAGGTAAGGGCTCGACGGCACTTTTATGATATGTGGAAGCGGCTACTGGCCTTGGTTCTTCTTTTCGCGCTTCCGGTTCTGGCTCAGCAATCAAACCCGCGGCAAACCTCTCCGGATTCATCTGGAGAATCAAGCGCTTTGCTATCGACGGATTACCATCCGAAAACAATCGTCCGGAATTTTCTTACCGATGAATATCGAATGTGGAGCAGCCCGTTTCGTACGAGTGATTACGATGCCCATACCATCAAAAAATATGGACTCCCGTTCCTGGGGGTATCGGCCGCTCTCATTGCAACCGACACGCGCGTGACAGGCTTGATTCCGAATACCGGTAGCCAAACATATATATGGAGCGGGCGAGTTTCTCAGGCCGGTGCGCCATATACGCTAGCGGCTGCGATGGGAACACTGTTTTTGCTGAGCAAGGTAACGCACGAACGACACTTGACCGAGACTGGGTTCTTAAGCCTGGAAGCACTCGCTCACAGCCAGTTAATTGCCGTCGGCATCAAAGAGATTGCGCAACGGGAGCGGCCCATTGCAGCTGTTCAGAGGCAGGGTTTTTGGGAAGGCGGATCCTCGTTTCCTTCCGGACACGCAACCGGGGCGTTTGCAGTCGCTACTGTGTTTGCTTATGAATACGGGGGGCAGCATCTGGCCGTTCCGATCATCGGGTTTTCGCTTGCTTCGGTCGTCGGTGCGTCGCGAGTGTCTGGGCGCCGGCATTGGGTTTCCGATGTATTTGTCGGAAGTGCTCTGGGATTTCTTGAAGGACGATACATGTACAAGCGTTATCACGATCCCACTCTTCCTGGCAGCACTGTTAAACGTTATTCCCGCCTTATTCCAGCTTTTGATGTCGGACCAGACGGGGGAAGTCTCGACTGGGAATTTTGAAGGCCTTCATAGTTTCGATAAAAATACGAGCAGGCAAATTCTTGCGCTTGAGATGGCTAGCGGATGAGCCAGAGTGGGAGGGCGGCGGCGATGAACTGCTGGATCATGTCGCTGTCGCGAGTGGTGAAGGCGTTGACGCGATCGCTTTCTACGTCGACGGTGCCGATCACGTTGCCGGTCGGCGAGAGCACAGGGACGATGATTTCCGAGAGCGTAGTGCCAAAGGCGGTGAGGTAGCGAGGATCGTTGCGCACGTCGCCGACGATTACGGTTTTCTTCTCCGCGATGGCTGCGCTGGTGATCCCTTTATCCACGGGAAATTTCGGACACTCGGGCGCGGCGGGTCCGCTCCAGGCGAGGATCGAAACTTCTTCGGCGCCCACGTCGTAAATTCCCACCCAGCGATAATTGCCAAGCTTGCGGATACCTTCGGCGAGGTGTTTCGCCTTTTCCGCGCGATTGCCACCTCCCATCGCGGATGAGCGAATCTGGTTCAGCGTGTTGTCCATTACGATTGGCATTAAGGCACCTTTGCGAATGATACGGCTTAGGGTGGCTGGTTATCAATACGCTGGACGCGCGAGGAAGTGGACGTGAATGGGCGGAAAAAGACAGAACAAACTACGTAAGGTGCTACCAGAGGCGATGAGGGAGTAAGTAGGTGAAGCCGGCGAAGGCTTCCCATTGCGTTGAAGTATGCGTGAGGCCACGGTCGAAGCCAGCGTCGAAGACGAGCGTGTTGCGGGCGTTGTAACTAAGGGCCCACAAGTTGCCGACCGCATGCGAGCGAAGAAATGGCTGGGTGAAATGCCAGATTTCTCCCGAGGCGGACAATTTTCCGGCGACGTGGTGCGAGATCGAAAGCGTCTGGCCGTATTGCGCGCGGCGAACTCGGGAGTCCGTCATTTCGTTGAAGAGTGCGTTAGCGTCATAGTGAAAGCTTTTCACGTCAGCGCTTGCCAGAAGCAACGCCGAGTTCGTGGCACTGCCGGTGTCCAGATCGGGCGCCGATCCGCCGTAGACCTGGCGAAAGTAGCTCGCGGCAATTGTTGGCGACGTGCCTTCGCCTTTTTTCACAACTGCTTGCGCCCCCAGAGATATGCCCGATGCGCTGTTTCCGGTGCTGCCTTCGGCGGAGTAATGAGCGAAGGGTGAGAATGCTGCGAGGAATTGCAGACGCGGCGCGAGGGTCAGCTTCGTTACTTCGTTGATGCCCTCGTAGGTGGAGACTTGCGGCGAGTCAAGCGCGCCAATGCCCCCCGTCTCAAACTGAAGGTAGCCGACCGGCGTGAGAGTGGCCGGCGTTGAGACCGTCGGGCGGCCAGGATTTACCTGCGGCAGCGATTGACTCGATTGTGCCGCTGCGGAAAGGCAAAAGAGCACAGATGCGATGAGGCAGATGGCGAGCTTCAACGGTCGTCCCATGGAGACGCCACATTAGCAGATTTTCCTTCGTGGTCGACTATTGCGGCTTGCGCGTGGCGGAGCCGCGGCCCATTGTGCAGCTGGATTCGGGGCAATCGGGCGCTTTTCCGCTTACGACGAATTGGATGGAGTCGCCGGTTATCGTGCCCTGAAAATCGATATGGGGAACGTCTTTTGCGTCCGTTTCTATACCGAAGGAAATTGTGTCGCCATCCATTTTGCCGTTCTCGATGGGGAGCGTCCCCATTGGCGTGCCGCAATCGTTCTTACAAAATCCCATGGTGCCGGTGAGCTTTGCACCATCAGGCTTCAGATTGAGAACGAAATAATGAACGTTCTGGGGGTTCATGTCCGGGGCGAAGGAGCCGACCCAGGTTCCGTTTAGGTCGGCGGCAAAGGATGGAGCGGCGCAAATGGATAATGCGAGCACGATCATGAATCGGGAGAGCGGTTTCATGCGATTCCTCCGGATGCGGTGGAATATACCATCAAGTTAGATTATTTGCGTGAGAGTGTGAGAACCGTTCGAAATGGTGATCGGATGAAAAAAAAGCCGCTCGCTACGAAGGCAATTCAAAAGGCAAATTCAAAAGACGAAGCAGAATCAAAAGCGCCTTGGAGGAGTCATGGCGATACCGTAGGGGCGCAGCCCTTCGCAAAAGCACTTGGGGCAAACAAGCGTGCGTCCCTGCGGTGTTCAGCACGGCACGAAATTAGGCGTGCTGAGTTACGGCGTGAGCTACGGCGTTCTTTTCGACTTTGTTGGTGGGCCAAGCGACCATGCCGGCAATCTGGCGCGTCGAGACGTTGAGACGATTCCAGACGTTCGTGGCCGAGATGGAGAGCAGCAGCGTGGCGAGGCCGCGTTCGTCGAAATGGTGGGCGGCTTCGTCCCAGACGGCGTCGGGAACGGGATCGGAGCGGTCGCTGAGGCGCGTGACGGCTTCGGCCAGTGCGAGTGCGGCGCGTTCGGCGTCGGTGAAATATGTGGTCTCGCGCCACGCGGCGAGCGTGGTGAGGCGCTCCGCGGTTTCAGGGTCCTTGAAGACCATTGGATGTATGGAGAGGCAAACGGCGCATCCATTGATCTGACTGGTGCGCATGTGGACGAGGCCAAGCGTGCGCATAGGGACGCCTCCTTTTTGCAGCGACGCGCCCAACGATTGCAGCGCCTGCATCGCTTCGGGAATGACCATCGCGGGATTATTCATACGTGCTTGCATATTTCGATTCCTCCTTGTCACATTGAGTGAGTTTCGTTCGTCAATACCATGACGAAGCAAAATGAGGGAATGTGACATGGCGGAGCAAAATTGGCTGGCGGCAAGATTTGAAGAGAATCGAGGGCACTTACGCGCGGTGGCGTACCGGATGTTGGGATCGGCGAGCGAAGCGGACGATGCGGTGCAGGAATCTTGGCTGCGGCTGAGTCGCGCCGACGCGGACGGAATCGAGAATCTCGGCGGTTGGCTGACGACGGTCGTCGCACATGTGTGTCTCGACATGCTGCGGTCACGCAAGGTGCGTTCGGAGGAGGCGCTGGCGACGGAAAGCGGAGAGGAAAAGCCGGCGGCGGAGCGGGCTGAGACCACTGATCCGGAGCGCGAGGCGATTTTGGCGGATTCGGTGGGCTTGGCGCTGCTCGTCGTACTGGATAGGCTGACACCGGCGGAACGGCTGGCGTTTGTGCTGCACGACATGTTTGCAGTGCCGTTTGAGGAGATCGCGGAGATTGCGGGACGCTCGCCAGAAGCGACGCGTCAACTCGCGAGCCGAGCCCGGCGACGAGTCCAAGGCGCGCCTACTGCGGGGAGTGCAAATCGAGCGGAGCAGCGGAAGGTGGCGGATGCGTTTTTGGCGGCGTTGCGGGCGGGCGATTTTCAGGGGCTGGTTGCGGTGCTCGATCCAGATGTGGTGTTCCGAGCGGATGCGTTCTCTGCGGCGGGCGGCGTAGCGCGGGAAATTCATGGCGCCGAAACATGGGCACATCAGGCGATGACGTATGCACGCGGCATGCAGCATGTGCAAGCGGTGCTGGTCAACGGCGAGGTAGGCGTGATTCTGGCGCCGCGGGGCAAGCTGTTGCGCGTGCTGACATTTGTGTTTGAAGGAGAAAAGATTAAGGAGATCGAAGTGGTCGGCGAGCCGGAGCGGTTGCGGCAGATGGAATTTGCGGTGCTTGCGGAGTGAGATGGATGGAGAGATGGGTCGGGCAATCCGCAGGTCTTCGGCAAAGAGCGCGGACACCTACGCTACAAAAATGCACGCGCAAGCCGCTACAAAAGCCGCTATTTTTTGTCGGGGTTAAGGCGGAGAGCGGCGGAATTAATGCAGAAGCGAAGGCCTGTCGGCGCGGGGCCGTCTTCGAAGACGTGGCCGAGGTGCGCGTCGCAACGGCTGCAGAGGACTTCGGTGCGGACCATGCCGTGCGATGTGTCGCGATGCATTTCGATATTTTCGGAATCGATTGGCTGGGTGTAGCTGGGCCAGCCACAGCCGGAATGAAATTTTGCGTCTGAGCCGAAGAGAGATTGTCCGCAGCAGACACACGTGTAAGTGCCTTCGGTTTCTGTGTCGGTGTATTTGCCGCTGAAGGGCGGCTCAGTTCCCTTCTGGCGCGTGACGTGGAATTGCTCGTCGGTGAGGTTGGCGCGCCAGTCGGCATCGGATTTGCGGATCTTTTCGTCGCTCATGGAAATAGGCTACACCGTTTGATGCAGCAAGGGAAACGCGGGACTCACTCGTGCTTTGCGAACGGGCCGGCGGGCTACCCGGTCGTCATTGTAAGGGGCGATGGAACGACGACGGGAGGGCGCGCGAACGTCACGATGAGGTTGACGGCAAAGAGCGAGACTGCCGTGAGTTCGATCAGCGCGGAGATCGGCAGAATGTACCATGCCCATGCAGCGTAGTTCTGATATGCGAGGATTTCTGATGCGACGCGCAGCGTGCATCCGGTCATCAATAAGAGCAGCATTACGAACATGAGCCTTGGGCTCCACAGCACGCGCATGCCGCAGAATGACGGCAGAATTCTCTGCCCTACGCAGAAAATCATCGCGGCGATGAAGCCAACCGTTAGGGCGTGACGTGAGGCGCCCCAAATACCCGGCGCCTCACCAACGCGCGCGGCCCAAATGCCGAGGACTGCGGCGATCAGCAACCAACCGTATGCGATTCGTATGAATACCGGGAAACTGCGATGGACGTTGATGGTTTTCGCCGGTTTGGCGGCAGACTCGAAGAAGCGAATCGCCGCGATTGCTGTCGCGGCTCCGGCCAGAAGGAGGATGCCACCGAGGAGAAAGTAGTCAAGGAAGGCGAGGATCACGCCCAGCGTGTTGAGAGTGAGAGCGAACGGCAAAAGCGAGTTGCGCAGTGGACGCAAGCCCATGAACACCGGCAACCAGCGCGCGCTGAATCCCCATATCATGGGAACGATAAAGCCCCAGGTGGAGACGATCAGATAGCGTTGATCGAAGAGGTGCGGAAAGGCCGGAGAATCGGCATTGAGCGCCAATTGGAACGAAGCTCCGAGATTTAGCACAAGAGTGGCGAGTAAGCCGACGGTCGCCGCGATTACCGCGAAGATCCAGGGTTCAAACGGCTTTGCGGGGCCGCTCGACCGATGCGTGGCTACGGCCTGAAAGAAGATGAGGAAGGCGACCAATTCCAAGACAGCCGATAACGGCAGCCCGATGCGCCAGTGCCAGGGATAAATGTTTGAGAACCAGCGAAGGGTGACGCCAGTGACCCAAAGCGCCCACGTTAGCCACGCGGACCAAAGTGCGAAGGGTTTTAATTTTCGCAGTTTTGGAATTGAGTAGAAGCCAATGCCCAGTATGAAAGTGCCCACCCAACCGAACAGCTGAGCATGCCCGTGCGCCTGAATCCAAGCCGGGGAAATGGAGTCCGCCGCTTCCCGGCCGCTGATTTTGATGAGATTCCAAACACCGAGAAATGTGCCCGGCAGCAGCATGAAAATAACGCCGGTGACGATATACGTCATCAACAAGCGTGACAGCGATTGTTCGCGTGCGATGGCACGATCCATGACGGATTTTGTTTTGTCATCCAGCCAGACCGGGCCCGGGTTGGCGGGTGGCATATTAGGCGTCACCTTTTCGGTTTCTCGCTTTCATGAACGCGCGTCGATCTCGCAATCAGATGTTGGGCAGCAAGTCGAAATATTCATCGTCTTCGTTTTTGCCGCCTTCTCCTTTGCCAAGCGATTTTTCGGTCTCGACGAATTCTATGCGCTCGATCCATTTGACCATCTTGTAGCCGAGCTGGTTTTCGACGCGCAACCGCAAGGGCGCGCCGTAGACTTGCGGCAGGCGTTGCCCATTCATGCGCGAAGCCAACAAGCATTGCGGCTTCAACACGTTTTCAACGCTTTGCGTATCGTAATAATGCCCACCGTAAAGAGCTTCGCCGAAGGAGAAAAAGGCGACCACTTTCGCTTCCGGTTTTGGCCGGACGAGATCAACCAGCTTCTGCATCGGAATGCCGCCCCATTTGGCGATGCCGCTCCATCCCTGGATGCAATGATGCATTGTGATGTGTTCGACCGCGCCGAGCCGTTCAATATCGGCGAGAGAAAGCTCAACCGGGTTCTCGACCAAACCTCCTACTTTGAGCCGGAAATTCTCAAAACCGTTTTCCCCCAACTGCTTCCAATCGCCCCGGATGGGCACCTTTCCATTTGGCCAGAAATAGGGAGAGATCTCCTTCTCGGTGTATTTCTGCTGGGGATGTAGGCGGTTAAGGGTAAGAAGTTGCATTGGATACGTGACGGACTTGAGGGCATGCTGCACTCCGCGAGGGTGATACCAAGAGATGTAGTGTGCCGCGACCCATGAGAGGACGACAGCGCCGATTCCGACAAATCCGAGGTAGATTCCAATAGGATTCCGATCGTCGGTACCCATCACGATGTGGTTCATGTTGCGCGCGAATCCCGTCATCACGATCAGCGTGACGTGAACGACCAAAAAAGCAAGGAAGCTGAACATGGTGAGGAAATGGATGGAACGCGCCGATTGGCGGCCGCCAAAAATCCGCGCGTACCACGGAAAGCGGTTGACCACGGCGGGAGACATTGCGATTCCGGTGGCGATAGCGAGCGGGCCGAATACAAACACGACGGTGAAATACGCGATCTGTTGTAAAGCGTTGTAGCCATAGAACCCGTTCGGCTCGGGCGGCAAGTGAAACGTGGCGTAGTGGACGAATGTATTCCACGCTTGCAAAAGCACGATCAACGAAGTGGGCACAATGCGGCGCCACTGCTCCGTATCGAACAGCATGCCGATGAAAATGATTCCCGTGACGATGAAGCCATGAACGTCAATGAAGTGCCACACGCGCGCAAGGCCAATGGTGTGACGGTATCCCGGCGTGCCCACGAGGGGAGAAATGTAGCGGGCATCGTCTTTTGCGGTCCAGAGGCGGTCGCGCGGAACTTTCAATGGGGTAAAGCGAATCCATTCGCTGCCGGGCGTGCAGCCATCATTGAAGTAGAGACGAGGGTGGTCCACCAGAATGGAAAGGCCGCTGCGAATCAGCATCATCACGAAAAGAAAATTAAAGAAGTGGCAGTAGCGCACCCACACGGGAAAGCCATGCGGACCTGCGAAATTGTTCGGATAGATCTGCGGGACTTCAGGGACGCGAGGCAATCCGGCGATTGCGACCTGAATCCACGCGGCCGCGATTACCGCGGCGATGAAAACACCGATACCGATCAGGATCGACGGCCTGATCCAAATGCGAAAGCGACGATCGGGAGGGTAATGAACAGCTCTGTGTGCCGCGTCAAACCGTACCATGCGTGCCTCCGCAAGAATGCCGTCGAGGCCTCAGCCATGGACGCAATCATGTAGGTCTCCTCAACACAGCTTCGGAACCCTATGTTACCGCGACACGCTCCTCAGCGGTCTCCAAATCGACGGCGCGTGGGAAAAGAACGTTGTTTTCGAGATGCACATGCCGATGAAGGTCCGCGTCGAACTCCTTTAGGCTCTGGTAGAGCGCCCTAAGGGTGGTGCAGGCGCTCATTGGAGGCGTATACAAGCAGCTAAGACTGCGAATCTTCTTCACCAACTCTCCAGAAGCATCATGCTCTTTCATCATGGTATGAATCGGGTTCTTCACCGTGCGGAAGAAAGGGGGCTCGACCGAAGTGTGCGTTTTTGCCGCTGCATCCAAGGCGTCGATATAAGGAAAAAGGACCTGCTCTTCCTTTCGCATGTGCGTGAGCATTTCATCCCCGACTTCCATAAAAATCCCGCGAATTTCCACAACTTCCGGGTGATTCTGCCCGTGCCTGGCCACGACTTTGTCTAACATGGCTTGTACGCGCGGCAGAGATTCGCGGACATAGCCATGATGTTTTCCGCGAATGTGGGCGGTGAGATCGCTGAGGGGCGCGACCATCCAGTCCACGTCATCGGGGCCGACATTTTTGCTGTTTTCGCTCAGGCGCTTCAGTATTTCATCGGCGGAAATCGTGGCCTGGAGGCAGGCTTCGTAAAGAGACTTCCCGCCGCGGCCGCAGCAATAGGCCAACCCGGCATCATCAAGCGTTTGCCTGGCTGCGGGATTGGCAAGCGCAATGTCTTTGAGTTTCATCTCACCGCTGAATTGCATAATGTCCCTCCATCACCATGAAATTCTAGGCGAGAAACGCGCTGATGCCAGTGACTTAAGTCACTTCGAATCGTTGCATCGCATTGTGCTTAACGTCATATACATAGATGGATAGTAAAGAGACCTCAGCGTCTGGCAAAGCATAGGGACATGTGCAGCTATTCCTGTGGGGACTGTTCACGTTTGAGGGCGGGCACGTCTTTTACTACGATTGCGCGGCCGTCGACTTCCAGAAGGCCTTCGTCCTGGAGGCGGCGCAGATTGCGGGACACGAGTTCGCGCACGGTTCCCAATTCGGCCGCCAAATCATGGTGAGTTGCCCGCAGTACTACTCGAATGCCTTCTCTAGTAGCGGTCCCGCTTTCCTGGACCCGTCGCAGCAAGAGGGAAATCAAACGGTGTCTCACCGTTGTGAAGGACAGATCTTCGATGATTCCGACGAGGCGACGCAGGCGAGCTCCAACGACGGCGAGAACTTTGAGTGCGACCTCTGGATGCTCGCGGCAATAGTTTTGAAAATCCTTGCGCGAGATGAAGAGCACTTCGGCATCTTCCAACGCGGAGGCTGAGGCGGGATAGACGCCGCCGTCGAAAACGGGAAGCTCGGCGAACGAACTGCCGGGCCCTTCGACTGCCAATATCTGCTCGCGGCCGGACGGAGACAATTTGAAAATCCGAATTCTTCCCGCTGCTACCACAAATAGACCACGGCATTTATCACCTTCGGTAAATAGCACTTCGCCTTTATCGAAATGCCCTTCGCTCACGCGCGCGGACAATATGTGCATTTCGTTGTCAGTAAGGGTTGCGAATAACTGCGTCTTTCGGAGGAGAGCTTCGGTTGCGTCTGTGGACATTGTTTGGACCTCGGCTCGTAGGCGAAATTCAGGAACAGGTATTTTTAGCCGATTAGCGGCATTTCCTCTCGCGAGTTCCCGAGTCTAAGGCCTCAGGCCTCGGATTGCAAAAAATCGCGTCCGCCGATACCGAGAATGACCTGCAACGGCGAGAGGAAACTGCCGGATTACGCAAAGATGTTTGACAACAAGCAAGGCACTTGATTGACTGCCGCTCGAACCCGGTAGTACAGTCTTCGCATCGTTTCTTGCCCTATGTGAGTGACGGAGGTCTCGATGCCTTACAAGCTGATCGTGAATGGAAAGACGACGACGGTTGATGCGCCGGCCGACATGCCGATGTTGTGGGTGCTGCGCGACATGCTCAACCTGAAGGGAGTCAAGTACGGCTGCGGCATCGGAATGTGCGGCGCTTGCACGATCCATTTGCGGGGCACGGCGGTGCGCGCCTGCCAGACGCACGTTTCGGAAGCGGCCGGCGTTCCAATCACGACAATCGAAGGTCTCTCTTCGGATGGAGAGCATCCGTGCCAGATTGCGTGGCAGGAGATTGACGTGCCTCAGTGCGGCTATTGCCAAGCTGGGCAGATCATGTCCGCATCGGCGATGCTAGCGAAGAATCCGAAGCCGACGGATAAGGATATCGATGCGCAGATGATGGGCAATATCTGCCGTTGCGGAACTTACTTGCGCATCAGGCAGGCGATTCATCGCGCGGCAGAGTTGGCTACTGCTGCAAAGACTACGCCATCCCGCAACGGGCATGGCAACTGAAGGAGGAGACCATGGCTACGATGCACACAGTTCCAAACACGCCAGTAAAGAAACTGAGCCGGCGCTCCTTCTTCCGCGTGAGCGCAATCGCAGGCGGCGGCATGCTGCTTGCGTATTACATGGAGCCCGTTACGAAAGTTTTTGCGCAACGCGGGCCGCAAGCTCCGCTGCTGCCGAGTGCATTCATCAAGATTGCGCCTGACGGTATCGCGACGATCATGGCGAAGAATCCCGAAGAGGGCCAGGGCGTGAAGGCGATGCTGCCCATGCTCATTGCCGAAGAGCTTGATGTCGATTGGAAGGATGTTCGGATCGAGCAAGCAGACGTGGATGCTGCGAAATATGGACCGCAAGTGGCGGGCGGTAGCACGGCAACTCCCATCAATTGGGTTCCGCTGCGGCAAGTCGGCGCGGGCGCGAGACAGATGCTGATTACTGCGGCTGCGCGGACATGGAACGTGCCGGAAGCAGAATGCACGACGGCTTCAGGGCGCGTGATGCACGCAGCGAGCGGCAAGTCGCTCGGATATGGAGAACTGGCAGCAAAAGCGGCGACGTTGACGCCGCCCGATCCTGCGTCGCTGAAGATGAAGGATAAGAAGGACTACAAGATCATCGGCACGACGGTGAAGGGCGTCGACAACGCGAAGATTGTTACCGGACAGCCGCAATACGGGATCGACTTTGAGTTGCCGGGGATGCTCTACGCTGTGTTTCAAAAGTGCCCGGTGTATGGCGGGAAAGCGGTGAGCGCGAATCTCGATGAGATCAAGGCGATGACGGGCGTTAAGCACGCGTTCATCGTGGAAGGCGGAACGGATTTAAATGGGTTGCTGCCGGGCGTCGCGGTGGTGGCGGACACGTGGTATCACGCGAACACAGCGCGCAAGAGCTTGAAGGTGCAGTGGGACGAGGGCCCAACGGCTTCGCAGAGCAGCAAGAGTTTTGCCGACGCGGCTGAGGCGTTTTCGAAGCAGGCGCCGCAAAACACGCTCAGGACCGATGGCAACGTTGAGTCAGCGATTGGGAGCGCAGCCAAAGTTGTAGAGGCAGCTTACAGCTATCCGTTTATTTCGCATGTGCCGCTGGAACCGCAAAACTGCAGCGCGCATTTTCATGACGGTAAGCTCGAACTGTGGGCACCGAGCCAGACTCCGCAGCAAGGGTTGCAGGTGGCAGCGAAAACTATTGGAATCGAGCCCTCCGATATAACGATGCATCAGCCTCGGATCGGAGGCGGTTTTGGCCGGCGATTGGTGAACGACTACGTGGCGGAAGTCTCGTGGATCGCAAAGCAAGTCGGTGTGCCGGTGAAACTGCTTTGGACGCGCGAAGACGACGTGCAACACGATTTTTACCGGCCCGGCGGCTTCCATTATTTGAAGGGTGGCGTAGATGCGTCGGGGAAACTAGTGGCCTGGCACGATCACTTTGTCAGCTATGGCCGCGACGGCCGGTTCGTTCCGTCGGGTGATATTGGCGCGGACGAGTTTCCCGGCAGGTTCATCCCGAACTATTCGCTCCAGTATTCGCTAATTCCCTGCGGGATTCCAACGGGCGCGATGCGCGCGCCGCGGAGCAATGCACTCGCGTTCGTGATTCAGTCTTTCATCGATGAGCTGGCGCATGCGGGAGGCAAGGATCCGCTGCAATTCCGGATCGAGATTATGGACAATCCACCGCTTGCGGCTTCGCAGGGCGCTGGAGGACGCGGGCCCGGGCCGGAGTTCAACGGGCCTCGCATGCAGGGCGTGTTGCGGCTCGTGCAGAAGACCTCTGGCTGGGGAACTCGCACGCTCCCGAAAGGCACGGCGATGGGCGTGGCTTGCCATTTCAGCCATTCAGGATATTTCGCCGAAGTCGCGGAAGTGAAGGTGAATTCCGACAAGAGTATCCGCGTGACGAACTTCTGGGTTGCGGCCGATATCGGAAGCCAAATCATTAATCCGGGTCCTGCCACAAACCTATCGCAGGGCGCTGTAATTGACGGCATGAGCCAATTGATGGGCTATGAAGTGACGTTTGACAAAGGGGCCGCTGTGCAAAGCAATTTCCTGGAATTGCAGCCGCTGCGCATTCATCAAGCACCGCCGGAAATACATGTGGATTTCGCAGATTCGCAATATTCGCCGACGGGATTGGGCGAGCCGGCATTGCCGCCGGTGTTGCCAGCAATTGCGAATGCGATTTTCGCGGCGACCGGGGAACGGGTTCGGTCGTTGCCATTGAAGAATTTGGGATATACCTGGGCTTAGCCGCTAAAACCGAGTCCAAGGGGCGCGGCCCTTCGTAAAAGCACCCAGGGTAAACGAGCGGCGCCCCTACGTCTCTTCCTACCCTGCAATTCGCATTCTGCGCGATTTTGTGAGATGGTTTCAGCATGGATGCGAAACTTCTCGCCGAAGTGCAGCGACTGCTGGGGCCTGATAACGTCCTCTATAAGGCCGAGGATCTTCTTCTCTATGAGTACGATGGTTCGGTCGAAATAGGGCGACCGGACTGCGTGGTATTTCCCGGAAATACAGAGCACGTGGTGGGCATCGTTGCGCTTGCGAACCGCTTTCACACGCCGCTTGTGGGACGCGGCGCGGGGACGGGGCTCTCGGGCGGCGCATTGGCGCGAACCGGCGGAATTCTCACCGTTTTTTCGAGGATGAACCGCATCTTGCAGGCGGACGCGGAGAACCAGCGGGCAGTGGTGCAGCCGGGCGTAGTGAATTCGGACTTAAGCGCCGCCGTGGCGCATCTCGGATTGCATTTTGCGCCTGACCCATCGAGCCAGAAGGCCTGCACGATCGGCGGAAACGTCTCGGAAAATTCCGGCGGGCCACACACGTTGGCTTACGGTGTGACGACGAATCATGTGCTCGGAATGCAAGTTGTGCTGCCGACCGGCGAAGTGGTTCGCATCGGAAATTCGGCTGTGGATGCGACGGGCTACGATTTGACGGGACTCTTTGTCGGCTCCGAGGGAACGCTGGGGCTTGTCACTGAAATTACCGTGAAGCTGACGCGGCTGCCGGAGGAGACGAAGACGCTGCTCGCGATTTTCGATCGCGTGGAGGATGCGACGGAAACGGTGGCCGAGCTGACTGCCCGCGGAATTACGCCTGCCGCTTGCGAGATGCTCGATGGTTGGTCGTTGCGCGCAATTGAGGCGTACATTCACGCGGGATATCCGGTTGATAGCGCGGCAGTGCTGTTGATTGATGTGGACGGCTTGCGCGAAGCGGCGGCGGCGCAGGCGCAAGAGGTGGGCGATGTCTGCCGCGCGCACAACGCGCGGGAAGTTCGCGCGGCGAAAGATTCTAAGGAGCGCGATCTGCTCTGGAAGGGCCGCAAGAACGCCTTTGCGGCGGTGGGGCGGCTTAGCCCTTGCTATTACGTGCAGGACGGCGTGATTCCGCGAACGAAGCTGCCAGCAACGCTGAGACGCATTGAAGAGATCGGCAAGAAATACGGATTCGAGATCGGCAATATTTTCCACGCAGGCGACGGGAATTTGCATCCGATTGTGCCGTTTGATCCGCGGGACAAAGAGCAGTTTCGGCGCGCAGTAGCGGCATCGGATGAGATTATCGAATATTGCGTGGCGGCAGGCGGGACGATTACCGGCGAGCACGGCGTTGGGATGGAAAAAGACCGGCTGATGCCGCTGATGTTCAACGAGGCGGAATTAGAATTGATGAAGCGCGTGCGAAATGCGTTCAATCCGGCGGGGCTGTTGAATCCGGAGAAAATCTTTCCGTCGAAGAAGGGTTGCGGAGAGATTCACTCGCGTCCGCTTAAGGATGCACCGAGCGAGGTTTCCGTCGCATGAACGGTCCCGCACCCGGGGCAATTTCGCGGCTCGAAGGGATCGTAGCTTCAGGCGTTTTTAGTAGCGATCCTGCCAAACTTTCGGGCTACGCTGTTGATGGCATTGCACCCAACGCCGCTCTCCAGCCCTCCTCCCCAGAAGAAATTCTCGAAATTGTGAAATTTGCCGCGAGCGAGAACGTCGCGATTGTGGTCAGCGGAGCGCGGACGAAAATTGGGATTGGGCTTGCGCCGCGGCGTTACGATATCGCGCTCGATGTGACGCGGCTTAATCGAATTGTGGCTTACGACCCGGGCGATCTCACGTTAAGCGTTGAGCCGGGCGTGCCGATTTGCCATTTACAGCGAAGTCTTAACGAACACGGCCAGTTTTTGCCGCATGGGGCGCCATTTATGACCCGAGCGACTGTCGGCGGGACGATCGCATCGGGCGTTGAAGGTCCGTTGCGGCAGATGTATGGGACGACGCGAGATTTTGTGCTCGGAATGGAATTTGTCACGGGCGACGGCGTGGCAGCGAAGAGCGGCGGGCGCGTGGTGAAAAACGTGACCGGCTACGATCTGCACAAGCTGATGATCGGGTCGCTCGGAACGCTCGGCGTCATAACAAAAATCAATTTGAGGACGTTCCCTGCTCCCCAGTCGGTGCGCGGGTTTGCGGCGCACTTTAATCATGCCGCGGATGCTGTCGCATGCCGCAATAGCATCGCGGCCTCGGCGTTGCGACCGATGACTCTCGACATTATGAGCCCGGGGGCCGCCGATCTCTTTGCAGGCGGTGCGGCGCGGCGCATTGAACCGAACGAATTGCCCGCTGGCTTACTTTCGAATAATGGTTGGACGCTTACGACGGGCTTTTCGGGAAACGATGACGTGCTCGATCGTTGCGAAAGCGAATTGCGCGCGATGGTTGAGAGCGCAGGTAGCACGCATTTCTCCAGAATCGGTGATGATAAGACTCCGAGCGCATTGGCCGGAATGTTTGGCCGCGTGCGGGAGTTCGTGCCAATTGTGCTGGAGTCGTCGCCAGCATGCACGATCATGAAAATATCGGTGCTGCCGGAGCATTTGGAGCATGCCATAGCGGCGGCCAAGCATGCGGCGGACGATCATTCGTTGCGGTGGGCCGCTGTGGCGCGCGGAGTGGGTGTAATTTACGTGGCGCTCTTCGCCGATGCGAAGGACGAAAAGCACATGAAGTGTGTGGCTGGGGCGACGAATCGGATTCACGAGGACTGCTGTGCGCGGCTCGCAGGCAATTCGACGATTCCGTGGTGTCCGAGCGAGTGGAAAAATGTCTTGAGCATTTGGGGGCCGGAACGTCCGGATCTGCCGCTCATGCACAAAGTGAAGTCTGTGTTCGATCCGCAAGGAATTCTCGCACCCGGCCGCTTCGTGGGAGGGATTTAGGGCTTTGGCTCACCACGATTCTTCAGTTGTCATCGAAACCACCGAGAAGGAGCAGAAGAGCGGTTTTTCCGATACGGATCGGCCGCTTTACCAGGATTATGCGCGATGCGTTCATTGCGGGCTGTGCCTGAACCACTGCCCTACTTATCGGCTTTGGGGCCGCGAAGCCGATTCGCCGCGCGGACGATTGCGTCAGATGGCGCTCGTCGATCAAGGCGAACTCGTGCTGGGCGAAGATTTTGTGACACATATCGACCGGTGCCTGGATTGCCGCGCCTGCGAAACAGCGTGCCCTTCGGGCGTCGAGTACGGAAAATTGGTCGAGTTGGCGCGCGCGCAAATCGAACAAAATTATAAGAGGCCGCTCGGCGCGCGAATGGTGCGCGATTTTGTTTACCGGCGGTTATTGCCCTATCCGGGGCGAATCGCGTTTGCGGCACGATTGTTGCGCGTTTACCAACGATCGGGGCTGGAATCGGTGGCGCGACGCATGGGCATTTTGCGTTTGATAGGTATGGAACAGCGCGCGGCACTGCTGCCGACCATCGATTCGCGATTTTTCTTTTCCGAATTGGGCAAGATATTCCCGGCGCAGGGGATGCGGCGAGCACGCGTTGCGTTTTTTGCCGGATGCGTAGCGCAGGTCACGTTTGCAGAGTTGAATCGCGCGACGATTCGCGTACTGCAGGCTAACGGCTGCGAAGTGGTTGTGCCAAGCGGACAAGTTTGCTGCGGAGCGCTAGCAGGCCACGCAGGAATACGCGATGTGGCGCGTGGGCTTGCGCAGAAGAACTTCGACGCATTTCGAGCAGCGGACTTCGATGCGATTTTGACAAACGCCGCGGGCTGCGGTTCGACGCTGAAGGAATACACGCATCTTTTTTCGTCGGGCGGTCCAATGCATGCGCGCGCGGACGAATTTTCGAGCAAAGTGCGCGATGTGACCGCGTTTCTCGCGCAGCTCGGCCTGAACGCTCCGCTGCGGACGGTGCCGATGCGCGTCACCTATCAGGACTCGTGCCATTTGCTGCATGGGCAAAAAGTCCGCGAAGCGCCGCGGATGCTGATTCGCAGCATTCCGGGCGTGCAGCTTGTGGAGATGGCCCATGCGGATCAGTGTTGCGGCTCGGCAGGCGTTTACAACGTGACGCAGACCAAGGCGTCGCTCGAATTGCTCGAGCAGAAGATGGCTTGGGCGAAAGACAGTGAAACGCAAGCCATCGTGACGGCGAATCCCGGGTGCATGATTCAGTTGCGCGCGGGCGCCGCGTTGCATGGCACGAGCCACGAAGTGCTGCACGTGATGGAGTTGCTCGATCGCGCAATCTCGCAGTAAACCGTATTACATCTCGCCAATCAAATAGCGGCAGCCGCTTGGGCCCATTTTTGCGGAGTGCACCTCGCCGGCTCCAACATCACACCGGTCCCCTGCGCGGTACGTTCGCGATTTGCCGTGGACGGTGAGAATCATCTCGCCATCGAGAATGATGTGCGCGGTAAGCCCACCGTGCGTGTGGTCCGGGTAATAGGCGTGTGGCCCATCCTGCCACACGAATGTGTGCGAGAAGCCTTCGGAATGCAATTGTGATTCGAGCTTGCGAACGTCCATGGGATTGCTGGCAGGATTATACGCGGCAAGGACTCACGGGCGGAGCCGGATATCTCTCCGCCCGCAAATCCCGGGGTGGAGCAAATTCAAGACGCCTCTACTGCTGCGGCGCGGGAGCCGGAGCGCCCGGCTGGTTTCCTCCGCTGCGCGGACCGCGTCCACGGCCGGAGACGACACTATAATCGGATGGAACCTGGAACAGCGACGCATCCGGCTCCGAACGAACGACATTCATCAACTGGAAAACCGTGGTTCCGCCGCGCGGATCGTTGCGTTTGACCAAGATGTCCATCTGAAGGTCCTGGGAATACCATCGCTCGACGGTGACTGCAATGGGCTTTTCGTTGCCGATCTGCCCGGCCGGGATGGTACGAGTGGTGCGCGTGCCTTCGGCCGAGATTCCACCAATCAACTGCGTGCCAAGAGATTCCGTGGTTACATTAGGCGAATTTGTGCGGGGAGAGGAATTCGGCCCGCGATCACCGGCATTGCGGCGAAAGAAATTAGTCGGCAAGCGCATTTCGCGCGCTTCCTTGCGGTTGTCGTTCAGCACGTAGGAAACGCCGGCAACGGGATCCTTGATGACGACCGCGTGGGCGGGGCCGCCGCTGTTGCCTGAAGTGGAGTAGCCGCCGATGAGTGGAAGCGTCAGATCGCGCCGGGTACGGCCGGAGCTGTCGCGAGCAATCGTGCCCGTAGTCTTGTTGTCGATGCGATTGCCATCGGGTAAGGTCTGCACGGATTCGGTGGAAACGTCTGCGGTGAAGGGTGCGCCTGTTACGGTTTTGCCGAAAAGACCGGCTTCGAAACCGACAAATCCAAGCGCGTCGTCTGAACCGATTGGTCCGGGGCCCCTGCCGCGAAAGGCACCTCGAGACGCCGGGCCGCCTTGGGCACTTACGCTGACGGCGGCTGCGAACAGTAATATCGCTGCCCCGATTGCCGGCATCAAGCTGCGTTTCGTTCGTCGTTTCATTGTGGAGCTACCTCCTCCAAGCGTTGAATGTTTGCGTTGTCATTCAACTCTGCATCAAAAAAGTGCTAGTTCGTCTGATCCAAATTCGCGTCCGCCACGAGCCGAATCGCCTGTGGGACACCGTCTTCGCTGAGCGCGATATCCGCCGGAATTCGGTCGGAATATCCCAGGCCTGTAACCGGCAAGCCGAACGACGCAAGCGCCGACCGCGAAAGGGTGACGCGCACCACCGTGCCGCCTTCAAGCGTGCCGGGATCGTCCGCGTAAGGTAAAGAAACAAAGTCCGTGGTGTATTCGGAGTCCGACGACATCGAATTATCGCCGACGGCTTCATTTGCATTCGCAGGAATGGAAGCGTTCGGCGCGACAATCGCCACTGGGCGGCCCGTCGCAGGTGACCTATGACTCATCCAAAACGGCACCATGATTCCAATCGCCAGGAGGAGGGCTGCGGCCATCGCGACAGCCGTACTCAAACGGAAAGTGCGAGGCGAATGAGCGGCTTCCGCATGCTGCCGACGGAATTCCGCAAGGAGAGCAGCTTCGACGCGTGCAGGCGCCCGGTCGCTGCGGTCCTGAACGGCGAGACTGTCCAACGCGAACTCGAGCGCCATCACTTTCTCGAGCAGGCAGGCGCAGCGCCGACAAGATTCCGCATGGGCGAAAGCATCTTCACGGAAATCGAAACCAGGCGTACCGGCGCGCTCCAATTCGTGGACAATTTCCTCGAATTGCGCGCAGTCAATAGCCATATGCCTCCTCCTCATTTTGCCGCTCTTCATTCGCCTACAGCGGAACGGAGCGGTGCTTCATCGAGCTTTTCGAGCAGGATCGCCCTTCCGCGGTGCAGGCGGGAACGCACGGTTCCCACAGGACACTCCAAAGCTTGAGCGGCTTCTTCGTAAGTCATCTCTTCCAGGTCGCACAGAATGACGGCTTCTCGATAGTTCTCGGGCAGACTCGCGACTGCCTTGCGAACGCGCGCGACGGTTTCCTTCGACACGACTTCCTCAGGGACGCCGGGGATGGTACTACGACTTCCCTCTGCGCGCAGTTGGTTTCCCGATATTGTTCCCGTCTGAATCGCCACGCTGAATTGAGTCCTTCCAGAGCCGTTGCGCGATTCGTTGGCGTTCATATCTTCATTTCCCAGGCCCGAAGGAACCAGCCTCTTATCTAATTCCCATCTCTTGTGCAGATGGTTCCGGGCAATTCCAAAAAGAAATGCGCCAAAGGTACCCCGCGCAGGGTCGAATCGTTTTGCATCGCGAATCAAGGCGAAAAAAACTTCCTGCGTCACGTCTTCGGCCAGTGCGCGATTGCCGCTCATGCGAAGGGCAAAACGATAGACAGAGGGGTGCCGACGGCGGTACAGAGCGGTGAACGCCTCCTCGTCGCCTGCGATTATCTTTGCGAGCAAAGCTTCGTCTGTCAGCTCCACGGCTGTCGTCATCGCATATCTTAGGACGGACCATGCGATTCGGCGTTACATAAGGCTATTACGGATTGGAGCGCCGTTAGTTCCCACAGCGTGCGCTAATGTAACCGGCGTAAAATGTTTGGTTGGCCTTGACCGCTCCTGAGGCTTTCATTAACGTAGTTGCGCCCACAGCGTGTTGTGCTTTGGCGATTGATTTTTCAGCTGAAAATGCCCCTTACCGGAGGATTCATGCAAGAGTTTGACCCGCACGTTCTCGAAGAGAAACCCATTCCTCCGCCGACTGAGTTCAGCAAGCGCGCGCATGTGAAGTCGCTCGACGAGTATCGCAAGATATATGAGCGGGCCGAGCGCGATCCGGAGGGTTTCTGGCTGGAACAAGCGAAAATGCTGGACTGGTTCGAGCCATTCGGGTCCGTGCTGGAGTGGAAGCTTCCACATGCCAAATGGTTTGTCGGCGGCAAGCTCAACGTGGCGCACAACTGCCTCGACCGGCATCTCGAAAAGCGCGGCAATAAGCCTGCGCTGCTATGGGAGGCCGAGGATGGCTCGCGGCTTGAGTTTACGTACCGCGAATTGCACGCGCGCGTCTCAAAATTCGCGAATGCGCTCGCGAAATTGGGCGCGGGCCCCGGCGAATGCGTGACGATCTACATGCCAATGGTTCCCGAACTGCCGATCGCGATGCTGGCCTGCGCCCGGATTGGAGCAATGCACTCCGTGATTTTTGGCGGCTTCAGCGCGACGGCGATTGCGGATCGAATCGGCGACGCTAAATCCAAAATCCTGATTACCGCAGACGGCGGTTACCGGCGCGGGAAGATTGTTCCCCTGAAGGACACCGCAGATGCCGCTATGAAGAATTGCCCCACGATTCAGAAATGCATCGTCGTGCGGCGAACAGGAGAAAAAGTTGGCTGGCAAGAGGGCCGCGATCTCTGGTGGGAGGATTTGGAAAAAGAGGCTACGACGAATTGCCCGGCGCTCCCATTCGACTCAGAGCACCCGCTCTACATTCTTTACACGAGCGGGACGACAGGCAAGCCAAAAGGCGTGCTGCACACATCGGCGGGTTATTTGCTGCAATGCATGTGGAGCACCAAGCTCGTTTTCGATTTGAAAGAGGATGACGTTTACTGGTGCACCGCTGACTGCGGCTGGGTGACGGGCCACAGCTATCTCGTCTACGGGCCGCTGGCGAACGGCGCAAGCATCGTGATGTACGAGGGTGCACCGGATCAGCCGCGCAAGGATCGCTTCTGGGAGATCATCGAGCGCTATAAAGTGACGATTTTTTACAGCTCGGCAACCGCCGTGCGCGCTTTTATGTCATGGGGAACCGATTGGATCAATGCGCACGATATCGGCAGCCTGCGTCTGCTGGGAACCGTGGGCGAGCCGATCAATCCGGCGGCGTGGAAATGGTATTACGAGGTCATCGGGAAGAACCGATGCCCGATCGTGGATACGTGGTGGCAGACGGAGACCGGGGCAATCATGATTTCCCCGTTGCCGGGAGCGACGCCGACAAAACCCGGATCGGCGACACTGCCCCTCCCCGGCATCATCGCGAAAGTGGTGAATCTGCACGGCGGGGCAGTTCCCCCGGGTGAGACGGGCTATTTAACGATCCAGAAACCGTGGCCTTCAATGATGCGCACTATCTATGGCGACGACGAACGCTTCGCGCGGGATTATTTTGGGCGCATTCCGGGCGTTTATTTCGCGGGCGACGCCGCGCAATGCGACAAAGACGGTTACATCTGGGTACTCGGGCGCGTCGATGACGTGATTAAGGTGGCGGGCCACCGGCTCAGCTCGATGGAGATTGAAAGCGCGTTGGTGAGCCATCCGGCAGTGGCGGAAGCGGCGGTGGTCGCGCGGCCGGATGAGATCAAGGGCGAGGCGATTATTTGCTTCGTCACATTGCGGTCAGGACAGAGTCCTTCAAAGGAACTGCGCGGCGCGTTAGCAGAACATGTCGCCTCTACTATCGGAACGATTGCGCGCCCGGCGGACGTGCGCTTTTGCGACCTGCTGCCGAAAACGCGCAGCGGCAAGATCATGCGGCGTTTGCTGCGCGAGTTGGCGGCGAAGGGTGGAATCTCCGGCGATACGACCACGCTGGAGGACATGAGCGTGATCGAGCGTCTCGCAAAGGCGCAAGGGCAGGAAGATGAGGCGTAATTGATGAACGGTGACTGGTGATGGCTGAATCAGGCGGTCGCAGTGTGAAGAACTGGGCGGGAAAATGGGCGCTGGTGACGGGCGCGAGTGCAGGCATCGGCGAGGAGTTGGCTCGCCAACTCGCGGCTGCGGGGACGCACCTTGTGCTGACGGCGCGGCGGACGGACCGTTTGCAGTCGCTGGCGAACGATATTTCATCGAAACACAGAACAAAAGTGGAGGTTGTCAGCGCGGATCTGACGCAAGTGGGAGCGCCGGAGCAGGTTTACGCCTTTACGAGTGGGCGCGGCATCGAGATCGAACTGCTGGTGAACAATGCTGGCTTTGGCGCGTTTGGATACGTACACAAAGTTCCGGCGGCGCGAATCGCGGAAATGATCCAAGTGAACTGCACGGCGGTAGTGGCGTTGACGCAGCTGTATGTGCCGGCGATGATCGCTCGGCACAGTGGGGATGTGTTGATCGTGTCGTCCGTGGCGGCTTTTCAGCCGGTGCCCTTTAATTCGGCCTATGCAGCCACTAAGGCTTTCGATCTTCTTTTTGCGGAAGGAATCGCTGAGGAGTTGCGTCCATTTGGTGTGAACGTGTGCGCGTTGTGCCCGGGTTCGACCACAACGGAATTTCAAAACGTGGCGCAACAGCCGGACCGCACGTTTCGTTCGCCGGAGACGGCCGAGAAAGTGGCGCGCGTGGGACTCGAAGGAATGGCTCGCGGCGACACATTTGTAATTTCGGGCGGAAAGAATCGCCTGATGGTCGAGTTGGAACGCCTTGCGCCAAGGCGATTTGTCGCCAGGATGGCCGCAAAGGTGATGCAGCCAAACGAGTAGTGACGGGTGCTGTATGTTTGAGCGATTCGATGAAGGAGCACGTCGAGTTATTTTTTACGCACGGGCTGAGGCTGATGCGTACGGCGCCAGTCGTATCGAAACCGAGCATCTGTTGCTTGCCGTTCTTCGAGAAGACAAAACATTATGCAAGGACGTGCTCGGGGCCGTCGAGAAAATTGATGCGGTCCGGAAGCAAGTGGGCACGCAACTTGCGACCCGCCAATCGCCAGCTAAGGAGATCCCGCTTTCGAATGAATGCAAGCAGGCGCTCCATTTCGCCGTTGAAGATGCTGACGAACGAGGATTAATGACGATCAGCACAAAACAATTGTTTGTTGCGGTGCTTCGAATCGAGAACTCAAAAGCCCTCCAACTCTTGAAGACTCTCGGCGCGGATATCTAACTCAAGCAAGTTGTGTTTATCGCCTACCGGAATGTGAGTGCTATTTAGAGATCCCGTCTCTTAGCCCCTATTGGAGTCGCGATCATATGCCGATATACCCGTCGGGGAGACCTGAATGGACTCGCGGATTCTGATTGTGGATGACGACCCAGCTTCGTGCGCTCTCATGAAGGAAGTCTTAGTTCATGCGATGGGCGTGGAAGTGCTGGCAATGACGGACAGCCGTGCCGCTGTGGAACATCTGGTTAAGGAAAAATTCATGGTGATCCTGCTGGACTTCCGGATGCCTTCGCCGGACGGACCGGAACTCGCACGATTGACCCGCAAAGCAGGGCTGAACCAGATGACGCCGATCATTATGGTGAGCGACGAT
>DATEGW010000010.1:0-45491 GCA_035279845.1 Candidatus Acidiferrales bacterium | reverse complement strand
ATGGCTTCTTCCCCTCCTGCAACCAAGAAAATTTCCTACCCTTCGACTGAGATTGTGTGCCGCTATGGCACGTTGTAATATGTCGTCCAAATTCGCCCCGTATAAAGGAGCCGCGCAATGGAACCCACGAAGCCGAAGCTGCCGTTTGAGGCCATCGAACTTTACAACCAGTTCATCCACGGCGAAATCAGCCGCCGCGCGTTCATGGACGGCATCAGTCGCTTCGCAGTAGGCGGCTTGGCGGCGGCGACGATCATTAACGCCCTCATGCCTGACTACGCCGCAGGTCAGCAAGTCTCAAAGAACGATGATCGCATCAAAGCGAGTTATGAGACGGTTCCCTCCCCTCAAGGCAACGGCACCATAAAGGGCTATCTCGTCCGGCCCATCAGCGCGGACACTCGCTCCGCCACGCCTTCAAAGCTGCCCGGCATCATCGTCGTCCACGAAAATCGCGGCCTGAATCCTTACATTGAAGATATGGCGCGCCGATTCGCTCTCGAGAACTTCATGGCCTTCGCGCCGGACGGACTCACCTCCGTCGGCGGCTATCCCGGTGACGACTATCAGGGCGGCGAGCTTTTCAGAAAGGTCGATGGCAAGAAAATGTTGGAAGATTTCCTCGCGGCTGCGCAGTGGCTGAAGGCGCGCCCGGATTGTTCCGGCAAGGTCGGGGCCACAGGCTTCTGCTACGGTGGCGGCGTTGCGAATACGCTGGCCACTCGCATGGGTTCCGACCTCGGCGCGGCTGTACCCTTCTACGGCGCGGTTCCAGCGGAAGCCGAAATCCCGAAAATCAAAGCCGCGATCCTCGTTCACCACGGCGCGCTGGATACGCGCCTCGCCGCTACATGGCCCGCCTATGACAAAGCGCTGACCGCGGTAAATGTGGTCCACGAAGGCTACATCTATCCCGATTCCGGCCACGGCTTCATGTGCGACGCCACGCCCGAGCGCTACAACAAGGCCGCCGCCACGCTCGCCTGGCAACGCACCATCGACTGGTTCAACAAATACGCCCGCTGAGTTCCGCCAGAAATTCGGCGGACAGAACTCGAATCGGCGGCGGTGCAATCGGCGAAGCCACTCGCCCGACGGTTCGCCCAGTCCAGCCGGTTATGAACAGTTCGGCGACCAGACTCGCGCGTGCGGGTCTATTCACCCCTCCTGAAGCTCTGCGCCGCTATCCGCCACGCTATCCCCCAATCGGACCCATAATAACGGCGCACAACGCGCCATTTCGCGCCGCAATTCGGAATCTAAGTTGCGCAAAGGGCGCCAAATCGGCTCATTTTTGTCATTTCTTCCTGCCCCCTGCGATGACATTGGCGCTCTGCCAGCCGCGAAAACTTCCGCAAAAACTCCTTGCAAAGTAAGTCCTTCTATGGTAAACTCGGATCCGTGTTTTGCTTGACACAATCCGTACCGTCAGTCGCAGGGGCAAAGCGAATGTCAAAAGACCACGCCTCCGGCATCAGGCCACTCACGCCGTTTCTAATCGCCGGTTTGGCGATTAGAAATCGCCGTAACCCAAGCAGCTTCAACAGAATTTCGATTTCTAATCGACCGAAAAACGCATGTTTTCGACCACCTGTCACCCACAACCTGAGACCTGCCACCTGTCTTCCTGATCCCTGCCCGCCGGCATCTTGGCGGGCCAACTCACAAGAATTAAAAACGGACGTAACTCCATGAGAATAAAAGGAGGGAGCACAATCTAATCGCGGTCACCGGCGGCGGAAACGATTGAACGAGAGATCGGCGCGTAACCTGGCTATGCATAGTCTTCTGAGCATCGGGTTCTGCTATAATCAGGGTTCGCTTCGCGATTGGGATATGGGCGGGAGAAGCGCAGGGGCGTAAAAGGAATATTCGGATGAGCAACCTTTCGAAAGCGATTGTCGTGGTGCTCACGATCATCGCGTTTGCTTACGTCGGCGTGGGTTATGTGCTCGCGCATTCTTCAGACGATAAGGCCTATCGGGCCCTCACAGTCTATAGCGAGGTGATGGACCGGATTCAGCGCGATTACGTCGACGAGCCCAATATTCCCAAGGTGACTTCAGGCGCGCTCCACGGGCTGCTCGATTCACTCGATGCGGAATCGAGCTACATGAGCCCGCTCGAATATAAGGATTACAAGCAGCGCATCCTGGTAAAGGACAAGGCCACTGCGGGTATGGCGCTGACGAAGATTCGCGCCGGATACATCAGCGTGCTTTCCGTGCTGCCCGGCAGCCCTGCGGACAAATTGGGACTCCAATATGCGGACGTGCTTGAGAAGATCGGCGACTTCAACACAGAGCAAATGTCCATTGAGCAGGCAAGACTTCTGTTGAGCGGCGATCCGGGAGCAGTGGTAAAGCTCTCGGTAATCACGCGAGCAAAGCCGGAGCCGCAAGAGATGAACATCACGCTTGCGAAGATTGCGCCACCCAAGGTGGCCGTGGCAAAGCTCCAGGACAATGTCGGTTATCTCGGTGTGCCTGAATTCGACGAGAACACGGCCAAAGAAATTCACGACGATTTGGTCCAGATGAGTCACGAAGGCGAGCAAAAGTTGATTCTTGACCTCCGCAACTGCACGCTGGGAGAGGACGCCGAGGGCATCGCCACCGCGCAACTCTTCGTTCCGTCTGGGACGATTACGACCCTCAAAGGCCAGACCGTTAGTCCGGTAGTTTCATCCGCCGATCCTTCCAAAGTGGTGTGGAATGGACCTGTAACCGTTCTCATCGGAAATGCCACGGCCGGCCCGGCTGAAATTGTGGCTGCCGCGATCTCAGGCAACAAACGCGGGCAGACGGTCGGCGACCGCACGTTCGGCAAAGCGTCTATGCAGAAGTTGATCCCGATGGACGACGGATCGGCGTTGATCCTGACCGTCGCTAACTACTACACCCCAAGCGGCAAAGAAATTCCTGCGGAAGGCGTTCCGGCAAGCGTGCCGGTTGCACCGGCAACGGATCAAATGACGGGAGCGCCACTGCCGCCGCCCGGACAGACGTCGTCAGCGGATGACCCAACCATAAAGAAGGCGTTGCAGGTTCTCCAGCAAGGCACCGCTCCGGCGCAAAAGGCAGCCTAGTCGGCGCGTTCGGCTTCCGTGTATTCTCACAGGCGAAAAACCTCACAAAGCAATTATTTTCTGACACTTAGGCGGACCCTAGCAGGCAGGATGTGTGGTTGTGCCTTGTTGGCTCTCTTTATTACCGGCTGTGCGAAGAAACCATCACGCAAAGCTCGTGCTAAGAAGGAAGAAACCGAGCCCCGTTCGGCTCATCGCGAGTCAGCCTCCCGCAGTACGCCGCGGTTGGCAATCATCATCGACGACATGGGCAACGACCGATCTGAGGACGACGCCGTAATTGCCTTGCCCTATCCTCTTACGGTCTCCGTGCTTCCGTACCTGCCTCTGTCCACAAAGATCGCTGACGAAGCCGCCCGCCGAGGCGACGAAGTAATGCTGCACCTGCCCATGCAGCCAGATTCAGCGACCACTCCTCACGAAGCTGTCGAACTGCGTCCGGGCATGTCAGCCAAAGAGGTACGCTCTATCTTTACCGGGATGCTGGATACGGTGCCGCACGCCGCCGGCGTGAATAACCATGAAGGATCCAAAGCCACGGCCGACCCTCAACTGATGGACGCGCTTATGCCTACCCTTCGTGAGCGTGGGCTGTTCTTCGTCGACAGCCGAACGACGGCTTCGACGGTCGCGTACGATACCGCGCGCCACTATGGCGTTCATGCTGCATCCCGGAAAGTCTTTTTGGATGACTCGCTCGATACAAGGGCCATTCAGAAACAGATCGACCTTGCGGTGAAGGATGCCGATCGCGACGGGCAAGCCATTGCCATTGGGCATCCGCACCCGGAGACAATTGCGACGCTGCGCGAAATACTACCGCGGTTGAAGGAGCACGGGATTCAGCTCGTATTCGCATCGGATCTAGTCAAGTAACGTTTGAAACCATAGGCGAGAGTGTGGCTCGAGTACCGCGCTAAAGCCCGCGGCGATACGTTTACACCTACTTCAACCCTTTCCGTGATTTATTTTCTTGGTCGCAAACTTGTAAAACTCGCGTACTAAGGGAGCGCGAGCGTCGTCTCCGTGTCTTCGCCTGTCATTGCGTACAGTCATTCGTACTGGGACGAAATCTGGTCGTGCGTCCTATTTCCCGCAGGCAACCTTGTCATTAATCTTCATGCACGTGACGCGCGGCGTTGCGTAACACGCTCAAGGGTAAGGAAGGTGAATATGTCCCATTGGATTGGAACGGCATCACCCGTGGATGCCGGGATGACGGACTTCAAAGAATGCCTCAAACTTCTAAGAGACGGAGAAGCCGGTGAGGCTCTCCTTCACGCACGACGCGCTCTGGGAACGGCCCCCAAGAACCCGTTCTACCTTTCCTATACGGGACTGCTCGCCGCGATAGCCGAACGCCGCTTCGTGGATGGGGAGTCGCTCTGCCGGGAAGCGCTCGGGCTGCGCCATAACCACGCTCAACTCTATCTGAATCTGGCAGAAGTCTACGTGCAGGCGGGCCGCACACCCGATGCCATAGAGACACTCGAGAAGGGAATGATCTCAGCGGGGCGCGATTTCCGGATTCGCCGCGCTCTGGAGAAAATCGGCACGCGACGCGACCCGGTTTTCTCGTTTCTCGATCGCGGTCACCCGTTGAATCGCAGGCTAGGCAGGCTGCGACATCGTATGTCAGGGCCGTCGAAAGCCGCGTAAACAGCAGAATCATAACCGCGCCGGATTGCGGTACCTTCGCGCACCGGCGCGGATTTTTATTTTGGATGGATACGCTGAGACTGAATCCTCCCAAGCAGGAGCTTTGGGGCTGGGCCTGACAGCAGACTTTTCAGTGCTGAAGCAGCCGTTTCCCTGATACTGAGGTCGGTCCCCAGGGGCAGGAGCGTCGTGGTTGGGGACCATAGCACCTTGGCTCCCGGGGCTAAAGCCTTTCCTTTATGAGCAGGTTACGGCGGGAATAAATGTCCGCCCCTCCAGACCATCGTTCATAAACTGATTCCAGAGACACTTGAAATCAGCCCTGCCCAAGCGGAAGAAAATATTGGGTGCCTTTTACCGGCTGGCGCAGGCGGTTCAGCAACTCCTGCAAGTCCTGATTGCGCTCGACGAAATCAATTTCTGAAGTATCCACGACCAGAAGGTTCGAAGCGGAATAGCGGAAGAAGAAGTGTTCGTAGGCATTGGCGACGGCTTCGAGGTACTCCGCGGATATTTCCGTTTCGGATGGATCGCCTTTCTTCGAAACGCGCTTCAGCAGGACCTCTGGCTTGGCCTGAAGATAGATGACAACGTCGGGAACGGGCAATGAAGCCGAGAGAAGATGGAAATACTTCTCATAGAGGCGAAGCTCTTCGTTATCGAGGTTGATGTAGGCGAAAATCTTGTCCTTTTCGAAAATGAAGTCGCTTAGGAGTGGACCCGCTTTTTCATCTGAGGCGGCATCGACGAGGCGGCGATAACGTTCATAAAGAAAATGCATCTGAGCGCGAAAGGCTGCGCCGGGTTTCTCGTCGTAGAACTGCCCCAGGAAGGGATTGTCTTCGGAATCGAAGATCCTGCGCGCGTGCAACTGCTCGGCGAGAATGCGCGCCAGCGTCGATTTGCCGACGCGAATGGGACCCTCGATGGCGATATAGCGTGGCGCTCGGAAAGCCGGACCGGGCATGGCGAGCGATTATAGCAAAGCCCTCGCCGAAGAACCGATGCGTCAAGAGGAGTGTCAACCTGTTTTCGCAATTGTGGCGATAAGCGATTCGCGCTTAGAGAACGCGACACCGTCGATGCGACCAAGCACGGCTTGATACAGGGTCCACGACGCGAGAGCCAAAGCCGCAAACACGATCGTGGCCAGCCAGAGGCTTCCGTAGTGGCGCGCGACGAGCACAACGATCACGGCTATCCCAATCGTGAGCGCCTGCACGCCGAAACTGGCAAGGACTGTGAGACCTGGCGCGCGCTGACGGCCGAACGCGCCATAGTCATATTTTTTGGGTGAGTAGAGAGAAAGCAGATTGCCGATGGCGAAATCCAACGGGATCGCGAACAGCACGCCCACAAACGTAGCGCTGACCACAGCGGGCGCGGGTGGTCCATACATGAGATAGGTACCCAGGAACACGAGACCCATTTCCAGAGCGAGAACTCCGCCGTGTACGAGATTCTTTGCGGTCACGACCGAGCGCATCTTTACTGGGGCGACAAAGAAGAACTGGACGCCCATGCCGTCAGCTCCGAAATTGTTGTAGATCAGATTGGTGAGGAGCAACAGCGAATACGCCGCGCCAACCGGAAATGCGAGATTCGGATTGTGCGCAAACGCATTTGGGCGATTGGGATTGCCGCTCATGCGAAAGAGCAATAGCACGACAATAGGCATGATCAGCGCGAAAAGCATTGGGCCGCTGCGGGAAAGATAACGGGTTTCCTTCTCCATGATGGCGGCGAGTTGGCCGGAGAGGCCCGGCAACGCCCATCCTGACTGCGTTTCGGCCTTTTCCGCGTTCACCTCTTTGCGGACGGCGGTTTCGCTAAAGCTTTCACCTGCGTACTGCCCTCGCAGCCGCATGTGGAACAGAAGACAGAACGCAGCGGCGTAAGCGGACAGCAACAACAGCGAACCGCCTGCGGAGAACCAGTCGGCATGGACGGAGCCGCCTATCGCTCCCGCGACGAGACCTGGAGGCAGAACTTTTTGAACGAGGATAGCCTGCGAAACATATGACGGCAGTTGAAAGTGTTGCCTGTGAGCGCGTCGCGTGAGCGGGCCGATAAATTCAAAGCCGATAATGATGAGGAAAAAAAGGATGCCCATGATTTCACGCGTTTTGCGCTGAGCTAGCCAGCGTTCAATCCATGAGAAAAGGGCACGAACAAGGAAAATGTTGGAAACACCGAATACCGCGACGGTCAATACGGCCCAGGGGGCGGATGACGGCTGGGCAACTGAGATGCCGAGGGCGGCACCGATTAACCATAAGAGACCCACGACCGTGCCGCCATCCAGCGAGCCGTAGATAAGGTTGACGAGGAAAAACGAAGAGTAACGCAGAGGATAGCGAAGCAGATTCGAGGAATCGAATATTTCGGTGAATGCAGTCGCCACCAGCGGAAAGCAAATCCAGAAAACAAATATTGGCCAAAACAACGCGGCGAGCAGATCGCTGCGATTATGGGAAACCATCCACCAGGAACCGACGGCGATCCCAAACGCGCCACCCAGGCCCAGGGCTACAAACCAGAAGCCGACGAAAATCCATGATACGGCTTCCAGCCTGCCGCGCATTGTTCTGAGAGAATTCTTGAAGATTTGCCAGCGGAGAAGGGCGATTGCGCGAAGTTGCATGCCGGCGTCGGGCAAAGCCAGCGGCACGCCCGTTGAGGCTACGTCAGCCACGAAAGCTCCTGATCCTCTGAGCGAGCGCCGCCCACAATACGCAGGAATATTTCTTCCAAAGTGAGTTTTTCAACGGGTGCGCCGGCGACGTGCTGGTCCGCGGGCATCGCCTGAACGCCGCTCCGCAGTTCTTCGAGCGAGCCCTGTGCCACGAGCTTGCCTTGATGAATGATCGCAAGGTGGCTGCAAAGGCGTTCGACAATTTCGAGCACATGCGACGTGAGAAAGATCGTGGCACCGCGGAGAATCATGCGCTGGAGCATCGCTTTCAGAGTGCCGGATGCGATTGCGTCAACGCCTTCAAATGGCTCGTCGAGAAAAAGAATTTTGGGGCCGTGAATCACGGCAGCGGCGAGCGCGAGCTTTTTTTGCATTCCATGCGAATAATCGGTGATGAGTTTTTTGGGTTCGCGATCAAGTTGCATGAATTCGAGCAATTCGGCGGTGCGTTTTGCGGCGGTTTGGCGGTCGAGTCCATACATGCGACCGGCGAAATTCAGATACTCGGGACCTGTAAGACGTCCGAAAAGAGCCATGCCCTCGGGTACGACTCCGATGTGCTGCTTCACTTCAAGAGAATGCGATGCGAGATCGAAGCCGAGAATCTCCATGCGACCGGCTGTCGGCGCGAGGAGGCCGGTGAGCATTTTTATGGTCGTGGACTTGCCGGCGCCGTTTGGGCCGAGGAAGCCGAAGAATTGCCCGGGCGTCACCCGCAGGTTTATGGAATCAACCGCCACAAAATCGCCAAAGCGGCGCGTGAGATTCGTCGTCGAGATAGCAGGAATATCCATTTGGGATCAATCTAGCATACGCGTCGGAGGCGTGGAATGTTACGGATGGAACCACTGTAAGAGATCGCGTGCGCTGATACGTCAGAATCGAGTGTGAGCAATGGCGGAGGGGGTGGGATTCGAACCCACGAGACCCTTTCGGGCCTAACGGTTTTCAAGACCGCCGGAGTCAACCGCTTTCCTACCCCTCCGTCTAGTTTATCCAGGCATTGTAGCTTGCTTTGCCTTGCTGCGGTTTAACGGAATTGGGATGAGATCAGTCCTTCAATTTGAATGACATTTCTATGGTTTGCACTGTCTCGATGGCCTTTCCATTGAGCAGGGCCGGTTTATAGAGGAACTGGCGGGCGGCATCGATAGCAGCCATAACCAACGATGGAGGCCCGCTTACCAAGCCGACGCTGCGGACCGTCCCGTCTACACCAACAACAACACGCAGCTCGACATCGCCTTCCACGTGGAGTTGTTTTGCTGTCAGCGGGTAGACAGGCTGCACCGAATGAATGAGTTGAGACGATTCGATATGGCCGGGAGATCCGACGGTCGCTCCCACGGACGCACCCGGGGGCCCACCAGGAAGCACTCGGGTCTCCGGTGCGTCGGCAGCAACTTCAGATGGCACGGTTGTTTCTGCGGTCTGCGGAGCTGACGCGGCGTGGGGCGCATTCTCGAACCGGTCTGCGACAATTCCGCCTCCTTCCGGATGAGCCGGTTGTGCGGATGATGTAAGCGCCTGCGCGGCGCCATCAAATGGAGACGGATCGAAGGACTGTGTATATGTTGGCTGGCCCCCGGGGGCTGCTTGCCGTTCAGACTGTAGGCTACGTGACGGAATCGAAGCCACGGTCCGGGCGGAGGCAGGAGAATCGTTCGTCACGCGCGGAGGCGTGCTCATCGCAGGAGTGGGTGCAGCTTGTACGCTTCGCGCCTCGGCAGCCAGCGCTTGAGGATTGTGATCGGTGGCGCTATCGGACGAAATCGCATTATGGGTGCTGGCTACTGCTGAGGAATTTGTCCGAGATAACGGCACTTCGGGACCCTGTGGCAAAGCGCTTGCCGTGCTCGCCAGGTTCGCACCATTTTGAATGGCTTTCGAAGTTGCATTGTATTGAAGCGCGGGGAGAGTACTCGCCTGGGCGGACGATTTGCCGATCTGTGCTGAGTGGCGAACCAAAATGCCATAGCCGACCGCGATCCCGGCTCCGAAAATCAAGATAGCCAGAACAACGATGATAAAGACGACGCCGATCTTCGAATACGGCAACGGTGGTCTGGCGCTCTCTAAAGACAGAACGGCGCGTTCTTTTCGGTCGCCCGGCGAACTAAGCGATGGGCGTTGCGTTGCAAATAATTCAGCAATGACAGGTGCGGGCTCAGACGGCGGGCTCGAAACTGACGTCTGTGCATCGACATCGGCGGACTGGTCGGATTCGGAGAGGAGCCTAGCTACGAGGGCAGCGGCTTCCCCCATGGGTGGCGACACTTCGGAACTGCTGTGGTGTTCGCCAGGAAGTTCGTTCGTTATTGGAGCCATTCTTCACCGGCGTATTTTGAGGCTAGGGAAGTCTCAAAGACTATTCGCTGATTCGCTTTTGTGTTCGTGAACATGGCTGAACGCCGCTTTAAGAGTCCCCCTTGTCATGCCCGTGCCCATTGCCTTGTCCCGGACCTTGCCCCGGGGGCTGAGGAACTGGAGGTGGTGTCGGGGCCGGCGTCGGCGGAGGAGTCGGGATCGGAGGAGGCGTGGGAGTGGGAATTGGAGTTGGTATCGGTGTCGGCGTCGGAGTCGGACTTGGTGCTGGTGTTGGTGTTGGAGCTGGTATCGGACTTGGAGGTGGGGCGGGCGTCGGCGTTGGAATGGGGGTCGGAGCTGGCGTTGGCGCCGGGGTTGGTGCTGGAGCTGGTGAAGATCCGAGGTTTGCGGCGTGCCCAGGACCACCGCTATGATGAGTGGCAACAATCACAGCCGCAACGCCGGCGGCGACTCCAATAATAAGAACAGTCCGCAACCAATGCCTTTTCACGGCGTGCTGGGGCGAGGCGAGAATTGGGTCAGCAGGAACCACCGCTCTGACCACCTCACCTCGCGATGCCAAGCTCGTGGATTGGCCGGCCTGGAGCGCGAGCGAGGTATCCCCTTGCAGCGCCACAACTTGAACACTGCCTTTGGCGCAGGAGACCAAGGCGGAGCCGTCCGTTGTGCGCCGGACAGTAGCCGAAATCTCCGGAACAGCATCAGGCGCCACTGAAACCACGTAGTCACCGGCGCGCACGGCAAGATTGGAATGTTCAGCCAGCGCATCGAATTTCACAGTACCGAGAGTGAGTTGGGCGGCAAATCTGGAATCGTCGGTAAATACAACCTGCGTGAGGGGACCAATCTCGAACGTGCCCCGATCGTGAACGGTCAGTATAGCTTGGCCATCTTCACGCGTAGTGACCGTATCGCCAGCGTAGACAGCAGATTGCGACGAGACAGACGCTCCGTTTATTTGCACCGTTCCGGTTGCACTTAGCGAGCCCAAAGGCCTCCGCGCATTTTCCTTCGGCACTGGGCGGGCCCACGCAGGCACCGAAACACAAAACACCAGAAGATAGAAAAACAGCCGCATCGGCAAATGGAATATCATCGTCGATGCAGCACAGCTTTGTCTTTTGAGCGTACCGTCGCTCCTCTTGCCCATCGCATACCCTCTTTTCGCGGCGGGGCATGGCAAACCAGGCGTGTAGCCCTTCAGGAGGATGGCATCCCCCAAAGGCTCCGAGTATTAGGTCATCCCCGCAAAACTGGGCAGGTGATTTGCGGATAATTGTGTAAGGCGGACGGTGCGAGTCGGACGGAGCTTCCATTTTCACGCTTCAGCGTGCCGGGACAGGCGGTTGTTCACTCGATATCAGCAGAGGTTTGTAGCACCGTAGGAACAAGCAAGGCGATGGGGAATTGGCCGAAAACATCGCCGATGGATAAGCGGTTATCTTCGGCCGCAATGATGCGGGAATTCGCGCCTGCAAGGATATTGAGCCATTTCTCAGGCAACGCTTCAGGGAGTATGAGAGAACTGTCGCGCCAAAAATCGGTGCGTTGCGTATTGACCACCGGCGCTTGAATGCAAGCCACACACCGAGGTACGACCATGATCGCATCACCGTCGGCGTGCCTTCTTGCAAATGCGACAATGCGCTCTTGGTGCTTCCCTGAAGTTTCGAGCGGCAGGTAATCTCCATCGAGGAAAAGAGCGGGATTTTCGCGGCGCGCCGCGAGAGCGCGGCTGAGTACGTAGAGTTTTATGCGAGAGTCGCACCAACACTGGAGAAGTTCTTGTACACCGTGCTCAGAGTTGGAATGGGAATCGCGAGGGCCTCGGAGCCGTTGGAACAAGGAAATGCGCTTTCCGAAATCGACGGGACCACGATTATCCGGATCGACCAGGCGAAAATCCCACAGCTCGGAACCCTGATAGATATCCGTAACACCTGGGCACGCAGCTTTCAGTAACACCTGTGCAAGGCCATTGAGCATTCCGTATAAAGAAGTGCGCTTCTGAAACTCTTCAAAATCCGCGAAAAATTCAGGATTCGCCTCGCGATTCAAAACGCCGGCGATAAAGTCCCGCAACGCGTCTTCGTGTGGCTCGTTTGGTTGGGACCAGCGAGTGTGGACTTTCGCTTCGCGTACAGCTTTGAACAGATAATCCAGGAGACGTTGTATGAGGCTCGGCCATTCCTCACGATCGAGTGGCCAAGTAGCGATCAAGGTCTGGTAAAATAAATACTCCTCATTACGGTCGGGCACGTAAGCACCGTCAATGCGAGAGGCGTATTTGCGGTTTATGCCCGACCACCGTTGCAGGCCATGCTCCCACTCATCCGGAATTTCCGACAGCACGGCGATGCGGGTGCGCGCGTCTTCCGACCGTTTTGTGTCATGTGTGGTGGTGGCGTTCATGCTGTATGGCCACTTCTCACGGCGGCCGGAAACATATACGTGAAATGCCGGAACACTCTTACCGAAAGCGCGAGGGTCGCCGCCGACTTCATTCAACGATGCGAGTGGGAAATAGACGTAGAGAGCCGTATCTTCAAAGCCTTTGGCCATGATGGAGCCGGTAAACTGCTGCCATCGACCGACGAACGCAAAGCGATTTTCCCTCTGATCGGCACGAATATGCGGGGGAGCCCGCAGAAGAAGTACGTCCGCGAGGAAATTGAAGCATTCCGCTGCCAGCATTGGACGGCGTTCGCGCGCTGCCTGGATGGTCCGTTCGAGAAGGGCTTGCGTATCTTCGGGCTCCTCAAGAGCCTGGACATAGGTCCGGTAAATAGGGAGACACGCGGTCGTCTCAATCAACGCTTCGGTCAACTCAGCCGCCCGCAGTTCGCGGGCGTAACGGTCGTCGGAGGCGAGTTCCGTCAATTCCCGCCCCAACGTTCGCATTTCAACTGCAAGAAGCGTGCTCATTACGAGCTTTTTCTTCTGATAGAGAACGTCATCAAAATCCATGCGGCCGTCGATCCAACGCGAATAGACGTCCGCGACAGCAGCGCCTCGTTCACTATCCACGAGCAGCCGATTCGCATAATTCAGATAGTCGTAGCCAGTGGTGCCTTCGACGGGCCAATCGGCAGGAATGTCCTCTTCCCGGCCAAGGATTTTTTCGACGACAACGTAAGCACCGCCGTCCGTAGGCGTATCTGAAGAAAGACGTTCCCGCAGACGGGCCAGATAGCCGCGTGGATCGCGCAACCCGTCGATGTGGTCTATGCGAAATCCGGAAATGCCCCGCTTCGCTCCGGCGCGAATAATTCCTTCGTGAGTCGCATCAAAAACCGCCGGGTCTTCGACGCGCACGCCGACCAAATCGGTGATCGAAAAAAAACGGCGGTAATTGATGCTGTCGCTGGCCGTCTGCCAGAATGCTAACCGATAATGCTGGGCCGCCAGGATACGTTCGAGAGCACCGAAGCTTTGTGGCTCGCCTGCGGTTCCATGAAGCGCGTCTAGGGTACGATCAAGAAAAGCGGCGATTTCCGGCGAAGCAGCTATCAATTGCCGCAAACGTTCGCGCAAATGTTCGGCTTTGGTGCGGCGTTCGGTGGCGCCTTGGGCGCTCACGCTGCGGTCAGATGCGATCGCGTCGGCAGCAGCGACAATGCCATGCCATTCCTGCTGCGCAGTAGATCCCGCCTCAACTGCGAAATTGAGATCTTGGTCACGATAACGAAGGATTTGAGCGTACGAAGTCGGCGCAATGGGAAAAGTTTGCTCCTGATATCGCAAAAAGAGCCTGCCATCGTCGTACACAATTCGCAGTCCACCGCCGTCGAGAACTTCGCCGAACGGTTTTGCCAAAAATGGAAGGAGCAATTTATTTTCGAGGCTGCGCGAAGGCGTGCGCCAGTTGATATCGAAGTAAGAAGCGAAGGACGAATCGGGTCCGAACTCGAGGACATCCATCCACCAGCGATTTTCGCTGCTCGCCGCCATATGATTGGGAACGATATCAAGTAACAAACGCATATTGCGTTCTTCGATCGCGGCTTGCAGTTCGACAAAACCCTCCTCTCCGCCAAGATCGGGATCGATTCTTGTGGGATCCGTTACGTCGTAACCGTGACCACTGCCTCGCCGACTCGTAAAGACCGGGGAGGCATAAATGTGCGATATGCCCAGTTCGCGCAGGTAGTCGAGTATGCCGATGGCGTCACGAAACTTAAAATTCGCGTTGAACTGGAGGCGATAGGTCGCAAGCGGAACGTTCCGGTTCATGAATCATTGCCGCCACTGATTCGGAGCTGTTCTCTTACAGCAGCCGCTTCGCGATACCAGTCCTGCTTATCTGAATCACTCAACGGCGAAGCGCCATTTCCATTGGGATGCCCGATGGCACGCGACAAGGGCGCGAAGCACAAGTTCTGGACCTCCCACAATATTACAGGCCGGGGCAGAGCTTCTGCGATGTCCAACATGGAATGCAATCGCTTCAGGGTACCCAGATCATCCGGTTTTTGAGCGAGTAATGAGGCCTGTTCTTCCAATCGCTTGCGCATGGCATATTCGATCGTCGTATCGTCCAACGCAATATGGCTTGCGGCCGCTTCGCGAACGAGCGCCTGAACAGCAGCGTAATCGATCTCCGGACGCTCCAGTGCGTGCTGCAATTCAGCATTTAATGCGATCGTAGCGACTGAACTGAGAGCGGGCGGCACAGGAACGCCAAGACCCGTGAGAAACCGCATTAGGGTGGCTTGATTCTCGTATACGCTCCTGAAAGAAGTACCGATCGAATTCATCGTATCTTTCAAGATCAGACTCACGATGCGGCGCTGTTCGTCCCGGAAAAGCGAACTCAGAGAGAACCTGGACTTGCTGAACTCCTCGTCTAAAATGCGGATTACCTCCGTCATATCCGCGCGAGCAAAGGCAGAGCTGAGATTTTCACACAATTGACGGAAGATTTTTTCGTCCTGCGACTCGCGAACGCCGCCAGTAATATGATGATCTCCAAGGTGGAGAGCGCCAAAACTCAGAGTGGTTTCGTCTCTTGTGATGTCCGACTGGACCCGAACGCGGCCCACGCCGAGCCTTACGCGACCTTCGGTCTCAACATTGTGCTCGATGCGATTGACGCCATAGCAGTATATCTTCGTACGATCGGGGTAGCTTTCGAAGAGCGAACTTACAGCGTAGTGGCCGACCACTTTATCCATGGTGACTTCGGCGGGCACAACCCATTTCTTATAGATTTGTTCGCCGTCATGGTGCTCGGGAAGATTGCTTTTGGCATTGCGCAATTTCTCGCAAAACTGCGCTTCGAGGTCGTCGCCCTGCATTACTTCGCGAGCCAACTGGATTACCCTGCCGGCGTATTGGATTACCTGCACCGTTTCGATGCCCGAAAGCTCATCGAAAAACCAACCGCAGCTCGTGTACATCAGCATTGCGTTGCGCTGCATTTCGAGCAGCCTAAGAGCTCTGACCCTTGAAGGCTGATCGAGTTCACCAACCGCATGCTTTGCAAAAAAGCGATTCAAGGAGTCATCGGAGCGGTCGAGTATGACATCTATATAGTCATTTCGCGCGACCCACGGATCTTTGAGCAAGGCTTTTGCCTGCTCTTCGAATTTGGGCGCCAGAGCATCGCGCAACCAATCAAGCGACCCTCGCAGGGGCGCCCGCCACTCTTGATTCCATCCCGCATGTCCACCGGAATTGCAACCGCAGTTCGATCGCCAGCGTTCGACGCCATGGATGCAGCTCCATGAAGTGTTTTCGATAATTTCAGTCAGAACTTCAGGAGGATGCATTTCAAGGAATTGGCCATAATTGATTAGCTTGGCCTGGTCACCGGTCTCAATGCTGTGCAGAGCGTAACTTAGTGCCATTTCGCCATAGTGATGATGGTGACCGTAACTCTCACCGTCCGTTGCGATATGACAAATCTGCGTCCATTCACGTTGGCCGGAAAACCCATTGAGCAGACGATCAGCAAATCTCTTCCCATCATCGAGCAGTCCCTCGAATGCGACGGCTTGCGAAATCGGCCCATCATAGAAGAAAACATCGATCGATTTTTTTGAAGGAAGCTTCACCTGGTAGGCGCGGCTGGGATCGATGCGGTCGCCAGTCACGTCTTTCCAGCTTCTCCCGCTCATCCGGCGCACTCGCTTCGCCTGACGCGGCGCGAGAATCGTGAATCGAATGCCTTGCGCGGCGAGCACCTCGAGCGTAGGAATGTCCACAGCCGTTTCCGGCAGCCACATTCCTTCCGGCTGCCTACCAAAACGGTGAACGAAATCGCGGATGCCCCAAATTACCTGTGTTTGCTTATCACGCGGGTGCGCGAGAGGCAAAATCATGTGGTTATACACTTGCGCCATGGCAGAGCCATGGCCGCCGAAACGCTCCTGGCTCATTTTGTCCGCCTGCGCAATGGCGTTCAGGACGTGCGGAGCTTTCTGCTCCATCCACAGCAGCAGCGTCGGCCCGAAATTGAAGCTGATCTGGGCGTAGTTGTTCACCAGCTCAACTATTCGCTGCTTGTCATCGAGCAATCGCGCGATCGCGTTGGGCGCGTAACACTCCGCGGTGACGCGCTCGTTCCAATCGTGATAAGGGTAAGCGGAGTCCTGAAGTTCGATGGCTTCGAGCGAAGGATTCTCTCGAGGCGGTTGATAGAAGTGACCGTGTACGCAAACATACCTCATGATTCTTCTCCTGAACGCACCGGTTCGAACACCGCAAAGCTGCGTCGTCCGATCTTGAACATGCCACTCATCGGTTGTGCTTCGTGCGTGGACCCTGAGTCCGCCGTGGCGACTTCCGAAGAACTCAGCAAGAGGCGAAACGAGCCCATCGGAAGATCGACGTGTGTGGGCCTATCTCCGACATGAAAAAAGACAATCAGCGGCGCTTCACTACCGCTGTAGTGCAAGGTCAATGTACTCGCTGCCGCGTCACAGCAAATCTCCGGCATTTTGCCGCCGATCGCAAACCGTTTACGGATAGCTATCAGAGATTTATAGAGATTTCGGAGCGTGGAGTGTGGTTCCCGATCGCAAACTGTGAAATCCAAAGTGCTCCTCGTGAATGTCTGCTCATCCTGCGGATCCGGAACTTCGCCGTGCCAGCCGAAAGCCGCAAACTCTTCGCGCCGGCCCTTACGCACCGCTTCGATCAAAGAAGCATCGGAATGGCTCGTGAAGTATTGAAACGGGTGCGTTTCACCATACTCTTCGCCCATGAAAAGTAGAGGAACAAACGGCGAAAGTAGAGTGATTCCGGCGGCAAGAGCCAGACTTTCGGAATCGAGAAGCTGGGAAAGGCGATCTCCCTGCGCCCGATTCCCGACCTGATCGTGATTCTGCGTGAAAACAACGAATCGCTCTGGCGCAATGCCGCAGGGCGAATTCCCGTGCTTGCGATGGCGATAACGCGAGTACTGTCCCGAATAACGCCAGCCTTCCTTTAAAACTACATCCAAATCATTGACCGAACCAAAATCTGCGTAATAGCCGCTTTTCTCTCCGGTGAGAACCGCGTGGACGGAATGATGAAAATCGTCGCTCCACTGTGCATCGATCCCGTAACCACCGGATGCGGGCGCATGGAGCAGACGAGCATCGTTCAGGTCGCTCTCTGCTATCACATAATATTTTCTTCCGGTTCGCTCGGATGACTCTTGAACGCGTTCCCGAAGTTCGGCAAGGAAATGGTGCGCGCTGAAATCGAAAATTCCATGCACTGCGTCAAGGCGAAGTGCATCAACATGAAATTCCTCGAGCCAATAGAGTGCGTTTTGAATGAAAAATTCGCGTACGGGCGCACTATATGCGTCATCGAAATTGATCGCTTCACCCCATGGGGTGCGATACCGATTCGTGAAAAATGGGCCGAGGGCAGCGAGATAATTGCCTTCGGGACCTAGATGGTTGTACACGACGTCCAGGATCACGGATATTCCGCGGGAATGCGCAGCGTCAACGAATTGCTGGAATCCGGCCGGGCCTCCGTAAGAATTTTGCGCGGCGAACGGGTAGGTTCCGTCGTAACCCCAATTTCGCGTGCCGGGAAATTGTGCTATGGGCATCACTTCGACCGCTGTAATGCCTAAATCCACCAGCATATTGAGGTGGTTTATGGCTGCGGCGAAGGTGCCTTCGCTTGTGAACGTGCCCACGTGCAACTCATAAACGATGATTTCGGAAAGCGAAGGACCCTCAAATTGCCCATCGGTCCATTGGAATACCCTCGTATTTACGACGGCGGAGGCACCGTGTACTCCATCAGGCTGAAATCGCGACGCGGGGTCAGGGAGGTCGCGACCATCGTCAAGGCGGTAGCGGTACTGCGTACCAGGAATCGTTTCCACTTCAGCCAAATGGAAACCGCATCCGTCGCAAGCCATGGGAATAACGCGGCGATCTTTTTCGTAAAGTATTAAGGAAAGGCCGGATAAACGGGGACCCCATGCGACAAAACCATACCGATCATCCGAAAGGGGCGTGACGCCAAACTTTTCCATATGGCCAGGCTAACTGCAAATGACATTTGCGATTGGTATGTTAAGTCAGCGCTTTGTACGCCGAGAGGTGGTATTGCGCTGTTTACGAGATGCCTCTGACGACGGCGTTTCTTCCCCGGCATCAATCGTTCCGGCTTTTCGAGCAACCACCGTAAGTGTGCCATCCTTCAAGTAGGCACTCGCCGTCTCTGGATTCACACTTTCCGGCCAGCGAACTTCATAATAGGTCGATGAATACTCTTGGCTTTCGGACGAGAACTCGTTAGCACCCTTTACAGCTGAGATGAGCGCGCGATCATTGCCCACGGAAACCTTGATTCGATCCGCAGGCACACCTACAAGCGGAGCACTTACTGTGTACCAAGCGCCGGACTGTTGCACCTCTAGCCGCACACAGAGTTCGTCTTCAGCACGGAGCCAATGCGAAAGGTCGTCACCGTCGATACGACCGAGTTGCTCAAATAGTTCGTAGGCACGCCTCGATATCAAGCTACGAAACTCTTCCATAAACTCATCTTTCTTTTCTCGGGAAACAATTTTCGGCATTTCTGGAGCCGCTTTAATACCTGAGGAACTGGTAGACACGATTCACCCTTGAGCGCAATCCCAGACGCTACAGCAGGACGATTATGGGAGTATCGAGCTAGATGCTGCAATACGGCGAACTCTGTAAAGAGACAGTTAAGATGAAACTACGAAAGCGTTTAGCGAACTTCGCCGCACCGCAAGTAGGTCCTTTACTGTATCGACCTTTACAAACTCAGTCCTTAGCCTTCACAAGGCGGTTCGGCGTCCCCAGACGTCGCTTATTCGGGACAGATGAGGAGGGATGATGGCGAGATACAGCAAGGGCGCTCAAAAGAGCGTAAAGAGCGCTATGCGCAGACGAAAGCGTGGAACTCTTAAATCCGGGAAAGGTGGCAAAGGCGGCAGAGTGAAAAGCAGAAAGCAGGCCATTGCGATCGGCCTTTCCGAAGCGCGCAAAAAGGGCGCCAAAGTCCCTCGTAAAAAGAAGAAGAGTTGACAAAATCGTAGGAAACAACTCCGCACAATCCGCGCTCATTTTTGCATCGGGTGAGTTGCGTCAAGATCCAGATTCAATTCCAGAACATTCACGCGGCGTTCGCCGAGAAAGCCAAACTGCCGACCTTCAGTATGTTTTGCGACCAAGCCGAGCAACGCGCCCTCCGTTATGGCGCGCTCTTTTGCCACGCGTGGAATTTGAAATTCAGCCGCCGCTGGACTGATGTCCGGATCGAGACCGGACGCCGAAGTCGTAACAAGGTCCACAGGAACAGGCTTTCCTGGATTTGTCGCCTGAAGTCGCTTGACGCTCGCGTCTACACGATCGATCAGAATCTTATTTGTGGGGCCAAGATTCGAGCCGGCAGAGGCGCTGGCGTCGTATCCGGCTGCTCCCGCAGCGGAGGGCCGCGACCAAAAGTATCCGGACGCGGTGAACGGCTGACCGATCAGGCGGGAACCGACCAATTTCCCATTTTGGACGATGAGCGAGCCGTTCGCCTGCTTCGGGAAAAATGCCTGAGCGAGGCCGGTAACAAGCAAAGGATAAACGATTCCGAGCAGAATCGTGGTCACGATGGTATAGAGAAACGCGATTCCTAGATTTTTTTTCATAGCTATTTCTCCTGCCTCAAGGCGGAGTGCCGCGCCTCGAAAGGAACTCAGCTGGTGCTTCGAACCGCGGACCGCCCAGCTGCGGTGTACCAGCGCTTCGCAGCGACGACGGACCAGATCGCCTCCACGATGCCGAATGGCCACGCGCCTTGCAGAAAGCCATAAACGGAGGCCAAAAGACACGAGACTCCGAATGCCATTACAAACGTTGAATGCCGGGACTCAAGCGCATACGACACCACCATAGCCGTAACGGCGAACAGCCCGAATATGCTCAATCCGCTCATACTCTCTCCTGCGTTCGCGGCAATCTCCCTTCACAGGCGTCTCATGCCAAGCCGACATGAGTGACGATCAAGTCAATCAGTTTAATACCGATAAACGGCGCAACAAGTCCGCCGACACCATAAATCAGCAGATTCCTTCGGAGCAATGCCGAAGCGCCCAGAGGGCGGTATTTCACACCCCGCAGCGCGAGCGGTACGAGCGCGACGATAATCAAGGCATTGAATATGACAGCAGAAAGAATCGCGGATTGCGGCGTTTTGAGCCCCATAATATTTAGAACCTGCAAAACGGGAAATACGCCTGCGAACATGGCGGGAATAATCGCGAAATACTTTGCCACATCGTTGGCAACCGAAAATGTGGTGAGGGCGCCGCGGGTGATCAGAAGCTGTTTTCCGATTTCGACCACTTCGATGAGCTTTGTGGGGTTTGAATCAAGATCGACCATGTTTCCGGCTTCTTTCGCGGCTTGCGTGCCGGCATTCATAGCAAGTCCAACGTCCGCTTGCGCGAGCGCTGGTGCGTCGTTCGTGCCGTCTCCCGTCATGGCCACGAGCTTGCCTTTCGCTTGCTCCTGACGAATCAAAGCGAGTTTGTCTTCCGGCTTGGCCTGCGCCAGAAAATCGTCGAGGCCGGCTTCTCGTGCGATTGCCGCTGCTGTGAGCGGATTGTCGCCCGTAATCATGACGGTACGAATGCCCATCGCACGTAGTTGATCGAAGCGCTCGCGCATTCCGCCTTTGATGATGTCTTTCAGTTGGATTGTTCCCAGAATACGGCGATCCTCGGCAACGAGCAGAGGCGTCCCTCCGGAGTTAGCGATGCTTTTCGCCGTCTCTTCGACTTCGCAGGGAACGCGAAATCCGTTTACAGAACAATAAGAAACAATTGCTTCAAATGCCCCTTTGCGAATCTCACGGCCATCCAGATCAACGCCAGACATGCGCGTAACGGCGGAAAACTGGATGAAATTGGCTCCGCAAGAGGAAAGTTCACGCCCGCGAAGACCGTACCTTTCCTTTGCAAGCACTACGATGGAGCGGCCCTCCGGCGTCTCGTCCGCAAATGAGGCAAGCTGCGCGGCATCGGCCAGATCGGTTTCCTTAACACCTGGAGCAGGAATGAATTCTGTTGCGCGACGATTCCCCAGAGTGATCGTCCCGGTCTTGTCGAGCAACAGAGTATCTACATCGCCCGCCGCTTCAACGGCGCGGCCGGACATGGCGAGGACGTTGCGTTGAACGACTCGGTCCATTCCCGCAATACCGATCGCCGAAAGGAGGCCCCCGATCGTTGTCGGGATCAGGCACACGAGCAATGCAATCAATACAAAGATGGACTGCGGCGAGCCGGAATAGATTGCCATGGGCTGGAGCATCACCACGGCGAGCAAGAAGACGATCGTCAGGCCGGCCAGCAGAATATTGAGTGCGATTTCATTAGGCGTTTTTTGGCGCTCGGCGCCTTCCACGAGCTTAATCATCCGATCCAGGAAAGTCTCGCCGGGATTTGACATGATCTTGATTGTGATTTCGTCCGACAGAACACGCGTGCCGCCTGTAACCGCAGAGCGGTCGCCACCGGACTCGCGAATGACAGGTGCCGATTCGCCAGTGATCGCAGACTCGTCAACGGAAGCGACGCCCTCGACAACTTCCCCGTCCCCTGGAATAAATTCACCGGCCGTAACCTTCACAAGGTCGCCCGCTCGCAACGTCGAGCCCGGGATCTTCTCTTCGGAACCGTCGGTGCGCAAACGACGTGCCATCGCGTCAGCGCGCGCCTTCCGAAGTGTATCGGCCTGCGCTTTTCCGCGCCCCTCGGCCATTGCTTCGGCGAAATTCGCAAAGAGCACGGTGAACCAGAGCCATAACGTAATCTGAAGCTCGAATCCGAAGCCCCCATGATGCGCGAGATGATCGCGAAGCAAATTGTATGTGGTCACCAAAGAGCCAATCTCGACTACAAACATCACAGGATTTTTCATCAGCGTCTTCGGGTTCAACTTGATAAACGAATCTCGGATCGCACCGGCGACGATTCCCGATGTCCAGAGTGACCTTCTTGTTGGTCGTGTGTTCATAACTTGACTCAGAAAACCTTTCCGGCATGCATTTGCAGATGCTCAAGGATGGGCCCCAAGCTCAGTGCCGGGAAAAACGTAAGCGCGCTCACGATCAAAATTACGGAAATCAGCAGAAAAGCGAAAAGCGGTGTCGTGACGGGAAAAGTGCCGGCCGATTCACGCACGATCTTCTTGCGCGCGAGGTTGCCGGCGATTGCGAGCACCGGAATCACCATAAAGAACCGGCCAAGAAGCATGTCAAATGCGCCGCTGATGTTGTACCAGGGCGTATTGCCATTCAATCCGCCGAACGCCGAACCGTTGTTGCCCGCCATCGAAGCGTAGGCGTACAAAACTTCCGAGAGTCCGTGCGGTCCTGGGTTCGCGATCGCGGACCTTCCGTAGGGTTTAGCAATAGCGAAGCCTGTAAAGCCAAGAACGAGAAGACAGAAGATCAGCACCGTGACCATCGCCATTTTCACGTCAAACGCTTCGATCTTCTTGCCCATATATTCCGGCGTGCGGCCCACCATTAGGCCGGCAATAAACACGGAAAGAATGATGAATACGATCATCCCGTACAGGCCAGCGCCTACGCCGCCGAAAATTACCTCGCCAATCATAATGTTGACCATTGGGATCATTCCGCCAAGCGGAGTGAATGAGTCATGCTGGCCGTTGACCGCACCGCAACTGGCGTCCGTTGTGACGGAAGCAAACATCGCCGTGCCTGTCATGCCGAATCGTACTTCCTTGCCTTCCATGTTGCCGCCCGATTGCATTGCAGTGGCATCCTGATCGACTCCATGCAGGAGCGGATTGCCGCGAGACTCAGCCGCGTAAATACTGCTCACTCCAACCAGGCACAGGAATGCCATGGCTCCCCAAACCGCCCAGCCGTGTTTTGGCGAACCTGTCATTTGGCCTAGCGCGTAGGTCAACCCGGCTCCGATCGCCAGGATCATCAGGATCTGCATGTAATTCGTGAGCGGAGTCGGGTTCTCAAACGGCTGGGCACTATTTGCGTTAAGGAAGCCGCCACCATTGGTCCCAAGAATCTTGATCGCCTCCTGCGACGCGATCGGGCCTTGCGCGATGACCTGATCAGTGACAGTTTGCGTTGTCGTCTTGCCGCTCGAGTCTCTAGTTGTAACGATCTGTGCGTTGAGCAACTTGGCCGTATCATACGGCCGGAGATTCTGGGGCATACCCTGTGAGACAAAAATCAGCGCAAGCACAATACACGCAGGCAGCAGAACATAGAGGTTCGCGCGTGTGAAATCCACCCAGAAATTGCCGAGAACTTTCGATTCCTTGCGCGCGATTCCTCGAATAACGGCAACGGCAAGAGCAATTCCGGCGCCCGCCGAAACAAAGTTGTGATAGGCGAGGCCGACCATTTGAGTGAAATAGCTCATGGTCCATTCGCCACCGTAGTTTTGCCAGTTTGTATTCGTCGTGAACGACGCGGCAGTATTAAACGCCAGGGCCTGCGGCACGTTTGCGAAATGCTGGGGATTCCATGGCAGCCAAAGCTGAATGCGCTCGATTAAGTAGAGAAGCAGCATGCTCACAATGCTGAACAGGAGCATTGAGACGGCGTATTCTTTCCAATCCATCTCATGGTCCTGATCGATTCGGCAGCTACGATAAATAGTCCGCTCAACCGGGCTAAGAAGAGGATCAAGCACAGTCTTTTCGCGAGCGAAGACGCGTGTAATGAAGGCGCCGATAGGTTTGGTAATCGCCAAAAGAATCAGAAAAAACAGAGCAATCTGAAACCAGCCGTTTGCAGTCATGGCTCAGAACCTTTCCGGCCAAAGCAAAGCCGCAATCAAGTAGGCTCCGGTCAGCACGCTGATAGAGAGGAGCATCGCGTTGCCAAGCATTCTGTCGCTCCTTATCGCAACTTCTCGCATGCGCAAACGTAGCCGATCGCGATAGCGAAAAAAGCGGCCGCGCACAATCCACAAATCAGGTCTTGCATCGAGTTCCACTCCTCGCCACGCGTTTTAACGCTAGCCGACGAATTCCCAAAGGAAGCACGAGAGGCGTTTCGTGATTCGATTTCTTAGCCCTGCGACTCAACGTCGCGGATTGCCTTACGTTTGGCGCCCGGGGTGCCGCTGTCGAGCCTACTCGCCAAGCCGTTGCGGAAAGGAATCACGCCCTTCGGAGAATGTGACACGCCGCGGCGGGGGCGCCTTGCCTCCAGATGAAGCTGGACGAGGATGTAGATCATGAAGGCGCAAGCCACGGCGAGAATCGATATGAAAATAACCGTTGCCATGCTTCTTCCCCGATCTTCAACCGACAATCACTTGTCGAAGCCAAATTTAGGGCGGTCACGATACAGCCTGAGATTACTCAGCCGACATCAGGAAGGAATAAGCGAGCTGTAAGGATTTTGTAAGGGGTAACACAACAGCCCGAGGAGCGACAGGCCGTGAGATCAAGCTTTGGGAAAGTTGAAAAAATCGCGCTGAAGGCGAAAATACGGGCTCCCGAGCCCTTAGAATAAATCAGTTTGAGGACGTTCCGGGACGGTGAGCGTTCCAATCCTGCTGTGCAAATTCCACACCCCAGAAATGCGGGCTGGGCGAGAGAAACTCCACCCCGATTCTCGTACCCTTATCCGAAGTGTCTCCCATATAGACGACGCGGCATTCTTGCTCTTCTTCGGTAGCAGGGTTTTCGAGAACAAGCTCGGTCCCGAGATCGAGTTCTTCCTGCAAATAAAGCAGACCACCGTGCGCGTTGATCACGATGGTTTGGCTGTTTTCAGTAAATTTGCGGCCCGCGTGGCTCTTACCTTTGGCCTTGATTGGAATGCGCGTAAACACCCGCGAACTGCGCCGTTCGCTGCCGGTCTTTATTTCGGTCGTCATATGCAATTATCGTGGATTGTTACGCGATTTGAGTCAACGATTCAGGCCCGTCACGTGTCCAAAAGCACAGTCCAAAAATCTCGCGTTTTCGCGAGCCAATTCCCGTAATATCTCTATGCCGAGCCGGGCCGGAAATTCTTCGGCCCAATGACTCAGCTGACGGAACGCAATGCGGGGCAGGCACGATGGACCTCAAAAATTATCTGGATTCCATGCGGGACACTCATCTTGAAGAGCTGAAGGAATTTCTGCGTATTCCCAGCGTCAGTGCGAAATCGGAGCACAAAGCCGATATTGAGGCGGCGGCGCGCTGGGTGGCTGAGAAGCTCAAGTCAGCAGGCCTGGAAAACGTGGAAATCGTGCCCACAAAGATGCACCCGGTTGTCTACGCCGAGTCGCTCGGCGCACCCGGAAAGCCGACGATACTTTTCTATGGCCATTATGACGTGCAACCCGCCGAGCCTTTGGACCTATGGACCACGCCTGCGTTTGAACCGACCGTCCGCCATAACAACCTGTTCGGCCGAGGCACCGCAGACGATAAGGGGCAAGTCCACATTCACATAAAGGCTCTGGAAGCACTGCTGAAGACCAGCGGCAAACTTCCCATCAATATAAGGGTAATGATCGAAGGCGAGGAAGAGGTGGGTAGCGTAAGTCTGTGGGACTTTGTAAAGGAAAACCAACTGCGGCTCAAGGCTGACGCGCTTGTGGTTTCTGACACCTCAATGCTGGCAAAGGGCGTTCCCTCTGTCACCTATGGGCTGCGCGGGCTGAATTACTATCAAATCGAACTGACAGCGGCCTCGCAAGACCTGCATTCGGGCGTGTTTGGTGGAGCTGTACCGAATCCGATCACGATTCTAGCGGAGACGATCGCGAAATTACACGACCGGGACTTCCACATTACGATTCCCGGCTTTTATTCGGACGTGGCAGAGCTTTCGAAAGCGGAACGCAAGGCACTCAATTCACTGCCGTGGAAGGAAAGAGAATTTCGTAAGACGGTGGGAGCGCCTGATCTGTGCGGAGAAAAGGGTTATACGACTATCGAAAGGCTTTGGGCTCGCCCGACGCTTGAACTCAATGGTATTTGGGGCGGCTACACGGGGGAAGGCGCAAAAACCGTAATTCCGTCAAAGGCGTTCGCGAAGCTTTCTACACGTCTTGTCCCAAAACAGGATCCAAAAAAGATTGCCCGTCTGGTTGAGCGCCATATCAGGAAGTTGCTTCCCAAAACGGTAAAGTGCAAATTTGAGGTGTTGAGCACCGGGAAGCCATGGGTCGCGCCATACACGGCACCCATTTTCCAAAAGGCACGGCACGCGCTGGAGCAGGGCTTCGGAAAGAAGGCCGTTTTCATCCGTGAGGGAGGTTCCATTCCCTTCGTGACCCAGATGTACGACACATTCAAGGTTCCCTGCGTACTGATGGGTTTCGGCCTTCCCGATGAGAATGCTCATGCTCCGGACGAGCATCTTTCCCTCGAAAATTACTTCGGCGGGATTCGTGCGGCTGCTATCTTTTACGAGCAGCTCGCCACCCCCTGAAATCACAGCAATAAATGGGGCTTGACGCCTCTCGCTTCAAAAAAGTGGCGATTTTTCAGGCTTTTTTGAATATTTTTGCTTGCGTTCGCACCGAGGGACCGCTATAGTTCCCCGCGGCATCCCGCTCGCCGGGGCCTACGCGTTACCAAAATTTAGGAGGCAATACAAATCGATGGCAACTCCGATGAGCAAGTCCAAGATCATTGCGCATCTTGCGGATAAGGTCAGCACCACGGACAAGCCCGTTTCCAAGAAACAGGTTTCCACATTCTTTGACGAGCTCTTCAAGCTTGCGGTGAAGGAATCGAAGGGCTCAGGGAAGTTCGTCATCCCCGGCATCGGCCGTGCCGTGAAGGCGCATCGCAAGGCCCGCATGGGGCGCAATCCCGCCACTGGGGAAGCGATCAAGATCAAGGCGAAGACGGTTGTCCGCCTGCGCGCGGCAAAGGCTTTCAAAGACGCTGTATTGAAGTAGCGCGTTTCGGCCCGGATTCCGGCAAAACCCCCGGCAGCGTCCCTCGTGGCGGTCGATTGGACGCCTGGGGGTTTTGTCTTTTCGCATACACAATCCCGGTTGCTTCTGAAGCATCGAGTAACTCGAAACATGGACTCTCTTCAGGTGAATTTGCCGCCAAACGCCTCGCACCCTTCTGTGATCGAATCGCTGCGCAGTTCTTCCGGCCTTCTCACCGATCTTTACGAACTGACAATGGCTGCCGGCTATGTGCAGACGCATTTCGAGGCGCGTGCCACATTTGAATTGTTTGCGCGCCACCTGCCGGCGCGGCGCAACTATCTGGTAGCAGCGGGCCTCGAGCAGGCAATCGAGTTTCTCGAGAATGTCAGCTTCACGGCGGAAGAAATCGATTTCTTGCGCGGCAATCGGATCTTTCGGAAGATCCGTCCGGAATTTTTCAACTATCTTTCGCGATTTCGCTTTACTGGCGAAGTTTGGGCGATGCCTGAAGGGACGATCGCGTTTCCTGGCGAGCCGCTGCTGCGCGTGACGGCACCGATCGTCGAGGCACAGATTTTGGAGACTTATCTGCTCGCCACCCTAAGTTACCAAACCATGATCGCGAGCAAGGCGGCGCGCGTTTGCACGGCTGCGCAAGGACGTGACGTGGTCGATTTCGGCGCTCGACGCGGCCATGGCGCCGAATCGAGTCTGCCTGCCGCGCGCGCGGCTGTGATCGGTGGGTGCGCCGGAACTTCGAACGTTCTTGCAGGCTTGCGGTTTGGCCTGGCAATTTACGGAACCCAGGCTCATTCCTGGGTAATGGCGCATGACCGTGAATCGGAGGCATTCGCGAATTTTTTGGACACGTTTCCCGACAATTCTACGCTGCTGCTGGATACCTATGACGTGCGTCAGGCGCTGAAACAAATCCTTGCGATGGGCCGCAAGCCCGCCGGCGTGCGGCTCGATAGCGGAGACGTCGCTAAAGATAGCCGTTGGGTTCGGCGCGAACTGAATCGCGCGGGCTGGCAAGACGTGAAAATTTTCGCTTCGGGCGACCTCGATGAGTACCGCATTCGCGACCTTCTTGCGCGCCATGCTGCGATTGACGCCTTCGGAGTCGGCACGGCGCTCGCAACTCCCGGCGATGCTCCGCATTTGAACATGATTTACAAGCTGGTGGAAGTTGAGCGCGACGGCAAGATATGGGAAGCGGCGAAGCTCACGCGCGCAAAGGCAACTTATCCGGGGCGCAAGCAGGTTTTTCGTCATTCGAATACCGCAGGAGAATTTCGGTTTGATCGCGTTGCGCTTGAGAACGAACCGTCGCAAGGGGCCGAACCGTTGCTGATTCCCGTGATGCGGGCAGGCAAACGCGTTGGCCGCCTCGATTCGATTGAGGCCGCACGCGAACGCTGCCGCACCGGGTTAGCGCGGCTACCGAAAGGTTGTAGGCAAATTAACCAGGCCGCCGTTTACCCGGTGCGCTACAGCAAGGCTCTGAAGGAACTTCTCGCCAATTTCCGTGAACGCGTCCGTCGCTCAGCACTGAAGTAACGCCAAGTTGGTTACACTCATCGCCTAATTCTGCGGCACCTCACTCATAAGCGCCATCAGGTTCTGCTCGGAATCTCGAAAGAAAGCCATCCAAAGATCGTGCGTGGGCATCTCCGCAATTTTCCGCGGCTGCGCTTCGAACCGTACTCCTCCTTGCGTGAGGCTGTTGTGTGCGCTCACGATATCTGGCACTGAAAAATAGAGAATTGAGCCGGGTTGCGATTCTGTTCCCTCAGGACGCGAGAGCATCAGCCGGACTCCGCGGCAATTGAAAAAGGCCATGCCGCTTGCAGTGAAAAGGAGCGGAAGGCCGAGGATGTCTTTGTAGAATCCAGTGGCGCGCTCCACATCTTGTGCGGGAATATGGACCTGACCGAGGCGCGAAATTCCAATTTCGTTCATCGAGCTCCTCCCGTTGTGCAGGGTATTCGGCAGACCAGCATAATGCGCCACTCTTGTTGAAAATAGCAGAGGCACGGAGTGAAAACGAATGTCAGGGCGATTGGTCCTATGGGAAGTAGATGTTCAGAAAGATTTCATGTTACCTGGCGGGAAGCTCTACGTGCCGGGCGCGGAAAAGCTGATTCCGAATATTCGGCGGCTCGTTGAAGCTGCCGAGTCGAGTGACACGCTCCTGATCTCCAGCGCCTGCGCACATTCGGAAAACGACCCTGAATTCAGCGTTTTCCCAGCACACTGCATCGCGGGAACGGATGGCGCACGGATTATTCCGGAAGGCATGAAGAGGGACTATGCGCTAATCCCCAACGACCCGTCGTTCAAATTGCCTGCGAACATTTTCGATTCTCCTCAGATTGTGATCCAAAAGCAGGTGCTCGACGTATTTTCCAATCCCCACACGGAGACGCTTGTAGAATGCATCGGCCCTGACGCAAAATACATCGTCTTTGGAGTTGTGACTGAATTTTGCGTACAGTGCGCGTCGAAGGGGCTCCTCGCGCGCAGCCGCCAGGTTTTCATCGTGCGTGACGCGATCGAGACTCTCGATGCGAAGAAAGGGCAAGAAACAATCGATGATTTGAGGCTACACGGCGCGCGCCTCATCGATACCGAAGAAGCCGTCGGAATCGTCTTACACAATCCTCGTTGACATCGCCTCGTCAGTGGTTTAGAAGAAGCCATGCGTCCCGTTCCTGAAAATCGCGCGCGTGATCTATTCGAGAAAGCGCATCGCGCACAGATGAATGGCGAACTCGAGCGCGCGGTGAGACTGTACAAGGACTCGCTCGAAATCCATCCCACGGCGGAGGCGCACACCTATCTCGGCTGGACCTACCACGACCAGGGCAACGCCGAGGCTGCAATTGACGAGTGCAAGCGCGCCATCGCGATCGATCCGGATTTCGGAAATCCCTATAACGACATCGGCGCGTATTTAATCGCTCTTGGCCGCTATGATGAAGCCATCCCGTGGCTCGAACGCGCGGTAACCGCGCCGCGTTACGTGCCGCGTCATTATCCGCATTTCAATATGGGCCGCGCCTATTTCGCAAAGAACATGCTGAAGCGCGCGCGTGAGTGTTTCCAAAAAGCGCTCGATCTCGAGCCCGATTACGGCTTGGCACAACAAGCCGTGGACAGCCTCCGTCGCATGATTAACTAGGCGAAATCGCCTTTACGTCCGGCTTAAAAACCTTGTCATAGACCAGCATCAGAAGCGCCGTAACCGCTCCAACTGCTACCACAGGCCACCACATCGCGTTGGGTTTCTTCAGCACGTCGCCGAATTCGTGCAGCAGCCAGCCTCCCATCCATCCCGCGACGAGGAATCCGAGTCCGATTGGCGGAAATGCGTATCCCATATAAAGCCCTTGCTGCCCCTCGGGAGCTAGCCGCGAGCAATACTCGTAGTAGCGCGACGCCTGCGTCACTTCTCCGATTGCGATTACCACCAACATCAATGCGAATGAGATCACGCTGGGATGCAAGGCCAATAGGCTGAACGCCAGTCCCGTGATCAAGAAACCGAGCGCGATTGTCGGCACTGTGGGCAGCTTTCTCGTCAAATATGTAACAAGGATTTGCAAGCAGATCACCGCAAATCCCTCGATTGCCAGCAAGCCATCCACATTCGCGTTCGGATCCACGAAGCGCCGCATGAAGAGCGGAGCCATAATGTAAATTTCCCAATAAGCCATGTAGAAACCTGACGAAATCACCAAGAAAAGCACGAATCGAAAGTTTCCGAGCACGATAAACATGTTCTTGACTGCCATGCTGATGCTCGAGACTTTCTCGTCGGTGTGCGCGGGAGGCTCGCGGTAGAAGAACAACGTGACCCAAAACATCAGGAAAACGCTAAGCGCCGCCGTGCGAAATACATTCTCCATGCCCAAGCCCAAGCGCTGGCGAACGAGAAATGCCATTAGCGGACCTAGCGTTCCGCCGACGTTCACGAGCGTGTAGTAAATCGAATAGCCGAGTGAACGCACCCCCTCGGTAGAAGCCTTGGCTATCGTACCGGCCACACAGGGCTTCACGGTCGCGGGACCAAGCGCAGGGATTAGAAGGACGGCGATTACGAGCCATTTGTCTCCCAGCGCGCTGCGTACGGATTGCATCCATGGCGCGGATAGAGATCCCAGCAGAAAATAGCCGATCGTCAGCACGGCATACGCAAAAAGAAGGGCTCGGCGAAAGCCAAAGCGATCCGCCAAGGCGCCACCAACAACCGGCAAAAAGTAAACGACCATGCCGAAGATGCCGATGATCGATCCTGTGAGTTCGGCCGAGAAATGAAGCTGTTCGTTGAGGTAAATCGCGAGAACGGCCAACGTGCCGTAGTAGGCCAGGCGTTCGAATATTTCGGTGAAGTTTGCGACCCAGAAAGAAGAATGAAAGCCGGTGCGGATTTCGCGCAGCCGATCTCCGGCGCTCAACGCGGCTGCCTCGAAGCGTGCGTCAACTGCTTAACGTTGGTGACAAAAGCTCTCATGGGCCCGGATTGTAACGAAAGCACGGGTGAAAAGTATTGTTTTTCACGCGTGTGCCAGGATGCCGCAGATCAGGCGGTGGCCACCTGGTGCCGCATCCTTTTGTGTAGGGTCAATACATAAGCGCCGAGGCCCCAAACAATTACCACCCACATGCTTAGCGGCCCCAGGAACGGAATTACGCGTATTACTCGCAGGATGGCGAGCCCCAGAGCGAGTCTTGCGAGTACAGGACCGATACCTACACCTACTCCCAGCAATTTTTCGCCCAACCATTCACCGACAAACACCTGCGACATATAAACGGCGACCAGATATACAAGGAACCCAGCGATGCCGACGCCTAATCCCACGATTGTTACGCAAGCGATGATGACCGCTACAGGAATGCCGACGAGAAATAGCAAACCGATTCCCATCGAAAGGCCCACCTTGTTTGCTGCGTTCGAGGTATCCAGAAAAATGGCAGGAGCAAGCAGAAAGAGTACCAAGCCCAGCAGGAATGCAGCGCCCCATCGCAAAATTTGATGCCAATAGTATGTCCACGTGGAATACGTCGGCGTGGCCTTTCTCATGATCATTTCGACCGGCGAAGCGAGCCTGGCGCCGGCGGCAATCTCCGGCTGCTTCGGCCCCTCGAACTGCGTTCGACCGCCAATCTGCGCGGTCGATCCGATCCTCATGTCTTCACCGCGAACCTTCACGTTCCCACCGATTGTCCCATCCACTTCCATAGTTCCGGCCATAGCAAGCAGGTCGCCTCTGATGGGACCGTTCAACTGAACGTCACGCGAAAAGAGAGTCGCCGATCCACCGATCGTGGATTTTTCGTCTACTTCAACGGACCGAACGAAGCCCATAAGATTTTTGCCGACGGGTCCGCTCAATACCGTCGATTCCGCAAACGCCCGAACGTTGCCGTCCACGGTACCGTTCATTCGCAATTCCTGTGTGAACGCGATGATGTCTCCCTTGACTTGGCCATTTACTTCAACCTCGTGAGCCCATACGACGAGATCGCCATCCACAGTACCGTCAATGAGAACGTGATCGCCGGCCACGAATAAATCGGTTTTAATCTCCTGCCCTTGCGAAAGCGTGTAGCTCGGATTTCCATGCACCGTCTCGGCAGCGTGGGCCGGAGCAGGCGCTAAAATCGCCAGTCCAAGCATACCCATCACGGCTGCCGTGCCCGCTTGGCGGCGAAAGTAGCGCCGTAGCGCCCAAGCCGCTACGATACCCAATGTGATCATCGCCAGAAACTTTACCGCTGTCCCTATATCGCTCCATCCGTTCCAAAACGCTCCGCTGAAGAAGAGCATGGTCATGAGATTTCCTTGAGTTATTCCGATATTCGAAGCCTGAGTCACCCACGGTTCTATAACGCCACTCCACAGCGTATAAGCCCCGGCCGCTCCAAAACTCAGCGTGGCCAACCATCCCCATGGCGCTACGGTGCGCACAGGCGCAGCAACCAGCCGCGCGGGAATCGTTTCATCGTCCGCCACAATTGCCTCGCGGAGCCACACGCTTTCGTTTTTCAGCACGCGCAGCAGTTCACGACAAACCAGGCAGCCAGCGGCATGTTCCGCGACGATCTTTGAATGCATATCGTCGAGCTGTTGTTCGAGATAAAGCAGCCCGGTCATTTCGTCGAAATGAGAGCTGCAGGCGTGGCCGATGTCGGGTTCGCTCATGGCTTTCCTCCGGCGGTAGCCTCGCGTGCAGACTCCGCGCCGCCCTGCAAGATCTCCCTCAGCTGGTGCCGTGCGCGCAAAAGCAACACGCCTACAAACGCACGCCGCACGCCAAGGGTTTCAGCAATTTCGTCGTAACTCATCTCCCCGAAATAGCGGAGCACCAACGCCATGCGTGCGCGGTCCGACAGTCGATCGAGTCCCGCGCGAACTTCCTTGCTCGTGTGCTCCTCCTGCAAGCGCTCCAGTTGGCCGGGATCGGGATGTTCCAAAGGTAGAGTTTCAACGTCACCCGTCTCAAGGTCCTGGCGGATACGCCGGCGCCGCAACATGTCCCAACAATGATTGCTGGCGACTTTGTAGAGCCAGGCAGTGAACGGGCGCGATGAGTCGTAACTCCCGAGCTTTTGTCGCACCTTCATGAAGACCTCGTTCGTGGCGTCTTCCGCATCCTCACGCGACGGAAGCGCTCGACGGCAGAACCGGAAGATCGCCGGCGCGTAGGCGCGATAAAGTTCGCCCCAGGCGTCCGAATCGCCCGCCCGTACCCGCGACAGCAGCTCAGCCAGCTCTGTCGAATTCATCTCTCCGGCAGTCTTCCGTCGTTCCATAAGCTAATACGCGGCGCGGCCTCCGAATATTACACATCCCTCTTAATCTGTTGAGGTTGGAGTCTCGATCGGGTTCCTGGATTGGGCAGATTATAAGTGAGAAACGTCAGCTAACGGCTTATTTTAGCGCCTTGAGCAACGCGGTCCCGTTCGGGCTCCCGAGCCCTGTGCAGGCATCCCAGCCTCGTGTTGCTGAATAACCACCATTGCTGCCCGAAGTGATGTCGTGGAAGCTAGAGTCCGCTTTGATCAAGTAGAGCATCGGGTTCAAAAAGCCGACGTTTTTCCCTAGAGACTGGTTGATGCGTGCCACCAAGGCTGCCCACAATGGTGCGACGGCGCTGGTACCGCCGATCACAGTCTGCTTGCCGTCCACTGTCACGTTGTAGCCAGTCGCTGGATCGGCATTCCCCGCCACGTCTGGCACGCCGCGTCCAGTAGAATCATTCGGCGCTTTCGGCACTCTCGCGCTCTTTTGATACCTTGGCAGCGCGAAATTCTCGCTGACGCCGCCCCCGGTCGCTCCTTCGTTTGACGCAAGCTCGTTCCAAACTTGCTCGCTGCCGATCGATGAGCCAGAAATTGTCAGTTTCGTCCCGCCGCAACCCGTCACGTAAGGACTCGCCGCCGGGAAATCGACCGTTGGCTTGCCATCGGAGCTGCCATCGGAGGCTCCATCGTCGCCGGATGCGGCCAGCACGGAAATGCCCATGGTCGAGGCGTCTTCAAAAGCAGAGTTAAGCGCGTTGCGCGATTGTTCCGTCCAGGAGTTTTCTGGTCCGCCCCAGCTAATCGAGATAGTCGAAGGCTTGCGCTTGGAATCGTGTACGGCCGCGCCAACTGCGTCGATGAAGCCCTGATCCGTATTCGGCGCAAAATACACAGCTATTTTTGCGCCGGGCGCCGCTGCACCGGCCACCTCAATATCCAACTCAACTTCCCCGTCGGGACCGTCGGATTCGCCTGTTGGCGAATTCCTGGCGCCGTCAACAGAAACAGCCGTCACCTTTGGACTCTTGATCCCAAGATTCTTGAAAAACGAGGTGAGATCGGCGGATTTATAGCCGCCTCCCAATTCGATCAGTGCGATGCATTGCCCTGCTCCCGTCGTATCGGCTGGGAATGCGTAGGCCTGCGCAACTTGCACGGGCGAGTAGGACACCTCGACTGCATGGGCACGAATCCCCGGATTCACTTTTCGTATGCGAAAATGTGTCTTCGCCTGCGGACGGTTGTCCAGTCCGAATACACCTTCAATCACGGATTTCAATCTCGCTGGAATCGTCAACTCGCCCGTGCGGCAACGGTATGAGCCCCAGCTATGCTCGTAACGGCGCAGGTCCGTTTCAAACGCTTTGTTGAATGACTGCACTGTGCCGCTCAGTTTCACCGTGCGACTCGCACGATCCTCGCTCGCGACTCTAAGTCCATACTGTTTTGCAAACGAACGCACTTTGGCGATGTCCGCAGCGGAAGCTCCATGACGGCGCACAAATTGTTCGCGGCTCAGATACTTTCTTATGCGGGGCGCGTTTTTCGTTGCCGCACTCTTCGCCGCATTCAACGCGCTTTTCGGCGGTCGTCGCCGCAGGACGATGCTGACGACGATTCGTTCCTTCGGATCCGCTGCGCCCGCATCGCGGCCACCCGGCAATTCTTCGCGTCTGCTGCCCTTGAGTACTGCGCGCTTATATATTTCAGCCATTAGACCCTCCGCAAGTTAATCTTCGGCGTGCGGGCTGGGTTCTGAAGAGTATAGCGTCGTTCGTCGTGATATCCCGCCGCAATGGCGTTCGTTTGTTTGTGGTGGCGACAGTACGGCTCTGCTAAAAAGAGGAACGATTTTCAGGTAAAGATCCGGTGCTAAGAGGCCATCTCCGAATATGGGCACGCCCATTTAACGGCCCAAGCTACTTCGGCGCAAATGCGAAGAACTTGTTATTGCCGTTGCCCTCCGCGCGCGATTTCGAGTAGCCCGAGCCCCAGTACACAACGCCATTCACTATCGCGGGTCCAGCATTAACTGAACTGCCCGCCGACTGGGCCCAGAGAATCTTCCCAGTCGCTCCATCTAGTGCGTAGAACTCGTTGCCAATTTTCGCCATAGAAGCAACATAGACAACGTTGTTCGCCACGGTTACGGGCGCCAAGTCCCAGACGCCGACCGTCTCGCCGTTCAGCACCTCCGTTTGCGGATCGGGCCGCTGCCAGATGATCTTGCCAGTATCAGGATCAAGGGCGGCCCAAGACCCTCCCGTCGTCGAAACGCCCGTGAGCTTGCCCCCTTCCGTCATTCGGTACGGAAGGTGGTGCTGGTTCACGATCGAGACATAAATTCGCTTCCCATCGTACGCGGTTCCCCATTCCATACCGCCCATGTCGCCGCCGGGACCAACAACCGTATTCCAGATGAATTTTCCGGTCTTAGCATCAAGAACGACATAAACGCCACTCTTCTCGCCAACGCCGACCACGGTCCGTCGATCTCGCGCGGGGCCGAATTCAAAAACGTTCGGCGCAGAACCGCCGACGTCCCACTTATCGCCATGGTTCATCGGATTGTCGGCTGCTGGAGCGCACCAAGTAACATCCGCCGGCTGCGAGCCACACGCCCTCTTCCACGGCTCCTCTCCAATCACGCGGTACGACCATACCGGCGCGCCAGTCTTCATGTTGAACGCGACAATTGAGCTGAAATACGAACCCGGCTGCTCGCACGACTCGCTGAATCCGCCGGGTGCAGCGGCGTTGCAGGCTTTCGCCGCAGGCGGTTCGCCGCTGGCAGACTTGAACGAAGCGAACACCAAGCCGTCCTGAACGTCCACGGATGGCGGCCCGAGCATCACAGCGCCCCAGTAACCTCCCGGAACGCCGTCGGGATTCGGTAGCGAATAGGTCCGCCATATTATCTTTCCTGTCTTTGCGTCGAGGGCGACCAGGGCGCCGGGATATGTGGACGCTCCCGCCTGCGATGTGCCCACATAGATCGTGTCACCGACAAGGACCGGTGATCCTGTAACGATTGCATGCGGATCCGGATCAAGAAGCGTGATCCACCGCAGATCGCCGGATTTCGCATCGATCCCCATCATCTTCGCGGCGCGCAGATCGCCGATCACAAGCGTGTCGCCGGCGAGCGCCGGACTCGAACGCGACACATCGCCCTCGACCCCGGTGTAGTCCGACACTTTGCGCGACCAGATGACGTGTCCGCTCGCGGCGTCGAGTTTCCATTCCATGCCGCCAAAGTCGCCGAAGTAAACCGCTCCGTCCACGACTGCCGAAGTGGCTGAAACATCGCCCGCTGTCGTCGCCGTCCACTTCACTGCGAGATGGCTCACGTTGTCGACACCAATCTTCCGCTCCATGGGCTGACTGCGGTTATTCCCCGGATCGTTGCCGATCATCCTCCATTCAGGTCCTGCTCCCTTCGAGACGAAAACCACCGATGCAACCGCAAGCACAGCGCTGGCGGCCACGGAATTGCGAAGCAATGCACTCAACCGGATCTGTCGCACGTGGTTTCCTCTCACAGACATCATTCCCTCCCGGCGATGGCGATCAGGCCCATCAGGATCGCCCGGCGCGGCGATACTTGCGCACTTTTCGCCTAGATTCAAGTACTTCGATTGCACGCGCCTCTGGCTGCAAACATGCTTCATGCTTGCGCTCCTACGCCCGTGCGTCCCTGCTGGCTCTTTGTTGTCTGTTATACTGAAATTTCTTCGGCCCAATCACAAAAATCTAAGATGCCTGCTTCAAATACAAAACGCCTGTTTCTTGTCGACGCCATGGGCTACATCTTTCGGGCCTTTTACGCGCCGATGGACCGCCTGCAAACCGCGTCGGGCATTCCGACAAAAGTGCCCTATCTCTTCGCGACGATGATGCGCCGCCTGCTACAGAATAAAGACCTGCCGCCCGACTATGTCGCGGTCGTATTCGACGTTTCCGCGCCGACGTTTCGCGACAAGCTCTTCGAACAATACAAAGCGCAACGCCAGCCGATGCCGCAGGATCTCTCGATACAATTGCCGTTTGTGCGCCGTTACTGCGAGGCGATGCGCCTTCCGATCCTCGAATATCCCGGCTACGAAGCCGATGACGTGATCGGTTCCTTAGCGCATCAAGCGTCGCGCGAAAACCTAGACGTTTACATCATCACCAGCGACAAGGACATGCTGCAACTCGTTGGCGATCGCGTGAAAGTTTTGAATCCCGCAAAGAACGACTTGATCGTTGACCGCGCCAAAGTGGAAGAACTTATGGGCGTCCCGCCGGAAAAAGTTGCGGATGTGATGGCGCTGATGGGCGATTCCATTGACAACATTCCCGGCGCACGCGATCCGAACGAAAAGCCGGCGCCTGGAGAACGCCGCAAGGCTGGCATCGGCGAAGTAGGTGCGCGCCAGTTGATCCAGCAATTCGGCAGCGCGGAGGAAGCCCTTGCGCGAGCGGCCGAAGTGAAGCGCGCAAACTATCGCGAAGCGCTCGAAAAATACGCCGAATTCGTCCGGCTCAGCAAGCAGCTTGCAAAAATTCCAACCGATGCGCCAGTTCCGCTGCAGCTCGAAAGCCTAAAGATCGTTGGCCCCGATTCGGAAGCTCTTCGCGCGCTCTATGCGGAACTCGGTTTTACCACGCTGCTGAAAGAAGTCGCGGCTCCTGTTACGCAGCCGGCCGGTTCGACAGATTACGCGAATGTCGACGGTCCCGCGCCATTCGCCGAATCCCTCGACGGCATCGCCCGCGGCAAAGAAACGGCCGTCTGGCTCAATCTGGATTCGCAGGATCCGGAAGAAGAGGGATATGGCGCGCATGTGCTGAGCGTTGAGGCGTCTGCAAAAGAGGGCGTGGCGCGCACCGCTGCAAATGATGTCGAGAACAAGACGCTTGCCGCCATCGGGGATTGGCTCGCGGACCCAAAGCGCCCGAAGATCGTTCACGATCCGAAGCTTTTCTGCTTGGTTGCTTCTCCCGAACAATGGGAATGCAAAAAAATGATCGCGGGAATTCAGCATGCGACCGAGCTTTATTCGTACCTCCTTCGGCCGACGACCGCGAATCACGTGTTCGCCGACGTAGTGCTTCGAACCATGAACTGTGTCCTTTCCGGAGCACCCGGCGAGCGTGCTGATTATCTCTTCCGCATCGCTCCTATTCTCCGCCAGGAAGTCGAAAAGCAGGGCCTCGCTGAACTCTACGAAAAAATCGATCTGCCGCTTGCGCCGGTTCTAGCCCGCATGGAAGCGGCAGGAATAGCCGTCAATTCCGACGCACTCGACAAAATCTCGCGCCGCGCCGAACAGGAGATTACGGTAATTGAGAAGGCGATCCATGAACTCGCCGGTTTTGAGTTCAAGGTCAATTCGCCACAGCAGCTGGCCGAAGTTCTCTTTGACAAGCTCAATCTGCAACCGCCGCGCAAGTCCCGCACAAAGGCCCGCTCCACCGCCGCCGAGGCCCTCGAGGAACTCGCCCTCGTCCACCAGATTCCGAAGAAGGTGCTCGAATATCGCGAACTGGCAAAGCTGAAATCCACTTATGCGGACGCGTTGCCGCGCCTCGTTCATCCGGCGACCCGACGTTTGCATACGCGTTTTAGCCAAACCGGCACGGCGACTGGTCGTCTCAGTTCGTCCAATCCGAATCTGCAGAACATTCCGATTCGCACGGAGCTTGGCCGCGAAATCCGCGCCGCATTTGTCGCCCCGTCCGGCAAAGTGCTTCTCTCCGCCGACTATTCGCAAATCGAGCTGCGCATTCTGGCGCACCTTTCGGAAGACCCGATTCTCGTGAAAGCATTTCGCGCCGGCGAAGACATCCACGCCCGGACGGCAGCGGAGGTCTTTGGCGTCGGTCCGCTTGCACAAACGCGCGAACACCGCCGCGTCGCCAAAGTTATTAATTTCGGCGTGATTTACGGGCTATCGGCTTTTGGCCTAGCTCAAGAGCTCGGCATCGAGCAGAAGGAAGCCGCCCAGTTCATTGCTGCGTACTTCGAACGCTATGCCGGCGTAAAGAAATTCCGCGATTCGCAGATCGCTGAAACGCGTAAGACCGGCTTCACGCGTAATATTTTTGGCCGTATTCGCCCGATCCCCGAAATCAACTCGCCGCAGCCCGCTCTTCGCAATTTCGCCGAGCGCACGGCCATGAACACTCCCATGCAAGGCGCCGCCGCCGATCTAATCAAGCTCGCGATGATCGAACTCGACCGTCAGATCTCGGATGGATTCGAATCCCGCATGATCCTGCAGGTTCACGACGAACTTCTCTTTGAAGCTCCCGAAAAAGAACTTCCGCGTCTCAAGAAGGTCGTTAAAGAAGTGATGGAAGGCGCGCACAAGTTCCGCGTTCCTCTGCTCACCGAAACTAAGTCCGGCCCGAATTGGCGCGATCTGAAATAACACGCTGGGAGCTACAGTTCAAAGGGGCCGAGGGGAACGTGCTGGGAGGCGATGTGCAGCGAACCTCCGAATCCAAACTCGTTCGCGCGGCTCGCGAGCGCCTGCTCGGCTGTAATTTGCGCGAGGTCGGGCGTGTTATTTTGCTCCGAGAGATGTGCGAGCACGAGGTGCTTTGCCCGGCCGTCGAACACCTCGGAATCGCTGAGAAACTCACTGACGACTGTATTTGAAAGATGGCCTGTGCGGCTCATCACGCGCTGCTTGATAAACCACGGGTAGGGCCCCACCTTGAGCATTTCAAGATCGTGATTCGATTCCAGGATCAGAAAATCGCTTTCGCGTAGATGCTGCTTCACGTGTTCCGGCATGTAGCCGAGATCCGTGGCGACGGCAACCTTCGCTCCGTTGGAACGGAAAGTAAAGCCAATCGGATCGATGGCATCGTGCGGTATCACAAAAGGATTCACCTCGATGTCGCCGATCTCAAAGCGCTCGCCGGGACGAATGTACTCAATACGCTCCATTTTCTGGAATGGTCCAGTCGGAAACATCTTCAGGATTTCGCGATGCGTCGGCTCAGTAAGATACGCCGGGCAGCGCCATTCGCGCGCCATTTGCGCGAGGCCGGTGGAATGATCGGAATGCTCGTGCGTGATGAGGATCGCGTCGATTCGCTCGGGGCGAGCGCGGCCGAGAGCTTCAAAACGCCGGAGGATTTCCTTGCGGCCCAATCCTGCGTCAATGAGGAGAGTCGTATGCTCTGTTTCGAGCAACGTGGAGTTGCCGGTGCTGCCGGAAGCCAGAATGGAGATGCGAAAGGAGATGCGCCGTTTCTCCGTGCGACGCGCAAAATAATTACACGCCGCAAAGCAGGCGTCAAAGGAAATCCGCAGTTTACGAGCGAATTGCGCTACACGACCAACTGGTCGCGGGTGAGGGAAAAACCGTTCAGAGAGCCGACCACGCTGGCGGCGAGCCGATCCGACTGGAAAAATTCCTGCGCAATGACTTGAATTTCCTCGGCGGTCACCGCTTCCAACATGGCGATCAGTTGGTCCGGCGTGAAATGGCGATTGAAGTAGATATGATAGCGCGCAAGGCTGTTCATTCGCTGACCGCTGCTTTCGAGCGCCAGGAGCGTCGCGCCCTTCAGATGATCCTTGGCGCGACGCAGTTCGTCATCCGGCATTTTCTCGTCGCGCATGCGTCGAAATTCGCCAAGAACGCATTCCACGAGCTTGCCCGCCGTTTCCAGCGAAGTGCCCGCGTAAACCGAAAGTACTCCCGCGTCTTTATAGGAATTCAGCTCGCTGAAAATCGCGTAGGCAAGACCGAGCCGTTCGCGAACGTTTTGGAACAACCGGGAGGACATGCCGCCGCCGAGCACATTATTGAGGACCGAGACGGCGAATCGGCGGCGATCGGTCATCGGGAATGCTGGTAGCCCGACGCAGATGTGCACCTGCTCGAGTTCCTGCTTGCTTCGCAGGGTGACGTGCGGCGCGGGCTTCGGCGCCGGCTCTGGACCACCCTCGTCAACAGGATCGAGACCGGAAAAGCGCTCCGTGACAAGATCAAGCAGCTGCTCCTGCGTGAGGTTGCCGGCGGCCGTAATTACGAGATTGTTTGGAGCATAACTGGCGCGAAACCAGTCCTGCAAATGATCGCGAGTAAATGACGAGACGGTTTCGGGCGTACCAAGAATCGGCCTGCCAATCGCATGCGAAGCCCAAAGATTCTGACTGAACAGTTCGTGCACGAGGTCCTCGGGATTGTCCTGCGTCATACGAATTTCCTCAAGGATCACGGATTGCTCACGAGCGATATCTTCTGGCTCGAATTTCGGCTCGAGCGCCATATCCGCGATGATGTCAAACGCGCGCGGGAGGTGTTCGCCAAGCACTTTGGTATTGAAGCAGACCATCTCCTTAGCGGTGAATGCGTCGAGCATTCCACCGACGCTATCTACTTCGCGAGCGATGTCCTCGGCGGTGCGGCGGCGCGTTCCCTTGAAGACCATGTGCTCGATGAAATGGGAAATGCCGTTGAGCTCCGCAGGTTCGCGGCGAGAACCGGAGCGGACCCAGATGCCGACCGAAACCGAGTGTACGTGCGGCATCGGCTCGCTGATCACAACGAGCCCATTAGGAAGCGTGTCTTTGTAAATCTTTTGCGTATTTTTCGCGGCGCGCTTCGGCATAGCTGCATTCATTTTTGCACGGACGCCCCAAAACTCATATAGCAGTGCTTGAATAATCCAAGAACAATTCCGCCGCCGAGACGCACCAATGCGAAGAAAGCCAGTGCGAGAACCGAGGTCGAAGCTGCATGCTATGATCGCGCATATGGGCGAAACGCCTTCGATTACCGCTGTAAATCTGCTCGGGCAATCGGCTGACGAGTTGCGTGCATTCGCGCAATCGTTGGGCGAGCCAGCATATCGAGGGACGCAGATCTATCATGCGCTGTATGCTGAACGGCGCTTTGACCTGGAGAATTTCACAAATCTCTCAGCAGCTTTTCGCAAACGGCTAACGGAAACCGCTGTGGTTGGCTTGCCGCGCGTGGTGAGGCGTCACGTCTCCGGCGACGGAACGGTGCGCTATGTCCTCGCGCTTGGTGCTGGCGGACATCAACAGACACGAGCGACCATCGAGACAGTTTTTATGCCGGAAGAAAACCGGCAGACGATTTGTATTTCGTCGCAAGCGGGATGCGCCGTCGATTGCCAGTTTTGTCTGACCGCGACGCTGGGGCTGGTCCGCAATCTGACGCCGGGCGAAATCATTGGCCAAATACTCTTTGCGCTCGCAGACAATTCGGCGGCACTGAAACCGCAGACAAACGTTGTGCTGATGGGCCAGGGCGAAGCGCTGCTCAATTACGACGCCGTGATGGCGGCTCTGAGAATCCTTCTCGATCCCAATGCGCTGGCGATTTCGCCGAAGCACGTAACGCTCTCGACGAGCGGCATTTTGCCGGGAATCGAGCGGCTCGCGAAGGAACCGGTGCGACCGAAGCTGGCGATTTCGCTGAACGCATCAATGAACGAGCAGCGCGACCGGATCATGCCGATCAATAAGAAATATCCGATTGAGGCGCTGCTTGAAACATGCGCGCGGTATCCGCTGCGGACGTGGGAACACTTGACGTTTGAATATGTGCTGCTTGGCGGATTCAACGATGCGCCGGAGGACGCGCGCCGCATGGCGCGGCTTGTCTCAAATCTGCGCGCGAAAGTAAATTTGATTCCGTGGAATCCGGGCGATCTGCCCTATCAAAAGCCTGGCGCGGAGCGTATCGAGGAATTCCGCCGCATTCTGACGGATAAAGGTGTCCGGGCCTTCGTTCGTTACTCGCGCGGTCAGGACGTGATGGCTGCGTGCGGGCAATTGGCGCTCCTCGAAAACGCTTCATCAGTTTGAATTTTTCCCTTGCGACATGATTTGTTCGATTTCAGTGGCGCTGCGCGGGAGCCGCTCGCTTAAAACTTTGTGGCCATCCGCTGTAACGAGAACGTCGTCTTCGATTCGAATGCCCAGATTTTCTTCTGGGATATAGATACCGGGTTCGGCGCTGATGACCATGCCCGGCTGCAACGGCAAGTTGCGGTCGCCCGGATCGTGCACGTCAAGACCGATATAGTGGCTGATGCCATGGATGAAGTAGCGACCGAGCGTGCGACCTTCTTTATCGCGGCCAGCGGATTGATTGATGTAGTCGGTGGCAATCTGTTGCAGACTGGGCTGACCGCCGTACATGGTCGCGCCGGGTTTGATCGCGTCGATTACGGCTTGCTGAGCGCCGAGAACGATGTTGTAAATCTCTAACTGGCGGGTCGTAAATTTTCCGTTTGCCGGGAGCGTTCGGGTGATGTCCGCTGCGTAGCCTCCGTATTCACCGCCGACATCGATCACAACTACATCGCCGTCTTTGATTTCGTGGTCGAGCGGGCTGTAATGCAGGATCGTGGAATCGAATCCGGCGCCGACGATGGGCGCATAAGCCTCGCGTTCGCAGCCGCCCCATTCATGGATTTGTTTCATGCGCGCGGCAATCTGATATTCAAATAAGCCGGGATAGATCGTTTTCATTGCGTCGAGATGCGCATCCACTGAGAGATCGATGGCTTTCTGCATCAGGGCGAGTTCGCCGGGCGATTTGATCAGGCGCTGCGCATCTAGTTGGCTCGTCGCGTCTTTCAAATTTTCATGCGGAACAATTCCGCGAATCGCTTCGACGGATTTTGTAAAGTGCGGGTATCCGTCTTCCTGCGTCGGCGGCGTCACGGTGTAGAAACTCGGGTACGTTTTCGCCAGCTTTTGGAGATCGCCCGCGAGGTCTTTTGTTGAGCGGACGGCTTCGAAGCCGGTTGTTTCTGCAATAGCCGCGTCTTCGGGGCCGAGTTTTGTGCCTTCCCACTGCTCTTCATCGTGATCGCGAGGTGGAAGATAGAGAATTTCATGGGGGCCTTGAATCGGCTTGCCTTGAATGTCCGGAATGATGAGAACGGCAGCTCCGGGTTCATCGTGGCCCGTCAGGTAATAAAAGTAAGGTTCCTGAAAAAAGAGGGCCACTTCGGAAGCGTCTTCGTGCCCAGTGTAGCCGTAAAGGATAAAGGGGGCATCGAGTGCGGCTCGAAGTTTGGCGCGGCGTGCCTGGTATTCGGCGCTGGGCTGGCGAAAGCGGCCGCCTGCTGCCATCGCGAGAACTAAGGTCGCGCTTAGCGCAGCGATCAGAGCCGACCATTTCGGCGGCTTAAGAAAATGCCGCTTTTTCTCGATTAGAAATGACGTAGACGCTGCAAGCAATGGAATTAAACCCGATTCTAATCGAGTCTTCTCGATTAGAAATTCGACCGGACGGCTATTTGATTTTGGGGATTTTTGTCGCTTCCGACTTTTGGAACTGCAAGTCATTCTACCAAGTAGAGTTTATCAGATCCCACAACTTGACAGGCGTGCATGCAGCGAAGGGTGACGTCAAGCTGCTTGTGTAAAAAGAGAGAGGGTGCGGTTTTGCCACTGCTGGTTAAAGTTGTGAAAGATGGCATAAATAATTCGCTCGACGCTGGCGACATTGACGAACAACACCATGGGCCGGGTGCGGCGTCTG
>DATEGW010000009.1:0-9806 GCA_035279845.1 Candidatus Acidiferrales bacterium | reverse complement strand
CTCCGTCCGCGCTGGAATCAACTTCAACGCGTCTCTAATCTCGTCAATCGTGCCGAAGCCGTCGCGCGTTCCGCTGACAAACATCGCGGGCGTCTGCAGTGCAGGAAAATGCGCCGTCCGCATCTCCTCGCGCTTCTTCGGCGGATGCAGCGGATACGACAGCAACAAGAGCGCCGGAACTAACCCAGGCTCGTTCGCAGCGAGCATAGAGGCCTGCCGCCCGCCATAAGAGTGCCCGCCGAGAAACACACGTCCCGGCACAATTTTTCGCATCGCCTCAACGGCTCGCCGCAACCCCGCCTGATCGCGTTCAGCGCTACCGCGCATCGGAGGCCCATGCGGCCGCAGTTGTCGAAACGGCAAATCGCATCGCAACACACTCATTCCCGTATCGCAAAGAGCCTCCGCAAGCGCCACCAGCAGAGGCGCCTCGCAATTCGCGCCAGCCCCATGCGTCAGCACCAGCGCATCTCCCGTCGCCGTCGCGGGTGCATGCAAGAGTCCCCGCACCGGCGCTTCGCCAGCTTCATCGTGAAATTGCCGAATTTCGCCGCGAGTTATGGCCATCGCAGTACCGCCGAATTATAAGCCATCGTTCGTCGAGTCACGCTCGATGCGGGCGTTCTCCTCTGCTTCCTCAACCTCCTTTGCCTCATCTACTTCCCTGCTCCGCGCCTCCGTGGCTCTGTGGCAGAATCCTCCTATCTTCTGCCATAATAAATTGCACTTTCCGAGGACACTTTGACCGGCAACGACATTAGGAAAATGTTTCTTGAGTTTTTTCGGGAACGGAAGCACACCGTCGTCCGCAGCAGCTCGCTCGTGCCCACGAACGATCCCACGCTGCTCTTCACGAATGCCGGGATGAATCAATTTAAGGACGTTTTCCTCGGCCTCGAACAGCGCGATTATCGCCGCGCGACGACATGCCAAAAATGCGTGCGCGCCGGCGGCAAGCACAACGATCTTGAAAACGTCGGCTTCACGAATCGGCATCACACGTTTTTTGAGATGCTCGGCAATTTTTCCTTCGGCGATTATTTCAAACCGGACGCGATTGCCTTCGCGTGGGAGCTCGTTACTTCGCCGAAGTGGTACGGCATCCCGCTCGAAAAGCTCTATTTCACCGTCTTCGGTGGCGCGGAAATGTCCGGCACAAAACTCGCGCCAGATCATGATGCCGCTGGCCTGTGGACGAAGATCGGCGCGCCAAAGGATCGAGTGCTCGAAATTCCGGGCTTGAAAGAGAATTTTTGGCAAATGGGCGAGACTGGGCCCTGCGGCCCATGCAGCGAAATTCATTACGATATGGGTCCAGCGGCATCCGATCAGGGCCACACGGATTGCAAGTTCCCGTGCGATTGCGGCCGCTACGTCGAAATCTGGAATCTCGTTTTCATGCAGTTTAATCGCGATGCGAAAGGCAAACTAAGCCCGCTGCCGAAGCCGTCTATTGACACCGGCGCGGGCCTCGAACGCATCACCGCCGTCCTGCAGGGTCAGATCAGTAATTTCGAAACCGACTTATTCAGGCCTCTCATGTCTTGGGCCGCCAACCTCTGCGGCCACCAGCTGATCGAAGCAGATATTCAGCCGTCATTGAGGATTATCGCCGATCATTCCCGCGCGGCAACTTTTCTGATTTCCGACGGTGTTATTCCTTCCAACGAGGGCCGCGGCTATGTTCTTCGAAAAATTATCCGTCGCGCTCTTCGGCATGCCCGTATGATGAGCCCGCCATCTGCCTTTTTATCCACAATGGCGACGAGAGTTCGCGAGCAAATGAAAGAGGCGTATCCGGAACTAGAGGAAAGCGCGCAGCGGGTGACTCGTGTCCTGGACGAAGAGGAAAATCGCTTTTCCCGAACTGTAGGGGCGGGCTTAGAAAAGCTCGACGATGCTCTCAACGCCCTAGCCACAAACTGGATGCGCGGTCTTCGGTTCACTACAGATGTTGAGACCTTGCCAGCGGTACGGGATGTTATGCGGTTCCGTGGCGACTATGACGCGATTTCCTCGGGAACAAACGAACTCTTAAAGCGAAATGGCTTTCCGTTTGCGTCAGCAAAAGAGAGTGTTCAGACCTTATCGCTGGCCGGAAATGAAGCATTCAAAGCTTATGATACGTACGGCCTTCCGCGTGATTTCATCGAAGATGTCACGCGCGATGCAGGAATCAGCGTCGACTGGGCTGGATTCGACCTGGCCATGGAAGAGCAGCGCACGCGCGCGAAAGCCTCATGGAAAGGCGGAACGCAAAAGGAAGCCGCGAAGCCGGTCTACACGAAGCTTCGCGATACGTTCCGAACTGAGCCCGACTTCTACTTCGGCACGCGCACGAAAGACGCGCGTATCGAAGCAATCGTCACCAAGGAAGGCAGCGTGAACGAAATTCCGGCCGGCGCCGAAGCCGAAGTCGTCCTCGACCGCACCACGATCTATGCCGAGTCCGGCGGCCAAGTGGCGGACATCGGCGCGCTCTACGACAACACCGAATCGCAGCAAGTCGCCGAAGTTCGCGGCGCGTATTATCCCGTTAGCGGACTGATCGCGCATCGCATTGTCGCCAAAGAAGATTTGCGCGTAGGCGACCGCGTCGCCACTGTGGCCGATCCCGAGCGCCGCGCGCGCGACATGCGAAACCACACCGCGACGCATCTGTTGAATGCTGCGCTGCGCAACATTCTCGGCACTCACGTGAAGCAGTCCGGCTCGCTCGTCGCCCCCGATCACCTGCGCTTTGATTTCACCCATTTCGCAGCAGTCGGTCCGGACGAGATCGCGGAAATCGAAACCCACGTAAACGAGGAGATTCGCAGGAACCTCGAAGTGTGCACAGACCTGATGCCGCTCGACGAAGCGCTCGGCTCAGGCGCGCTCGCGTTCTTCGGGGATAAGTACCCAGACGCAAACGTTCGTGTCGTCACGATCCCGGACACTGCCGCGCCCCGGGGCTTCTATAGCAAGGAGCTTTGCGGAGGCACCCATGTGGCCCGGATCGGCGAGATCGGCCTGTTTAAGGTCATCGGAGAGCAGTCAACCTCGGCCGGGGTGCGTCGCATCGAAGCCATCTCGGGCGACGAGGCGCTCGCCCAGTACCAAAAGGCGCTCGCCACCCTCCGAGGCGCTGCCGGGCTCCTCGGTTCCGGCGAAGACGAAATTTTAAGTGCCATTCAGCGCCAAAATGAGCAAATTAAGGCCCTGGAACGCCAATTAGAGGCGTCAAAGCGCGCCAATTCGGCCACAAAATCGGCCGGCCTTCTCGACCAAGTCCGCGAAATCAAGGGCGTAAAGGTCCTCGCTGCTAACCTCAATGACAGCGTTTCCGACCGCGATTCCCTTCGCCAAATGATCGATACTCTGCGCCAGAAACTAGGCTCCGGCGTAGTGGTTCTTTTTGCCACAAACGACGGCAAAGTCTCTGTAATTGCAGGGGTTACGAAGGACCTCACAGCCAAGCTCCACGCCGGTAAGATCGTCCAGGAACTCGCCAAACAACTGGGCGGCTCTGGTGGCGGTCGCCCCGATCTGGCCGAGGCTGGCGGAAAAGACACATCCGCCATAGAAAGTACCTTGCAGTCTATTTACCCGCTCGTCGAGCGCTCGCTATAATTCCAGTCGCGCCAGAAGCTTACGCCGGTATATGTATGCCCGGCGGAGGATTTTTGCGCTCATTCGAAGTTCAGTTCGTTCGAAGTAGAGCGTTAGAGCCTTCCCCAAGGACCATGAGCGTCAAGCGCATCACCGTCGCGATCTTGGCGGCCGGTTATCTCCTCTTGCTTCCTAACCCCGGCCAAGCCCAGCTCGCATCGTATATAGATGCACACGGTAACCGCATCTATATCAACGGGGATTCACCGAAGCGGGCGAGTAGGAGTACTATCAAGACTCCAGCCTCCCGCGCGGCGGCCTCGCAGCCCCTCACGGCTACTGCTTATCCGAGCACTCGGATAGAGCGGATCGTCGATGATGCGGCGGCGCGGCACCAGGTGGACCCGGCGCTGGTGAAAGCCGTGATCAAGACCGAGTCCGGCTGGAACCCCACCGCGATCTCGAATAAGGGCGCGATGGGCTTGATGCAGTTGATTCCGGGAACGGCAGAACGCTTTGGCGTCGGTAACCCGTTCGACCCGGCCCAGAACATTGAGGCGGGGACGTCGTACCTGAGGACGCTGCTGGATCGCTATAATGGCGACCTATCTAAATCGCTCGCAGCTTATAACGCGGGCGAAGGAGCGGTCGATCGAAGCGGTGGCGTTCCGTGGTTTCCGGAAACGCGACGGTACGTGCGAAAGGTGACTGACGCATACTTCCGGCCCGATTCGGGCCACAACCCAACGCCCTGGAGCGCTGCATCGCCTCCGGTGCGGAAGGAAGTGGGATCGGACGGCCGCGTGATTTTCACGAACGAATGAACCGAACTCTAGAGCCACGAACCCCATTCGCGAAACGCACGCTCCCTACGTTTGCCGGGATCGCGCTTGCTATTTTTATCTGCATCGTTCCAGCGGCTTCTGCCACAAACATCGATAAAGCTGCCGACGCGCGCCAGCAATTCGCGGATGCCGTCCGCATGCGGACCAGCCTCGAAGGCTATCTTGAAAAGGACCGGTCCGTCTCCGATTACAAGAAGACCATCGACGCCTATCAAAAGGTTTACGACATTTCTTCAGAGGCCGAAGAGGCACCCGCTGCGTTGATCGCCGAAGCCGAACTGTATGAGGAGATGGGGCACCTCTACGATCAGAAGTATTACGACGCGGCTATCAAGACATACCTTTCGCTTCTCGACGAATATCCGAGCAGCCAGTACCGCACAGCAGCGCTATTCGGCGTCGGGCAGATTCAGAAGGACGATCAGAACAAACCTAAAGAGGCGCAGGCTACATTCCGCGACTTCCTTAAGCGCTTTCCGCGTTCGCAATATGCGGACGATGCGCGCAAGGCACTGAAAGACATCGCAGCAGGCAATTCGGGCAAGGCAGAGCCCGCAGCACAATCAGCCGCTGCAGCACCTGACGACCAGGCCGCGCATCCCGCACTTGTTAATGTGACTGACGATCCCGCGGTCGCGGGTACTGTGGTGCAACCACGCGAAGATGAGCACCAGCTTTCCGTCTTGAAGGATTTGCAGACCACAAACACGCGGGACGCCGCTCGCATAGTGATCGAACTCGACAACACGATCGATTTTCAATCCGCGCGCATTGCCGCGCCTGATCGCATCTACTTTAATCTCTCGCGCGCGACGCTCGGTTCTCGCGCTGCGCGCAGGCAATTCGATACGGACAATGGGCTGATTCATTCGCTGCGGATCGCGCAGAATCAGCCGGACGTGGTTCGCATTGTCCTCGATGCGCCTAACGCCAAAGACTACACGGCTTATCTGCTCTCGAAACCGTATCGACTCGTCATTGACGTGAGCACGCGTATCGGCACGCTGCCGAACCGGCAGGTGGGGATGGTGATTTCGCCGAACACCGGTGCACATACACCTGCGGCAGCTACTGTTGCCGCTGCAACGCCTCAGCCACATGAGACGCCCGTGTCGCTGGAACGCGCGGCTGACGTTCCGCCCACAAGCATCGTGCCGCCCTCCGCCGCAAAGCCGACCGGCGACGGCGATACTTCGCTTACCCGCGCGCTCGGACTGAAGATTCATCGCATCGTGATCGACGCCGGCCACGGCGGTCATGATACTGGGACAATTGGACCGCACGGCCTGATGGAAAAGGATCTTTGCCTCGACGTTGCGCTGCGGCTGGGCCGCATGATCGAGCAGAAACTTCCCGGCGCGCAGGTGGTCTACACGCGCCAGGACGATACGTTTATCCCGCTCGAACAGCGCACGCAAATTGCAAACGATGCCAAGGCCGACCTCTTTATCTCGATCCACGCTAACTCGAGTCCAGATCGGGCCGCGCGCGGGGTCGAGACCTATTACCTGAATTTCACGACTTCACCCGACTCGATGGACGTTGCCGCGCGCGAAAACGCAGCCTCGCAGGAATCGCTGCACGACCTGCAAGATCTGATCAAGAAGATTGCGCGCAATGACAAGGTCGAGGAATCGAAAGAGTTTGCCGGCGACGTTCAGGATTCCCTCTCTCACAAGCTGCGCGCCGTGAGCTCTGCCGAACGCGATCGCGGCGTGAAACAGGCGCCTTTCGTGGTGCTGATCGGCGCTGACATGCCCTCGATCCTGGCGGAGATTTCGTTCGTCAGTAATCCGACTGATGAGCGGTTGCTGAAGGGCTCAACGGAGCGGCAGCGAATCGCTTCCGGCCTGTATACCGGCATCTCCGATTATCTCGACAGCCTCAATAGCCTCGCGGGCAACAAGCACAAGACGTCTGGCGCGGCGGTTGCCGATAATCACGTTCAAAGCGATGGCTCGCCGACTTCCAACGCGAAGCAGCGCTGACCGCGCGGCTTCATTTCGGCCCCTTCGATTGTTTCGCCTTTCGCTTTTCCCTGCCGGCTATTGCGATTAGAACCTATCGCCTCCTTTTATTTTCAGTGAGTTACGTCGGTTTTTAATTCTTTGCAGTTGCGATTAGAAACGCTCCGTAATTTTGTGCTCGCGCCATTTTCCCGTTTTGGAACTCGCACCGCGAAGTGCAAATTCCATTTTTCAAAACGGTAGCACGCGCGGAATTAGATTTCTATTGTGGGAAATACGGACATAGTACCGCGGAGAGGAACTTCAAACTCTTGCTGCAAGGTCTAACAATCGCCGTTCGTGTTTGCCACGAGGCCATGCAAAGGTGCCGCGCTGAAGCCCGCGGCGCTACGTTTAAACCTAACCCAAACTTCGGCGCGCATTGAGTCGCCACAGCAAGTTACGGCGGAGATAAATCCTCGCCCTTCTGAAGGACCATCTCCCGAACAACCGCTTATAAGACGGTTTCTAATCGTCTTCGACTTCCCTTTTGTGGCGCATCGACAATCGATAATCTCGGCGCTCACCAGCGTCGCGGTAGCGCCGCTTCTCTTCCTCGGTTTCCGGGATCACCGCGGGTGCGGGATGGGGCAGCCGATTGGTATCGAGCGCCACAAACGTGAGATATGCAGTGCTTGTATGCCGCTGCTGGCCGGTGAGTGGATTTTCGGCGAACACTTTGACGCCAACTTCCATGGAACTTTGGAAAACTCGATTCACACTGGCGCGTAGCACGATGAATTCGCCCACTTGAATCGGAAAGCGAAAATCGAGGTAATCGACCGACGCGGTGACGACGTAAGAATTCGAGTGCCGCGTGGCCGCAAGAGCGCCTGCGATGTCGATCAGGTGCATTACACGACCGCCGAGCATGGTGCCGAGCGCGTTAGCGTCGTTCGGCAGCACCGCTTCAATCACCTCGGAACGCGACGCGCTCACTGGCTTCGCGGCGGCTGATACCGTCGAGGAGTTAATTTTATTCGAAATTCTTTTGGGTGCTTTCGGCATTTGAGCCTCACCGCTTCGCGATCAAATAAACCTTACCGCCGAGGCGAAGAACACATAAAGAAAACGAACGACTACGCTTTGCATGCTCTCGACGCGCCCGCTATAATACGCGGTCTGGCACAATGACCCAAGCGCAGAAGTCCCGCCGCGAAGTTCTTGAGCAGTTCGTTGCCACGCGCCCTGCCGATGCGTTCGCCCGCTACGGCCTCGCGCTCGAATGCGTGAAGTTGGGCGACGATGAGGCTGCAGGCGGGCATTTTCAACATCTAATCGAAAATCATCCCGACTACGTAGCCGGCTATTACCAGTACGGCCAATTTCTCGCGCGCCTCGGCCGCGACGAAGACGCCCGCAAAATGCTCTCGCAAGGCATCGTTGCCGCGCAACGTGCCGGAGACACTCACGCACGCGACGAAATGCAAGCGGCGCTCAATTCGTTGCGGTAGGTGCGAAAGAAGAGGGGTCCTTCGCTTCGCTCAGGATGACGGAATACTTCCTTTTGGCTGTGGTATAGCGAGGTCGTCAAAGAGGTCCCTCCACCTCGGGTTAGTCGATTCAATTAGTGCGATTTTTCTTTTACGCAGCCGGCCTTTGATTTGTTTTTCTCTGGCAATTGCATCGCGAATTTCACCGAGTTGCTCGTAATAAACGAGGCGTGTGACGTTGTATTGCCGAGTGAAGCCTTCGATCTGCTTTTGGCGGTGCTGCAGGACGCGCAGGTAGAGATTATTTGTGACCCCAACGTAGAGCACGTCGGATTTGCTCCCGAGAAGGTAGACGAATCCGCCTCTGAAGGTGTCCCACATCGGGGCAGTTATATCGTTTGTAAATCCTCCGTGCAATGTCATTGTCGGCGGCGCTATGTAAAGAAAGAGGGGTCCTTCGCTTCGCTCAGGATGACGGATTCCGGAGCTTCTGAGACTTTCTCCCTGAGACTTTCTGATGAACACCGGGCACTGAAAGGCCGTGTTTGACGCACGCGCTATAATGAAGTCGTGCCGCCCGATTACGCGACGCCACGCGTTCCTGCCGCATCAAAAAGAAGTGGGGAGAGTCGCATGAGCCAGCCGAAAAATCTGGGTGAACTACGTAAAAGCCAGTGGTCTGAGCAGAAAATCGCGAACCGCTCCGTCCGGCAGGAGATTCGGGAAAATCTGCTTCAGAGGATGGGCGACAGCTCGATCTTCCCGGGCGTGCACGGATACGACGATACGGTGGTCCCGCAGATCGTCAATGCCCTACTTTCGCGACACCATTTCATTTTGCTCGGTTTGCGGGGACAGGCCAAGTCGCGCATTTTGCGCGGCTTGGCGAGCTTCCTCGATCCGGTGGTGCCTTATGTGGAAGGCTGCGAGATTCACGACAATCCTTATCGGCCGATCTGCCGTTCATGTCGCGAATTGATTGCCGCTGAAGGCGACGCTACGCCCATCTCATGGCTTGCCCGCGATCACCGGTACGTGGAAAAGCTTGCTACGCCAGATGTGACGATCGCGGACATGATCGGGGACGTCGATCCCATCAAAGCCGCACGCGGAGGCCGCAATCTCTCCGACGAGCTGACCATCCACTACGGCTTGCTGCCGCGCGCAAATCGCGGAATCTTCGCGATCAACGAACTTCCCGACCTCGCGGGAAAGATTCAGGTCGGCTTGTTCAACATCATGCAGGAAGGCGACGTGCAGATTAAAGGCTATCCGGTGCGGATGGCGCTCGATGTCCTGTTGGTCTTTACGGCGAACCCGGAAGATTACACCGCTCGCGGCAAGATCATCACGCCGCTGAAAGACCGTATCGGATCGGAGATTCGGACGCACTATCCCGCCACGGTCGCCGAAGGCATGTCCATCACGGAGCAGGAATCGTGGACGTCGCGCGATTCGAAACAGCGCACGGAAATTCCCGGGTACATTCGCGAGGTCGTGGAGGAAATTGCCTTCCAGGCACGCGACGATAAGCGAATCGACAAACGCTCCGGCGTAAGCCAGCGCCTGCCAATCAGCACGCTCGAAAACGTATTGAGTAGCGCAGAACAGCGAGCGGCTCGGAGTCGCGATTCGTCCGTAGTCGCGCGGGTTTCCGATGTATACGCGGCTATTCCTGCAATGACTGGGAAATTCGAGCTCGAATACGAGGGCGAGCTGCGCGGGGCCGATAACATCGCGCGCGAACTTATCCGCGCCGCTGTGGGCAAGACTTTCTCGAAATACTATCCGAATGCGAATTTCCAGCCGATCGTGCAATGGTTCGAGTCAGGGCAGGAATTGAAAGTGCCGGCGAACGCCTCCAGCGCGGAGACGATTGGTCAGCTCAAGAAAATCCCAGGCTTGTTCGAACATCTGGACGCGCTCGGCGT
>DATEGW010000008.1:0-6734 GCA_035279845.1 Candidatus Acidiferrales bacterium | reverse complement strand
CGTCGAGCACACGAGCATCAACCCGAACAAAGCCGCACACATTGGACATTTGCGTAACGCCGTGCTCGGTGACACCTTCGTGCGGCTGCTACACGGCGCAGGCCACACTGTCGAGGTGCAGAACTATATCGACAATACCGGTGTGCAGGTTGCAGACGTGGTGCTGGGCTTTTTACAGATCGAGCCGAAATCGCTCGACGAAGTCCGGGCTCTCGCAGCGGCTCCGAGATTCGACTACTACTGCTGGGACCTTTATACACGCGTTACGCAGTTCCTCGCAGAAGACAAGACGCGGCTCACGTTGCGCGCGCAAACACTGAAAGATATTGAAGAAGGCCATGACGAAGCCGCGAAGATGGCCGAAATTATTTCCGATGCAGTAGTTGGCTGTCACTTGCGGACGCTCGACCGGCTCGGCATCGACTACGACCTGCTCTCGCGCGAGAGCGAAATCCTGCACATGAAATTCTGGGACGTAGCTTTTGAACTGCTCAAAGAAAAAGATGCGATTCAGTTTGCGGATTCCGGCAAAAACGCGGGCTGTTGGGTCATGCAGTTGCCTTCGAACAAAGAGGCTGGATCTGAAGGCGCTGCACCGACCAAAGAAGTCGCCGAGGAAAATCCGGAAGAGGCCGAAGCGAAAATCATAGTTCGCTCGAATGGCACTGTAACGTACGTCGGCAAGGATATTGCTTATCACCTTTGGAAATTCGGGCTGCTGGGCCGCGATTTTCATTATCAGATTTTCAAGGACGAGCTTGGCGGACCGCAGCCGTGGTCAACCACAAGCGGCGCGGGAGATTCAAAAGCGCCTGCGTTTGGCCAAGCCAGCGAAGTCTACAACGTAATCGACGACCGCCAGGCGTATCCGCAACGCGTGGTCGCGGCGGGGCTGCGCGCGCTCGGATACACCGAACAAGCCGATCACCTGAAGCATTTCGCTTACAACGTGGTGGCGCTTACGCCGCGCTGCGCGCAGGAGATGGGCTACGAAATTCCCGAGGAGGACAAAAAGAGACCGTATATCGAAGTGAGCGGCCGCAAAGGCCAGGGCGTGAAGGCGGACGACTTGATCAATCAGCTCGAAGCCGCCACGCGCGTCGAAGTCGATTCGCGCCACGCATCGGCTCCGGAATCGGAACGCGTCGCCATTGCACACGCCATTGCCATCGGCGCGCTGCGCTATTTTCTGCTGCGCTTCACGCGTTCGACCGTGATCGCGTTCGATTTCAGTGATGCGCTTAGCTTCGAGGGTGAAACTGGGCCTTACGCGCAATACGCTGTCGTGCGGGTGAACGGAATTTTGCGCAAAGCCGCGGAAGGCGGTCCTGCGGCCGCCGCCGCGAACGAACGGAATTACACGCGTATCGCGACGGGCGAACTGGATATTGCGCCGTTCATTGCAGCGGGCGCCGGTGACGATCTATGGGATTTGGCGCTGCTCGCAGGTTCGCTCGACGCCCGGATCGAGATGGCGCTCGGCGCCCAGGAACCCGCGTTTATCGCGCGTTATGCATTTGAGATCGCGCAGGCGTTCAACGCGTTTTATCACAAGCATCATATTCTTTCGGAAGAAGACGAGGCCCGCCGCGCATTTTTGCTGCGGCTGACGCTACTCGTGCGCGATCAGCTCATGCGCGCGCTGGATTTGCTGGGGATCAGCGCACCGGAGAAGATGTGAGGCGAAAAGCCCGCGCCGGAAAAAGGCGCTGCAAGCATCCGCGCTACGGTTAGGCAAATTTCCGGGCGAAATCTATAATCGAGCGGATCGCGACGCCGCTTGGCCCTTTCGCGATCCACGGCCTCCCATCGTGAATCCAGCAAGTGGCCGCGATATCCAGGTGAATCCACGGAGTATCGTCGACGAATTCCTTGATGAACCACGCGCCTATGGTCGCGCCCGCGCCTTTGCCGCTTCCCGTGTTGCGAATATCCGCGATGTCGCTCTTGATGAACTGCTCGTACTCATCATCAAGCGGCAGCGGCCACATTTTCTCGCCCTGTGCCTTTGCGCTCTGTAAAAAATCATCGAGAAATTCGCGGGGAGTGCCAAACGCGCCGACGTTCACGTTGCCTAGTGCAACGCGCACCGCTCCAGTAAGCGTGGCGGCATCGATCAGATGCGTGGCGCCTAGCTTGCGCGCGTAAAACACAGCATCCGCAAGAATCAGCCGCCCTTCCGCATCTGTATTAATCACTTCGATCGTTTTGCCCGACATTGCGACTTGCACGTCGCCCGGCTTTTGCGCGCGTCCGCCGGGCATATTTTCGGTTGCGGGCAAAACGGCGATCACCGGCACGGACGGCTTCAGAAATGCCAGCGCACGCATCACACCGAGCATCGTCGCGCCGCCGCCCATGTCGTACTTCATATCTTCCATACCGTCGGCGGATTTGAGAGAGATGCCGCCCGTGTCAAACGTCACAGACTTGCCGATCAGGCCTAGCACGGGTGCACCCGCCTTCGCGTTTTCCGGCTTGTAGCGCAACACAATTACGCGCGGGGGTTCGTGGCTGCCTTGCGCAACGCCAATCAGCGCGCCCATTTTCAGCTCCGCGATCTTGCGCTCGTCGAGAACTTCGATGCCGAGGCCGACGTCTTTCGCCATCGCTTCGGCGCGTGCGGCCAGCATCCGCGGCGTAAGACGATTCGAAGGCTCATTGATCAGATCGCGTGCAAAATTCGCGGACTCGCCAATCACGCGGCCATCTTCGACCGCCGTCTTGAGCGCATCGCCGAGGCTCATGTCGAAGCCGCAGAGCGCGACGGAATCGATGTCACGAACAGGCTTCTTTTCGGTGCGATACTTGTCCGATTCATAATCGGCCCAGAGAAGACCTTCTGTGACGGCCTGCGCGCCGGCCGTGCCGCGTTCGCCCTCGGGAGCGAGAAATGCGAATCTTTTCACGCCACGCGATTTCAGATAACGCAGAGCCGTGCCAGCGATCTTGCGCAGATCCGCCGCGGCAAACTTCGGCTTTTTGCCGAGTCCGACGAGCAGCAAGCGTTGCGCGGCAAGACCCTCGGGAAAATGAATCAGTACCGTTTCCAGCGATTTGCCGGAAAGTTCGCCGTTCTCGACAAGCTTCGCAAGGCGACCCTTCATTGCGCGGTCGATCTCGCCCAGTGAGCCCTCGAAACGGCTCTCGTCGTCAAGAACGCACGCCACGAGGGCGTCGGTAGAAATCGAGGAATACGGCTGAGCATCAAGTTGGATTTGCATGTGTCCCTTTCCCGTCTGAAGTTCGCGTTAGTTGCTAACGATGGCGCGAACGGCGAATCGCTTCGTCCGCTTCACGTTTTGCTTCCTTGCGCCGCTCCGATTCGCGGCGATCGTGAAATTTCTTGCCTTTGCCGATGGCCAGTTCGCATTTTGCCATACCGTCGCGAAAATAGATCTTCATCGGGACAATAGTCATGCCCTTCTGTTGCGTCGCGATAACGAGCTTTAGGATTTCGCGCTGATGCAGCAGGAGTTTGCGTTTGCGCAGCGGCTCGTGATTGCGATAGCCGCCCGGCTGGTATTCGGGAATGTGGCAGTTAAAGAGCCACACTTCGCCATTCTTCACGTCCGCATACGATTCACGCAGGCCGCCCTTACCGTCGCGCAGAGCTTTTACCTCCGTGCCGACGAGCACGATGCCGGCTTCGTATTTTTCGCCGAGCGTGTAGTTGTAGGAGGCGGCGCGATTCTGCGCGACGATTTTGACGCCGTCACGATCGCCCTTTTTTGCACCGGATTTCACGAGGAAACATGATAGCGAGCGCGTGAGGTACGCCGCAAGGAGCACTTGATAAACAGCATACCCACGCTATTCAGCGGAGCAACGTCACTTTTCTTCGCGGTCGCGACAAAACAACAAGGGCGTCATCCTGCGAAGCGCCGCAGGTACGCCCTGGCGGAAAGGACCCTCTTAGATCGCACAAACTACACGTACGCTAGAGCTGTACTCTAGTGCGCCGCAGATTCGTGGTGGTATTTCACATCCACAGGATCGTGCATCACAGCCGCGTTCGCGTGCTTGGCCTCGAATGCGGCGATTTCTGGCTCGTGAACAAGGGTAAGGCCGATCTCGTCGAGTCCCTTGAGCAGCGATTCCCGGCGGAACGGATCGACCTTGAAAGAATAGTGGAGCCCTGCATCATCGCTGACGATCTGCTGTTCGAGATCGACTGTGACGCGGTAGCCTTCCTGCGATTCGGCGCGGCGGAAAAGTTCGTCGACCTCTTCCGGGTTCAACGTGACCGGCAGCAAGCCGTTTTTGAAGCAGTTGTTATAGAAAATATCGGCGTAGCTCGGCGCGATGATCGCACGGAAGCCGTAATCCTGGATCGCCCACGGCGCGTGTTCGCGGCTCGAGCCGCAGCCGAAATTCGCGCGCGCCAGCAAGACGCTAGCACCCTGGTAGCGCGGCTGATTCAGCACAAAGTTCGGATTCGGCTGCTCGCCGGTGCGCTCGCCAGAAAGATAACGCCAGTCGTAGAAAAGGAATTTGCCATATCCTTCCCGCGAAGGGAGCTTAAGGAACTGCTTTGGTACCATCTGATCGGTGTCAACATTTACGCGATCGAGCGGTGCCGCCAATCCTGTGTGTTTTGTGAACTTTTCCATCCGACTCTCCCAAAATCCTGAACGTAGGGGTGGCCTACCTACTTGCCGGGCCCTTATTCCGCCGCGTCCAATTCCGCACCATTCCATTTGCGAATATCCACGAAATGGCCCTCAATCGCTGCCGCAGCAGCCATCACCGGGCTTACGAGATGCGTGCGTCCGCCTTTGCCCTGCCGTCCTTCGAAATTGCGGTTGGACGTGCTCGCCGCGCGCTCGCCGCTCGGCAACACGTCATCGTTCATCGCGATGCACATGCTGCAGCCCGCCTCGCGCCATTCGAAACCCGCGCCGCGGAAAATGCTGTCGAGCCCTTCTTTCTCGGCGGCCACTTTTACTTGCATCGACCCGGGCACAACGAGCGCCTGTTTCAACGACTTTGCAACGTGTTTTCCGGCAACCACTTTTGCCGCGGCGCGCAAGTCCTCGATTCGTGAATTTGTGCACGAGCCGATGAACACGCGATCGACGGAGATATCCTCCATAGGCGTGCCCGGCTTCAAATTCATATAGCTCAAAGCCCGTTCGGCCGCCTCGCGGTCCTCGGCGCTGGCAAATGCCGCCGGGTCTGGAACGCGACTCGTCACCTGCGTCACCATGCCCGGATTCGTGCCCCAGGTAACCATCGGCGCAAGTTCATGCGCTTCCAGCGTGACAGTCGCATCATATTTCGCGCCCGCATCGGTCGCGAGGGTCTTCCAGTAATCGACCGCAGCTTGAAAATCTTTGCCACGCGGCACAAACGGTCGCCCTTCCATGTAGGCAAACGTCGTGTCATCGGGCGCCACCATTCCCGCGCGCGCGCCGCCTTCTATAGACATGTTACACATCGTCATGCGGCCTTCCATCGAAAGCCCGCGCACCGCTTCACCCGCATATTCGACCACGTGGCCCGTGCCGCCGCCGATGCCGATTTTGCCGATGATGGCGAGAATCATGTCTTTCGCAGTCACGCCTTGCGGACGCTTGCCGCGAATCTCAATGCGCATCGTTTTCGATTTGTATTGCGTCAGGCACTGCGTCGCGAGCACATGTTCCACTTCGCTGGTGCCGATTCCGAATGCGAGCGTGCCAAACGCGCCATGCGTCGAAGTGTGGCTGTCGCCGCAAACAATCGTCTGCCCAGGCTGCGTAATGCCCAGTTCGGGGCCAATCACGTGGACGATCCCCTGATTGCGGCTCTTCATGTCGAAGAGGTTGATGCCAAATTCCTTGCAGTTTTGCGCCAGCAACTCGAATTGCTTCGTGGCATTCGCGTCGGCAATCGGCAGCTCGCGATTCTTCGTCGATACCGAATGGTCCATCACTGCAAACGTCAGATCGGGCCTGCGCACACTGCGTTTGGCGGCTTTCAGGCCGGCAAATGCTTGCGGCGACGTCACCTCATGGATCAAATGCCGGTCAATATAGAGCAGAGTGGGCTGGCCGGGCTCCTCGCGGACCACGTGCGCGTCCCAGATTTTTTCGTAGAGTGTTCGTGGATTCATATTCGTCTCGCAGGAATTTTTTACATTATACCGCTCTGAGTGTCCAATTTATATTGATGCCGCCTCGCATAAGTTCTGCTTATAAATTCCGTTCTCGATTTGCGGATTGCTGCTCGCGTTCGACACCGAAAAATCCGCAAAACGGGAGGATCGCCGAGTGCTTCTCCCGTTAAGACTCGCCGGTTGGCGGCTAAATCCTTCCTATTCAATACGCGAGTAACGGACCGCATCGCCCTGGCGTTTGGCACGTAGTTTGCACTCTAGTAAGCAACTGTTTCTTCCTAGGGTGGGCTGGTTTGGTCGCGATGGCGCCAAAACTGGAATCCTGGGGAGCTTGTGGGGGACTCGCGAGCGGGTCCCCCCTTTTTTATGCCTGTCGCAGTTTCACGGGTCGGAAGGAATCGCACATCAAAACGGTCGCTTGTATTTACATAGCGCAAGATTATCGCCCGGCGCGCATGACCCCAATCAACAAGGCCCGCCGCTTTTGATCTCATATTGCTTGAGCTTCCGGTAAAGCGTCGTCTTCCCGATGCCCAGCACCTTGGCCGCAGCCATTTTGTCGCCGCCCGATTCGCGCATTGCGCGGAAGATGGCTCGGCGCTCCATCTCATCGAGTGGGACCAATTCACCGCTT
>DATEGW010000007.1:0-5157 GCA_035279845.1 Candidatus Acidiferrales bacterium | reverse complement strand
CAGAATCAGCTTTTCTGCATGGGACTTCCCAATCGGCGAGAATGTGAGCCTCCGGCCCGAAGGCACGGCGTCGGTCTGCCGTGCCTTCATCGAGCACGGAATGCACACGCTGCCTGGCAACGTGAAGCTCTACTACTCCGGGCCGATGTTCCGCCGCGAGCGCCCGCAAAAAGGCCGCTATCGCCAGTTCTACCAGATGGGGGCGGAGGTTCTCGGTCCGTCCGACGCGCCCGGCATTGACGGCGAAGTAATCGAAATGTTGATCGTACTTTTCCACCGCGTCGGCCTGGAAAAGATCACGCTCTACGTAAATTCGATCGGTTGTAAGAAATGTCGCCCGAAATATGTCGAACTGCTGCGCGGCGAATTGGGCAAGGTCAAAGAGCAACTCGGCGCGGATAGCCAACGCCGCATCGAAACGAACCCGTTGCGCGTGCTCGATTCCAAGCTGCCCGAAGAGCAGCCGATCATCGAACGCCTGCCGCGCATCTCCGATCATCTCTGCGAGGACTGCCGTGCGCATTTCGCCAAATTGAAAGACGAACTCGCACTGCGCAACATCGGTTACGAAGAAAATTGGCGCCTCGTTCGCGGCCTCGACTATTACACGCGCACCACATTCGAAGTCACCGCCGCGGGCCTCGGCTCGCAAAACGCCGTCTGCGGCGGCGGCCGTTACGATGGCCTCGTCGAACTGCTCGGCGGCCCGCCGACAAAAGGCATCGGCTTCGCTATCGGCACTGATCGCGCGATTCTCTCCATCCAGGAGAGCGGTAAGCTGCCATTCCTTCCCGGCCTCGCGGTTTTCGTCGCATGGATGGGTCTGAAAGCCTATCCCACGGCCGTCACCATGGCACGCAAGCTGCGCAAATGCGGCCTGATCGTCGAGCTGCCGCCCGAAGAGATGAAATTCAAAAAATCGCTCGGCCTCGCGGACAAACTAGGCGCAAAATACGCGCTGATTATTGGCGAAGATGAAGTCGCGAACGGCACGTACACGCTGAAGCGTCTCGCGGACGCAAATCAGCAAAAGCTCGCCGAGCCCGATCTGCTCGAATATCTCGAATCCGAACGAAGGGGACTCTGACGTTGCTCGACACACTCGGAAATCTGAAGCGCACACATTACTGCGGCGCACTGCGCGCCTCTGACGCCGGTCAGGACGTCGTCCTTATGGGCTGGGTACATCGCCGCCGCGATCTTGGCCAACTCGTCTTCATCGATCTCCGCGATCGCGCGGGCATCGCTCAAATCGTCTTCAACGCCGACCATCCCGAAGCGCACGCAAAAGCCGAAGATTTGCGTTCCGAATACGTCGTCGCCGTCGAAGGCAAAGTCATTCTGCGTCAGAAACCGAACCCCGAACTCCCGACGGGCGCAGTCGAAATCGCCGCCACAAAACTTTACGTCCTCAACAATTCGAAGACGCCGCCTTTCCAGATCGAGGATGAAGTCACCGCAAGCGAAGAAACGCGCCTCCGCTACCGATATCTCGATCTGCGCCGTCCGCGCCTGCACCGCAACATCGAACTTCGCCACCGTATCATTTTCGAAATCCGCAAAGTGCTCAATGATATCGGCTTCTTCGAAATCGAAACGCCAATTCTCACGCGCTCCACTCCTGAAGGAGCGCGCGACTGCCTCGTCCCGAGCCGCATTCATCACGGCCAGTTCTACGCGTTGCCGCAATCGCCACAAATCTTCAAGCAGATCCTGATGATTTCCGGCATGGACCGCTATTTCCAGATCTGCCGCTGCTTCCGCGACGAAGACTTCCGCGCGGACCGGCAGCTCGAATTTACGCAGCTCGACCTCGAGATGTCGTTCCCGCGCCAGCAAGACATCTTCGACGTGATCGAGCGCGTCATGGAAGCCGCCTGCGGCGTGATCGGCGTCAAGGTTCAGCGCCCCTTTCGCCATCTCGATTACAAAGACGCACTCCGTCGCTTCGGTTCCGATAAGCCGGACATGCGCTTCGGCATGGAATTACGCAACGTCACCGAGTATTTCGAGCCTGCACGTGCCGCTCTGCATTTCGAGGGCAACGTGCAAGCCATAGTCGCGCCCGGCGCCGCCTCATGGTCGCGCAAACAACTCGACGAGCTTTCCGAATTTGCAAAATCAGCTGGCGCCCGCGGCGTTTACACCGTAAAGGTCACGGCGGAGGGAATTTCGTCGCCACTTGAAAAGAATCTCGGCGTTGACGGCCTTAAAAAATTCGTCGCCTACTTGGGAGCAAAACCGGGCGATCTCATCGTCGCTGCCGCAGCCAAAGAGCAAACCCCGCACACAGATACATCGCTCTTCGCCGCCGGGCAAATCCGTCTCTATCTCGGGGACAAACTAAACCAGATCGATCGCACCAAGTGGGAATTCGCGTGGATCACCGGCTTCGCGCTTTTCGAATGGAGCGAAACAGAAAAGCGCTGGGTAAGTGCGCAACATCCCTTCACCGGTGTCTACGAAGAAGATCTCGACAAGCTCGAAACCGCGCCATGGGAATGCCGCTCGAAAGGCTACGATCTCGTCCTCAACGGCAATGAGCTCGGCTCCGGCAGCATTCGAATTCATCGCCAGGACGTGCAAGCGAGGATGTTCAAAGCGCTCGGCCTCAGCGAAGAGCAAGCCAAGCGCCGCTTCGGCTTCTTCCTCGACGCGCTCACATACGGCACTCCGCCGCACGGCGGAATCGCACTCGGTCTCGACCGCGTCGCAATGATTCTCGCCGGCGAGAAATCGATCCGCGAAGTCATCGCGTTCCCGAAAACGACCGCCGCCGTCGACCTCATGGCCGAATCCCCGAGCGAAGTCGACGAATCGCAACTCGACGAACTCGGGATCATGATTAAGCCAGAGGCGGCAAAAGCGCAGACTTAAGAGGTGAGCAGTAGCGTGTCCAAAATCCGCATTCTTCCCGAAAACGTCGCCAACAAAATCGCCGCCGGCGAAGTCGTCGAGCGCCCTGCGTCAGTCGTCAAAGAGCTCCTCGAAAACGCTCTCGACGCCGGCGCACGCTCCATCCGCATCGAAGCCGAATCCGGCGGCAAACGCCTCATCCGCATCACGGACGACGGCTGCGGAATGAACCATGATGACGCACTTCTCTGCTTCGAACGCCATGCAACTTCAAAACTCCGCAATGCCGACGATCTCATCTCCATTTCAACGCTTGGTTTCCGCGGCGAAGCGCTGCCTTCCATCGCCGCCGTCTCGCGCCTCATTCTCGAAACGCGCACCAGCGAAGAAGGCGAAGGCATGCGCGTCGAATTCGCCGGCGGCAAACTCGTCAGCGTAAAACCCGCCGGCGCGCCCAGCGGCACCTGCATCAGCGTCGCCGATCTCTTTTACTGCATGCCCGCGCGCCGCAAGTTTCTCAAATCCGAAACGACCGAACTCGGCCACATTGCCTCGCTTGTCACGCATTACGCGCTCGCGCACCCGGAATGCCACTTTATCCTGAAGACTCCCTCGCAAGCGATTCTCGATTGCGCGCCGGTCGAAAAGCTGGCCGACCGCGTGTATCAAGTCTTCGGCCGACAGGCGCTTGACGAACTCACGGAAATTCCCCTGACCGAAGGTCCCGTCCGCTCCGCGGTCACCGAGCCGCAGATCGAGCCGGACGAACAGGCTACGACTCTCGGCGTCAGCGGATTCGTCTCGCGCCCCGAAGTCCAGCGCAGCAATCGTAACGGCATCTACATCTTCGTGAATCGCCGCCTCGTTCGTGACCGCTTGCTTTTGCACGCGATCAGCGAGGCGTATCGCAACATCACGCCGCCCGGCGTCTTCCCCGTGGTGTTGCTCTTTCTCGATTTGCCCTATCAGGAAGTCGATGTGAACGTGCATCCGGCAAAAATCGAAGTTCGCTTTCGCCATCCGCAGTTCATTCACGATTTCACGCGCGACGCGATTCGCCACGCGTTGTCGCTTGCGCGGCCAGTGCCGGGATTTCCCGCTGCGCGCGCCGCAGGTGCGGCGATGGGCTCGCAGTCCTTCGCACCGCCCGCCCCATCGGCCACCACGGATCGCGAATATGGCGCTCGTCTCGCGGCATCGGCGCCCAATCCTTACACTGATTCCGGCTTTTCGCCCGCCGAAGGGCCGCCTCGCGCCGTGATCCCTCAGGATTTGCTCAATTCCGCGGCGCAGCTTACCCAGGATTTCGGCCTCAGCGGCGCGCCTGCACAGCCTTTTGCGCAACGCCTCGGTTTCGATCCGGGCGGCAACATAAATGTTCCGTGGCCCGTGCAACCTGCACCTCAACAATCGACCGCCAACGGCGATTCCGCGCCTATTGTCGATGCGTCAGGCAGCGGGAGCATTCCATCGCTGGCCGATCTCCTGGATCTAAAGCCACTCGGCCAGGTGAACAGCAGTTTCATTGTCGCTGTAAACGCCGAAGGCCTTTGGATTATCGACCAGCACGTGGCGCACGAACGCGTTCTCTTCGAACAGCACGTCCGCGCGCGTCGCGAAGGCGAACTCGGCGGCCAGCGTCTGCTCGTGCCACTCATCGTGGAATTGAATCCGCGCCAGCTCGCCACATTTGAACAAATCAATGACGAACTGCGTGCTAATGGTTTCGAAGCGGAACTAATGGGTGGACGCAGCGTGGCGATTCATGCCGCGCCCGCGGGAATTCCGAGCGGCGATGCCGAAAAGCTGCTTTGCGAAATCCTCGACGGCGTCGCGCGCGAAGACCAATCCATCTCCATCGATTCGCTGCAATCCAATATCGCCGCGTCCACAGCCTGCCACGCGGCGATCAAAGTGAATACGCCGCTCGACACCACAAAAATGGAATGGCTGCTCGCCGAGCTTTCCAAGACCGAGTATCCGATGAGCTGCCCGCACGGCCGTCCCGTCGTTCTCCGCTACTCCACGCGCGAGATCGAACGCGCCTTCAAACGCATCTGAATGGCGCCGCCAGCCTTATGGCTGCGCAGGCAGCAGCACCAGCGCTTGAATTGTTCCACTGTGCGCCTGCCCGCTGTCCACCGTGTATTCCGCAGTCACGCGGCTGCCCTTCAGGCTGCAAGGCGTAAAGTTCTCTGGAATTTTCTCTTTCGATTCAATTTTCACGCCGCGTCCGGGCACGTCGCGGAGAGTCAGCGTTCCACTCGCCGTCTGAAGCTGCAACTTCAATCCAGCCGCGCA
>DATEGW010000006.1:0-12021 GCA_035279845.1 Candidatus Acidiferrales bacterium | reverse complement strand
CGTCGTTCGCCGGGAAAGCTCTCCTTCACGACGCCGACGATCACGAAATGGTCTCCATCATGTCCAAACCTTTACACGCCCAAATTAGCGACAATGGCCCTGATACGGATTCTTGCCAACTCGCCTTCAACGGCCTCGTATTCTAATCTCGACGCTGTGCGAAATGCACCGAATTTCGCAAAGATTCGGTGCGCTTCCCTCCTCTTGTCCTCTTCTGAAACGGCTCCTTTCAGGTTAAAATGGTGGATTCCCGGAGGAAACATGTTGCGCGTAGGTCTGGTCGGATGGCGAGGTATGGTCGGAAGCGTTCTCCTGCAGCGGATGCGGGAGGAACACGATTTCGAGGGCATTGAGCCGGTCTTTTTTTCGACATCGAATACCGGCGGTGCGGCGCCGCCCGAATCGAGCAATCCCGCTCTTAAGGACGCGACCGCGCTGAAAGACCTTGGCGCCTGTGACGTGGTCATTAGCTGCCAAGGTGGCGAATACACGACCGCAGTCTACGGACCCCTTCGCAAGGGCGGCTGGACCGGCTACTGGATCGATGCCGCGTCGACACTGCGCATGGCCGATGACTCGGTCATCATTCTCGACCCTGTAAACCTCGACCTAATCCGGCAGGGATTGGCGAACGGCCTGCGTACCTATGCCGGGGGTAATTGCACCGTCAGTCTCATGCTGATGGCCGTGAGCCCGCTGTTTAAGCAAGGGCTCGTCGAATGGATGACATCGATGACCTACCAAGCCGCCTCGGGCGCGGGCGCGGCCAAAATGCTCGAACTGATCAGGCAGATGTCGGCTCTCACGAATCCGTATCGCGAAGCTCCCACCGAAAATGCCCTTGAGGCCGATCGCTCGCTACTCGAAATTCAGCGCTCTGCGCAATTGCCTACTGCGGAATTCGGCGCTCCGCTCGCCGGAAGCGTCCTTCCATGGATTGACAAGGAAATGCCGGGTGGGCAAACGAAAGAAGAATGGAAAGGAATCTCCGAAACGAACAAGATTCTGGGCCTTGATCCGCCTGTTCCGATTGACGGCCTCTGCGTGCGCGTCGGAACAATGCGCTGCCACAGCCAGGCCCTCACCTTCAAATTAAAGCGCGATGTGCCGCTCGGCGAAATCGAGTCGATGCTGGCTGGCGCGCATCAATGGGTGCACGTCGTCCCAAACAACAAGGACGCCAGTGTGCGTTGCCTTACGCCGACAGCCGTATCAGGTTCGCTGAATGTCGCCGTCGGGCGAATTCACAAACTGAAGATGGGACCGGATTACCTCGGAGCATTCACGGTCGGCGATCAGCTGCTCTGGGGCGCCGCCGAGCCGCTCCGACGCATGCTGCGCATCTTGCGAGAGCACCTCAGCGCATAGTTAACTCCGAAGTTCCCGCTCGAGCATATTCAGGAAACGGAGCACTTCGCCCGGCGTGCGCAAATAAAAGCGCGCGTGTGTTTCCGGGTTCAGGCCTACGCGGATCGTCACATGCCCCTGCAGTGCCGCAAACGCCGGCTCGTCTGGCTCATCATCGCCGATATATGCCAGGGCGGCTGACGGAGAATTAGCCACGACCCTCTTCATCGTTTCTCCCTTGCCTGGAATTTGCCGTGGAAGAATTTCCCATACTTTTTTGCCGTGCAGCATATGCAGGTCGTGCCGCAGCGGAGCCATGATCGCTTGTAGCGCCTGATCGGCCCTTTCGATTGTTGCTGGTTCGGCCTCGCGGTAATGGACAGTGAAACCGTATCCTTTGTCTTCGAGGTTTATCCCCGGAAACTTAGTCAGATCACGTAGGGCGGTTCGCTTGGCCTCCTGCAACGCCTTACGCTGTTTGCCTCGAACACACGGCGGTTTTCCGCCCTGCTCTGCTCCATGCAAACCGAAATACCGGATCGCTCGAACATCCACAAGCGCTTTAAGTGACTGCACATTTCTTCCACTCAGGATTGCAAGCGTCGTATTCGGTAGAAGCGCCAGCCGCGCCAAAAGTGCCCTCGCCTTTTTGGAAAGGCGTACGTCTTCGGGGCGTTTACGTATTCTGACAAGCGTGCCATCCAAGTCCAGCAGAAGAATGCGCGTTTTCGCTTTTTTTAACTGGGCCACAATCTCGCGAAGTGCGCGAAAAGCATCTTGCGGATGCTGCCCGTCACGTAGGAGAGTACCTTCATTGCGTGGAGCGTCGAGCTTGGGTCCCGTCGCCCGCCGAATCGCGGTCAAACCCAGGGCCCTCCGGTCATCGAGGTTTCCTGCTTCGAAGCCACTTCCGAATCGTCAATGCGGATTTCCGCCAATTCGTTGATGAGTGTTCCGGCCCAGCGGTACACATTATTCTCGCGAATCGTGCGCCGCATTCTTTGCATCCGCATCTGCCGTTCATCCGCGTCCATCTCGAGCGCGACGCGGATCGCCTCGCTCACGGCTTCTGTATCGTATGGATTCACAATCAAGGCATCGGGCAACTCACGCATGGCGCCCGTAAACTGGCTGAGTATCAGCGCGCCCTGCTCGTCATCTCGTGCCGCAACAAACTCCTTTGCGACCAAATTCATTCCGTCGTGCAGTGAAGTGACCATGCACAGATCCGCGGCACGATAATAAGGGAGTATCTCCGTATGGCTGTGATGTCGCGTGAGCAATGCGATCGGCCTCCAGCCGTTCACGCCAAAACGCTCGTTGATTCGTGCCGCTTCCCTCTCAACCTCCGCCGTGAAATCCTGATAGCGCGGGATACTTGATCGGCTCGGAGCGCCAATCTGAACGAAGGTAAAGTGCTTGACGTAAAAAGGATTCTTCTCCAAGAACCGCTCTACACCTCGAAACCGTTCGATGATGCCCTTTGTATAGTCGAGGCGGTCGACACCCACCCCAAGGAATCTCGCATTGATGCCCAAATTCTTGAGAATTTCCGCTCGAATCTCGTATGGAGAACGTATTTCGCCAGGTATCGGCGATTCGCGCATATCCACGCTAATCGGGAACGGTCGTACGAAAGTCGTATGATCGTCGCGCTTTACGGCAAATCGCTCCCAGTCTATTCGCGACTGCAAAGCGGCATCGACCGTTTCGAGGAAATTGTTGCAATGAGCTTGAATGTGGAATCCGACAAGGTCGGCGCCCAGCAAACCGTCCAAGACTTCTTTTTGCCATGGGCAAATTCGGAATGCCTCTGGATTCGGCCACGGAATATGCCAGAAGATCGCAACACGTACATCGGGCCGCTGCGCCTTTATCATCCGAGGCAGCAGCGCAAAATGATAGTCCTGCACCAGGAGAAGCGCGTTCTCGGCGCCTTCCATCTCCTCAAGAACGGCGTCTGCGAATTTCTGGTTTACCGCCTGATAGCTTTCCCAATCTGAAGCACGGAAAGTGGGACGGGTGTGGGCGATGTGGCAAAGTGGCCAAAGCCCCTCGTTTGCAAACCCGAAATAGTATCCCTGCTCTTCCTCATGTTTCAGCCAAACGCGGCGAAGCGTGTATTCGGGATGATCCGGCGGCACGCGGATATGGTCGTGACGATCAACAACACTGCGATCCGCGTCACCGGAGCCGTGCGCAATCCAGGTTCCGTCGCATGCGCGCAAAATGGGTTCCAGCGCCGTCACCAAACCGCTTGCAGGCACTTCCGCTTCAATGGCTTTTCCGCGGCGAACGTGCGCATAAGGCTGTCGGTTCGACACAACGAAAAGTGGTCCGAGCAGCCGGCTCTGCACAATGGCTCGTAAGCGCTCGGGCGTCCAGTGCGATTCGCCCGTTTCCCGCAGGCGCGCCTCATACTCGGCGGCTGCCCGTGCTTCCGCGAGGCTATGAGCTAGATTCACCACCTCTTTCGAAAATGGCAGCAGAAAAGCTTCGTTAGGGAGCCGCGGTGGCGGAGTTACGCGCCCGGTGCGCAATTCGCGCATCCACGCGGCGGTTTTCGAAAGAGGCTGGACGATCGTCCATCGAAAGATCAGCGCAAAGGCAATGAGAATAAGAAGAGCCTCGGCCAGCACATGCCACAAAGTGTCCCGCCAGATAGTATTGCTCTGCGCTTCGATGTAACTCGCATCGTAAAAGATCGCAAGGATCCCGTTCATGCCCGTGTCGCTCAACAAGGGCAGGTAATACGCCTCTGTCTCGCGGCCATCCACCCGAATCGTTTGGCTCACACCCGCCGCATCTGCCTTCACTTTCTCCAAAGGAAGAGCGGGCGGCGTAAAATGCCTCACAATACTCGGGCTTTCCGCCAAAATTACGCCCCCTTCGTCGTAGACGATGAGGCCTTCGAGTTGTTGGCGATTGCCGAACCGGTCGACGATGTGGCGCAATTGTTCGTGGGAGTGCTTTGCGACCGCGGGCTCAACGATTTCCTGGAGGCTTTCAGCTAGCAACTCGGCGCGCCGCTGCAAATCGGCACGCATGCCAAGTTTTACCGAGCGAACCTGGCTCCGCGCGATCAGAAACGTCATGATCGCCATTCCGATCACGAGCAACAGGATGAGCCGGACGCTGAGTCTCACACAGACTCCCTGAAAGCACACTCAACGCTGAGACGGCTGACGTGTACGATGTCTGCGTCGGCAGCCGCGGGCCGGGTGGGCGAAGAAAATCAGACAACCCGAATATTATCATGAGATAAAGAGGCCGTGCATACAGGTTTTACTGGGGAGTGACTAAACGCCGAAGAGCGTTTCGTTTTTCTATGATGAAAAAAAACTACACGCCACGTATTAAAACTATCCGGGCGGCACCGGCTGAGGGACCCGAACCGCCCGGCATTTTCTTACCCATCTCCGCAGGGTTTGGGCAAGAAATCGTTATGCGTCAGGCTGCGTGTTCGCCGTGGCGCATGAATTCGTAACGCTCGATCGCGGCCGCCACTCCGACTTCGCCAGAGTACTCCGCGCTCGTGCGCAGGATCCGGCCGAGGCACCGTACACGCACGGGCCCGGCTTGAGTCAGCTCGTGCGGGAGCGTCATCACAATCTCCACGGGAGAGCCGCTTTTCAGTCCTTTCGGCAAATGGAAATACAGACCGCGGGAGCTCACCTCGCGGGATTCCGTCGCCGCTTCGCCTACCACCGCTTCGTCGGTCCAGCGGACCGTTAGCGGCAGGCGCATGAGGAAGCGCCGGGCCGCTCGCCGTTCTTTCAGTGTCACTGCATCCTCCTGCTCTCTGAGACGCGCCCAGAATATATGGGATGCCGATTGTAACCAATAGAGCGAGAGACTCAATTCTAAAAGGGACTTTCGGTACAGAAGTACTAGGAAGGTCAGATGCGCTAAACGACGCTGTTGGTGGTACTTACACCAAGCGTTTGAGCTTAGCAGGGCACGCTCGGCAACTTCAGCTGCGTCAAGCCTGATCGATCAACCGGTGATGAATTGCGTACAGGGCCAATTCAAGGCGGTCTGAAACACCAAGTTTGTCGAAGATATTGTGAAGGTGATTTTTCACGGTCTGTTCGCTGATGAAAAGCTTTTCGCCGATTTCGCGATTGCGGAAACCCTGCGCCACAAGCTGCACGATTTCTTTTTCGCGGTCGCTCAGCAGCGGCTTATCGCGGCGCGATCCGGCTTCCGCGGATTTCTTGAATGCATCGATCACTTCCGCCGTCATCCGGTTGTCGAGCCAGATCTCGCCGTCGGAAACTTTACGAATGCTCTTCAGAAGTAAATCGCTCGCGGACTGTTTCAACACCACGCCTCGCGCACCCAGCCTCATCGCGCGAACCACATCGCGATCATCTTCGGCCGCTGTAAGCACGATCACGCGCGTGCCGGTAGTATCGAAATTCACTTCTTCGAGAACGCCCAATCCGTCTTTTTCAGGCATGCGCAGATCCAGCAGAAGAATATCTGGCTTCAGCTTCGCGAGCATCTTCGTGCATTCGACGCCGTTTGCAGCTTCGCCGATAATTTGAACGTCCTCGGCGCCTTCCAAAAGTTTGCGGAGGCCGTCGCGAAAGATGGCATGGTCGTCCGCCACCAGGATCCGAATCGCCTGTTTGGTTTTCGTCATATCAATTCAATGGGATTTCAACGGTTAGCCGTGCCCCGTGGCCGGGATTCGACTCCACTGTCAGAGTGCCCCCAACACTCCTTGTTCGCTCTTTTATTGAAATTGGACCGAGCCGCAATTTATCGAGTTCTTCGCTGCTATAAGTCCCGGAAAAGCTGAATCCACGGCCGTTATCGTCAATGACGAGAAAGACTTTCGCCTCGTCTTGACCTAGTTTTACCACGACGTGGCTGGCACGCGCATGCTTTTTTACATTATGAATTGACTCTCTGTATATTTGGAATAACTCCCTGCAAACACGGTCTGGAAGCCTCAAATTCCGGTCTTCGATGAACAAATCGATCGCTAATTCTTGCTCGCTACGGAATCGCTCAGCGAAACCGAACATCAGTTCGCGCATATCCGCGCTCTCCACGCGCAGCGGCCGCATCTCCGTCACCATGCGCCGTAATTCATCGCTTTCCTCCTGGATCATCCTTTGAAGATTAGTTAGTTCTGCGCCCAGGCCATTGCTGGATTCGGGCAACTTGCCGTGCAGCACATTCATTTGGATTTTGAGGCTCAAAAGCGTCTGCAAAATGCCGTCGTGCAGATCGCGCGAGATGCGGCTGCGCTCCGCCTCGACTGCCCGCGTGCGCAAATTGCGCAGTAGAAAAAGGTTTTCCAGCGGCGGCCCAAGATGCCGTACCACCTGGTCGAGCCAGCGCAACTCCTTCTGCGTAAATCGTGCCGAATTGCCCGCCTTATCGGAGGCCGACTCAGGCCGCACCAACAGCACTCGCCCAGCCGGCCGCTTATCGAGCTCGATCGTAGATGCGAGCAGCGAGTGTGAGCCCAATTCACGCTGAGTCGCCTGGGGCGGCGCGGGGATTTCACGAAATTGCCACCCCGTGCGGCGATCCCAGCCAAAACCGCGACCATCTTCCGAGCCAAACTCCCAACCTAATGACACTTCGAGCGAATCGAGTAAGAATGTCTCGCCGCGTTCAAGCGGCAACGTATCAGGGCCAAGCACGTTCGTGTCACCCTGCCTGATCTTCCACACAAAGATGCGTTCCAACTCTTCATCGCGAACGGCGAGGCAGGCCACTTCGCAATTGAATTCTTGCGCCAACTCGCCGAGGACTTGGCGTATCGACTCGGTCAGGCCCCGATCGAAGTCGAGCACAGCGGTAATTCGCTCCAGAAATCGCTGCCGCGAAAGATGTTCGCGCTCGCGCGCTCCCAAAAAGCCCATTCCCAAACCCGAGACCAGCATGCCAAACGCGATTACGATCCAGTGCCACACACTCTGCCACTGGAATCGCTCGGCCAGCCCGACTCGCACCAGCACGCCAGCCGTCGCAACACCCACCAGCGCAGGAATGGCCTTGCTATTGCCGCGCGTGGCCAGTGCAAACACCGAAAAAAGGAACAGGAACCAAAATGCAGTCGCGCTCGGCGTAAGCACCAAAAACGCCAGCAGAACTGCGAAATCTGCTGCCAGAGGTATCCTGAAAATCTTTTTGTGCGAGGTATGCTCTACTACAATGCCAATCAACGCAGCGAATAGATACGCCGAAAGGAAAATGACGTCAACGCGGCGCACAGGCTGTTCCGCCGTCTCAAGCAGCGCTACCAGCGATAGCGCGACGAGAATTGCGCGGCCAAGCGTTACCTGGCGCTCCAGATAGAACCGTTCTGCGTTTTCAAGAACCATTGCGGAAGGCAAAAGCCCCTCAAAGCATAACAAGGGTTTCCCGCGCGCAACCGCAAGCCGAAAGCTCGTGTCATCTTTTGGTAATCGCGTGAAAATGCTGTGGAAAATCGGGGAAAGTCACGCGAAATAGCGTCCCGATTCCTTGACAGTTAGTAGATAATCCTTCACAGCAGTTCTTTAATCGAGGCTTCGCGGCTTGCCCCAAAGTTACACGCGCAAGGAAGTGGAACGCATTCTGGGAGTAAAGCAGAGTCGCCTTCGTTACTGGGAGCGGCTGCAGCTGATCTATCCAGAAAGCCGCTGGGGTGAGCGCTTTTACTCCTTTGGTGATCTCGTTTCCCTGCAAACTCTTCAACGCCTCACGGAAAGCAACATCCCGGCAAGCCGCGTGAAACTCGCGATTTCGCTCGTCGAAGAGCAATTCGAAGCGCCGGACTTGCGGCTGCACCAGCTTTCGACGATCGAGCGCGGCAGCGAAATCCTCATCGTTCCGCCGGGAGACTCGCGTCCGTTTGACCCGATCCACCGTCAATGGGGACTTCCGTTTGAAACGAGTCCCGCACCGGAAAAAGTTCACTCAATGTCCGCGCGAAGCGCCGAGGAACTTTTCGAGACCGCCTTGCAGCTTGAGGCCCGCCCCGACTCTTTGCCAGACGCCGCCGAACATTATCGCCGCGTTCTCGACCGCGCGCCGAATTGGATCGAAGCTCACATCAATCTCGGTGTTGCGCTATACCAGATGGGCATGACGGAGGAGGCGCGCGCAGCGTTCCTTTCGGCCGTGCAGCTCGATCCCGCCAATGGAATCTCGCGTTATAACCTCGGGTGCGTACTCGAAGAGCAAGGGAGAATGACCGAGGCAATCGAGCATTTGAGCGCCGCCGCCCGCGCCATGCCGAAGCACGCAGACGTTCACTTCAATTTGGCGCTCGCTTATGAAAAAAGCGGCGCCCGCGAACTGGCTCGCCAGGAATGGGCCCTTTATTTAAGGCATGCGCCGAACGGTGCCTGGGCCCAGCAAGCGCGCGATCACCTCAGATTGTGTTCTGAACGCCGTCAGCCATCGGCGCCTATTCCCTTCCCAAGCAAAACCAGTCCACGAAAGCGGACGGATAGCTAACCCGCTGGCTTCTGCGATAGTCTCAAAGCGGTGCCCGAGCACGCAGAACTTGCGCGCGAGAGGATTTCTCGGATGACCGCGGTTTTGGCATCCGCATAATTCTGCACATACTTCCATTCTTCCCGAGCGAGTTGCATCTTTGTCTGAGCGTAGAGTTCGCGATCGATCGGATTATTTCGCAGCCAGTCTCGGAACAAAAGCATGCGCTCCACCTCTGTACACCGCGGCGAGAAGACGTGCAGATTCACATCGGTATCCGGCCCTTTGAACATGCGATGCTCATACCAGACCGGCTCGCGTATGCGCAAGACGTAGCCGCCTCCCTCTAGTGCCGGCGCATAACTCGCCTCGTTTGCCGAGTCTTCCACGAGAAGGAGCATATCGATTACCGGTTTGGCGGGAAGTTGAGGAACCGACGTCGAGCCGACATGTTCAATGCGAAGGGCTCGTGCTCCTAGCGCGGCGCGAATTCTCTCCGCCTCGCGCGCAAAAAGATTCGGCCACTCGGGATCGGCATCAACAATTCGAATACCTCCAACTAAAGGCTGTAGCTCTCCGATCGTACATGCCCGCAGTTCTTCTTCCGACAAGACAGGAGTACCGTCATGATCTTGTTTAGCCGGCGACATGTTCTTTCTCGGCCACCCCGCTTTTTCTGCACGGCTCATCATCAACCTTCGCGACGTTAAATATCCTGAATTCCATTATTTGCGTCAATGCATGCACACGTGTCAAGTTGCGACACTTGATAAAATACAAGTAGCGGGGGCTGTTAGCGTCGGAAAGCGGCTCTGGTGAGAAAACAAGGCCATGGAGCGAGAATTTCTAATCGAGAAGCACCGATTAGAATCGAAGGCAAATCCTTTGTGATCAATTGCAAATCCGATTCTAATCGAGAAAAACGGCCGTCTTTTGGAGCAAATGCAAGACTGCGCTAATAGTGGCGTGGGCATTCGATCGAAACGTCACGAAGGCCTCCGCGCGCATTCCCATCACTGTAATCTTCGTTGCGCCAGCTACTTCAACGTCACCAAGTAGGCGGTGAGATTGTGGATCTGATCGTCCGTCAGCTTCGGCAGCATATCAATATGGGCCCGCAGCGGATTGTGCACATCGACTTTCGCGACACTCTTTTCGCGATCGTACGTCAGATGATTATCGTTGGCATCCGTCAGCGTCACGACGAAGTCATCGAGATGATCGAGCTTCCCTTCAACTGTCTTTCCGCCGATCAGAGTCACGGTAACAGTGGTCGGAGGAACCACAACTCCCGTCGCGCCGCGGCCGCGTCCGCCGCCGCCCGATACAAGTGCGTTCTGCAACGACTTCGGGTCCATCTTCGCGCCAATTCCCCCGAGATCGCCCGTGACCGAGTGACACGTGCCGCATTTTCCATCGCCATTGAAAAACGCCTGCCCTGCTGACGCGTCACCCACGATGATATTGGTCGGAAAATCGATAATCGTCCGGTAGTTCGCGCCAACTTTATGGAGATAGCCCGCGACGTCCGTGATCTGGTCCGCCGTAAGGTCAAACTTCGGCATACCAAGCTCGGGGCGCCCGTTTTGGATGACTGGCGTAATCAACTCGCCTTTCTCGTCATCCATTACCAATTGCGAATGCACAAGATTCGTGCCGCCGTTGCCGCCGCGAGCGTCCATGCCATGGCACGTGGCGCAATCCTGGCCATAGATCGCTTGGCCGCGCGCGATCGTCGCATCGTCGGCCTGCGGATGAATCGGATAAGCAGGTCCTCGCGCGGGTCCGCCACGGCCTCCACGGCCTCCGCGCCCGCCACGAACGGCTTGCGCAGTTGAAGCCGCACCACTCTCGATCTGCTCCGCCGTCGCTGGCGCTTGTGCAGGCGTCAGCACAGCAGCGGCAAAGAAAATTCCGACAGACAATCCGGCCGAAACAGCAGTCAATCGACTGAAAACTCTCACCGCACACCTCAGGCTGAACAGAATGTAACTTCCGATCGCGCGTCAATTTATCATTACGAAATCGATATTCCAACAGTGAAAGCTTACGCCACGTTGCGATGGACCGCCGGAGCGATGGCGCGAACTTCATCCATCAATTGGGCGAATTGATCGGGATAAAGCGACTGCGCGCCGTCCGAAAGAGCGCGTTCAGGATCGGGATGGACTTCGATAATCAAGCCATCCGCGCCTGCTGCCACGGCGGCGCGCGCCATCGCGGCGACTTTGTCGCGGCGCCCCGTGCCGTGCGACGGATCGGCGAAAATCGGCAGGTGCGAAAGGCTCTTCACAACGGGAATAGCCGCGATGTCGAGTGTGTTGCGCAAATACGTATCGAACGTTCGTATGCCGCGCTCGCAGAGAATCACCTTGTAGTTTCCGCCGGCCATAATGTATTCCGCACTGAGCAGAAGCTCTTCAAGCGTGGCGGACATACCGCGTTTGAGCAGCACCGGAACGTCCACTTCGCCTAAGGCCCGCAAGAGATGATAATTCTGCATGTTGCGTGCGCCAACCTGCATCACATCGACGTAAGGCCGCATGATTTCGATTTGCGTCGGATCCATTACTTCGCTGACCACAAGCAGTCCATTCTTGTCGGCGGCCTCGCGCATCAATTTCAGTCCGTCTTCACCCATGCCTTGAAAACTATACGGCGAGGATCGCGGCTTGAACGCGCCGCCGCGAAGCAGCTTTGCCCCTGCGTGAGCGACTTTCGCTGCGATGTCATTGATTTGCTCGCGCGACTCAACCGCACACGGCCCCGCCGCGACAACGACGCTGTTGCCCCCGACCTGCACGCCTCTGCCGATATCGAAAACTGAACCCTCCGGACGCGTGGGACGCGCCGCCAGCTTGAAAGGATGCGAAATCTTTACGATTTCCTCGACGCCCGGCGCCGCGACAAGCGCCTCCAGCTCGTTCCGATGTTTATTGCTGTCGCCGACAACCCCAATTACGGATCTTTCCTCGCCTTGAATGACATGAGCCTGAAAGCCGCATTCCTTGATGCGGTCAATAACATGGTTGATTTCGCCCTGTGTAGCGCCTGCTCGCATATTGATGATCATTCGCTCGTCCTTAGCTGTAGGGGCGCCGCTCGCTGCGCCCTTGGAGCGTCACCGAAACTTCACATCTGATACGACACGGCTGTCATAGGCGACCACAAAACTCTAACCCGGCTACTTGGCTGCCGGATAAGAGCCCAAAATCCGCAAGCCGACGA
>DATEGW010000005.1:0-53456 GCA_035279845.1 Candidatus Acidiferrales bacterium | reverse complement strand
TACGAGGAAAACCAAAAACAGGTTTCCCTCTCCGCTTGGGAATCCCGCCCAACCCGCGGGATTCCCACTTTCCCACCGCCACGACGGCGGTCATCTTCTCCCCACCTTCAACAAACCAACCATCTCCTGCCGCCGCTTCTCGCTCAAGCATTTCAATCCTGCCAGGGGGATACCATGTGAGTAGGCTCTCCCAACGGGCGTCAAAGGTTGCGCTTGCGTTGGGCGCTATGCTAATTTCGCTCGCTGGGCGTTCCCCGAGCGATCTCTGTGAAAGCACTGCAACCGCTGACTCCCGCAAACCGCGAGGAAGCGCAACTTCTGGAAAAAATCGACCTTCGCCGATTGCCACGGCACATCGCCATCATCATGGACGGCAACGGCCGCTGGGCGGAACGGCGGCACTTGCCACGCATCGCGGGGCATAAGGCAGGCGTGAAAATGACGCGCGAAATCGTGGATACCTGCGCGCGGCTTGGCGTTCCCTGCCTGACGCTCTACGCCTTTTCGCTGGAGAACTGGCGGCGACCGCAGGCGGAAACGGCTTTCCTGATGCGCCTACTGCGCGAATATCTGAAGCGCGAGATGCCCTCGATTCACAAAAATAACATCCAATTTCTCGCGATCGGGCGAGCGTCTGAGCTGCCGGCAGCGGTGCACGGCGATATCGGCGAATCGATGCAACTGACGGCGCGAAATAACGGCATGAAACTCGCCGTGGCACTGAATTATGGCGGTCGCGCTGAACTCGTGGATGCCTTCAATTCGATGCTGAATGACATTCGCGCCAACGGCCTTTCCGCTTTTAAGGCAGACGAGCAGGCGATTTCAAATCATCTTTATACGGCAGGGTTGCCCGATCCAGACCTACTGATCCGCACGTCCGGCGAAATGCGCGTGAGCAATTTTCTGCTTTGGCAGATCGCGTATGCCGAGATTTATGTAACGGAAACGCTGTGGCCGGATTTCTCTCGCGCGCGCTTGTTCGAGGCGCTTATCGATTTTCAAAAGCGCGAACGGCGATACGGCGGTCTCGGAAAACGCGCCGCAGCCGCGGGCGCATCCGGCAACGGCAGCGAAACCACGAGGCGAGGATAGCCGGCGAATGCTCGCTCGCGTAGTAACCGCGCTAGTGCTGGCGCCCACCGTAGTTTTACTCGTGTGGTTTGGCCCTCCCACATTGCTTGCTGCGATTGCCGCGCTCGTCGCAATTCTGGCGCTGGTTGAATTTCTGAAACTTGGCGAGCGCTCCGGCCTTCGTGCGTTTCTTAATTGGACCATCGTCTGCGCGGCGGCCATCTTCTTCGTGCAATATGCCGCCGGATTGACCGAGACGCACACGTTTTCGGGCGGCAACATGCTGGTACGCACGTTTGCGGGGGGCGTTTTCTCGCTCGATCTTGTGTTCATTGCGTTTCTCCTAGGCGCGGCGGGGATCGTGCTGGCGATGAAGCGCCCTTTACATGACGCGCTTCCGGCAATCAGCGTCAGCTCGGCAGGCTTGCTCTTTATCGCGCTGCCGTTCAGCTATTTGGTGCGGCTCGATGAGATTGAAATTCGTGGGCGGCAGCTCGTCCTTTTTACGCTATGTCTGATTTGGGCGGGAGACATTGTGGCGTATTTCGTCGGGCGCAGCATAGGACGCGTGAAAATGGCGCCCGCGCTGAGCCCCAAGAAAACGTGGGAGGGTGCGGCCGGAAACGTGATCGCGTCGCTGGCTGTCGGGTACGGATTCGCGGTTTGGATGCATGCGGATGTCCTGGTCATGCTGCTGATTGCGGCGCTGGCGAATATCGCGGGGCAGATGGGCGACTTGCTCGAATCGTCCTATAAGCGCGGCGCTTCGGTGAAGGATTCGAGCGGATTGCTACCGGGGCACGGCGGAATGCTCGACAGAATCGACAGCCTGATTCTCGCCGCGCCAGTCGTGTGGATATTGTTTCAGTGGCTCGGCGAGAAGATCGTCGCGCCGTAAGCGAGAATGCTTAGTCCCGCCCTCAGTCCCGCCCTCAGGATTGACTGTTAACTCGATGCGAATTGCGCGCTAGCCACGGTCCGCCTCTCGCGCATAGAATTGCTTGCCGATGAAACGAATTTCTATTTTAGGTTCGACGGGTTCGATCGGAAGGCAATGCCTCGACGTGATTGAGTCATTGCCCGGTCGATTCGAGGTCGTCGCGCTCGCTGCCGGATCGAATGTAGACCTTGTAGCCGAACAGATCGGCCGCCATCGACCGGCGGTTGTTTCCGTTTCGACAGAAGAGGCTGCGCGGCAACTCTGCGCCACGATGGAATCGCGCAGCGGTGCGGAAAAAGATGGGCCTTCGCCTGAGATTCTGTTTGGGGCAGAGGGCATCGAGCGCGTGGCGACGCATCCGCGCGCAGAAATCGTGTTATCGGCCACGGTCGGCGTGGTTGGATTGCCGGCAACTTACAAGGCGATTGAGTGCGGCAAGGACGTCGCACTGGCGAACAAGGAAGTGCTCGTTGCGGCGGGCGAGGTGGTGATGGCGGCGGTCGCGCGGCGAAGCGTGGCATTGCTGCCGGTGGATAGCGAACACAATGCGATCCATCAATGCCTGCGGGCCGGCGAGCACAAAGAGGTAAAGCGATTGGTGCTCACAGCTTCGGGCGGTCCGTTTCGCGAGACACCGCTTGCGCAACTAGCCAAGGTGACGCCCAAGCAGGCGCTGGCGCATCCCAACTGGAGGATGGGGCAGCGCATTACGATCGACTCGGCCACGATGATGAACAAAGGCTTTGAGGTGATCGAGGCGCACTGGCTTTTTGGCGTGGAGCTCGAGCGAGTACAGGTAGTCATCCACCCACAATCTACGATTCATTCGATGGTTGAATATGTGGATGGCTCGATCCTGGCGCAGCTAGGGCCCACGGATATGCGCATGCCCATCCAATATGCGCTTACGTATCCGGAGCGAGTCGCGTCCAAAGGATGCGCGCTCGACTGGACAACGCTGAAAAGACTCGACTTCGAAGAAGTCCCCGACAAAAAGTTCCCTTGCCTCTCGCTCGCACGGGAGGCGGCGCGGATAGGCGGTCCGCTGCCTTGCGCACTGAATGCGGCGGATGAAGTAGCTGTAGCGGCCTTTTTGGAGAACCGCTTGGATTTTCTGGGGATCTCGATGGTCGTCGAATACGTGCTTGAGCGGATGCCCAGGAGGCCACTCGGCAGTATTGAAGATGTGCTCGCGGCAGATACGGAGGCACGCCGCCTGGCGAACGATGCAGCGGCCGGAAGGCGAAAAGCATCTTAGAAGGCAGTGGAGCCGGGCTCTCCGGCTCTTTGCGTTTTCGAATCGCTCGCTCAGGTACGTTTCTCTTGGGCGGCGACTTGCACTAGAATCAGTTTGAGGGAATATGGCCCATTTAACAAACATCCTGCGGGAACTCATTGCCGGCGCGGTAGTTCTAGGCGTCTTGGTCCTAATCCACGAATGGGGACACTTCATCGCCGCAAAAATGTGCGGGGTTCGCGTGGACGTCTTCTCGATCGGGTTCGGAGCGCGCATCTGGGGATGGAAGCGCGGCGATACGGATTATCGCGTTAGCTGGCTGCCGCTGGGTGGATACGTGAAGATGGCTGGCGATAATCCCGCGGAAGAGCGGTCGGGCGCGCCCAACGAATTCCTGTCCAGGCCGCGCTGGCAGCGATTCATTATCGCCGTGGCAGGCCCGTTCATGAATATCCTCACAACCTTCCTGATCTTCTGGGGAATCTACGCCATCGTTGGCATGCCGACGGATGCGTCGTTGAGATCGCCTTCAGTGGTTGCAGCCGCTCCGCAATCGAATGATGCCAATAGCGTGCAGGCTAATGACCGCATTCTCCAGGTGAACGGGAGCAACACGCCGCGTTGGGAAGACGTATATGCCGCCCTTGACAAGGTAAAGCCAGGCGCCGATTTTTCCGTCGTCGTATTGCGTGACGGCCATCAGAAATCTCTTCAGCTGAAAATGCCAATAGACGAGGCTTCGGCAGCGCCGCTTATCGGCTACCCGGCGCAGCATGCGGTGATTGACCAAGTTGTGCCCGGCTACCCTGCCGACAAAGCCGGCCTGCAGGCGGGAGACGAAATCGTTCGCATAAATGACGCGCCCGTGGTTTCTTTCGGGCAGCTCGTAGACGCCATCCACAACTCGAATGGCCAGCCTGTGCATTTAGTTGTCAAGCGCGGATCCTCGGATGTTCCAGCCGCGTTGACGCCGGTTAAAGGCCTGGACCAAGTGGATGGACAGATGGTGTGGCAAATTGGCGTGCTTCAGCGATCGCAAGAGGTCTACGAACACCAAGAGTTTCTCGAATCGGTAAGGGATGCTACGACTGCTACGGGGCGCGCGGTGGCAGAAATCGGCTGGATGCTTAAGGCGCTGTTCGCGGGGCAAGTTTCGGTGCGTAACCTCGCCGGGCCGGTTGGGATCGTACAGATGTCCGGGCAAGCCGCCAAGCAAGGCCCCACGATGCTGCTGCAATGGACAGCCATCATAAGCATCAATCTTGGACTGCTGAACCTGCTTCCGATTCCGATTCTCGACGGCGGCCATGTGCTGTTGCTGCTGATCGAAAGTGGAATGCGGCGCGATCTAAGCCTTGCGTTTAAAGAGCGGTTCGTCCAGGTGGGATTGATTTTTCTGCTGGCCCTGATCGCTTTTGTCACCTATAGCGATATCCTTAGAGCCATTCAAAGCCGCTAGTCACTTCGCACATAAAAGATTAGGGGCAGGTCTGAGACCTGCCCCTAGGACTTCGCCGCGAGCATGAGCATTCGAGTAGGAGGAGCGGCGAAGAATCTCGCGTTTAAGCCTGCACGATTTCGTTTCGGACGGCGTAGCGAACCAGGTCCGTGACGGAGTGGACCTGCAATTTGCGCATAATATTGGCGCGGTGAGTTTCAGCGGTCTTTACGCTGATGCCAAGCAGCGACGCCACCTCTTTCGTGCTTTTTCCTTCGGAAACAAGCTGCACAATTTCGCGTTCGCGCGTCGTGAGGCGATCGCTCAGATCCATCGGCGCGGACATATTCGCACCGGCGCGTTGCGAATGCGTGAGGATCAGTTCGGTGGCGCAGGTGGTGAAGAAGGGCTTGTGCCTTGCCAACGTCTCGATCGCCGTGATCAGGTCGCGATCAGAATCCGTTTTCACCATGTAGCCGCGAATGCCGAGCCGCAGGATTTCGCGGATCAAATGATCGGAATAGTGGACAGAAAGTATCAAAATCTCCGTCTTTGGGGAGACGGTGCGGATGCGGCGGGCAGCCTCCAAGCCGTTCAATTCGGGCATGGAAATGTCCAGGATGGCCACGTCAGGCTGATGCTGTTTTGCCAATGCGACCGCCTGCGAACCCGTATGAGCTTCTCCACAAATGGACCATTCGGGACGCGGGCCGATGAGCGATTTGAGACCGCGGCGCATCAGATCGTGATCATCAGCCAAAAGAATTTTGAGACTCGCCATATGTTCTCCTTTCCAAACGGGCAATCTGCCCGATGGAACTGCAAGAAAGCTATGTGCCGAGCACGGTCTGGATCGTATCCAGCAAAAGCGAAAGGGGCGCCGATTTGACGGCCAAAGCATGGACGCCTATTTTGCTGAGAGCGTCACGCACTTGTTGCGATTCATGCATCGTAAAAACGACGATCTTGACGCCAGGATTGTTGCGCAGAATCTCGCGCGCAGCTTCATGACCGCTCATTACGGGCATACTCAGATCCAGCAAAACGAGATCGGGCTTGAGTTCCTCAGTCTTCTCGACAGCTTGCTTTCCGTCTGCGGCCTCGCCACAGACCTGCCAACCAGCGCCAAGCAACGCCGAACGCAATCCTCTCCGCAGGGCTTCATGATCATCGGCGATTAGAATGCGGTAGGTCTTTTTTCCCACTTCCGGCTTGCGCCCGCCGTTTTCGGCGGTATCGGGGGCGCCCCCTTTTCCCCTAGCTACTGTGGGTGCTGAGACGGCGCTTAGTTGGACGCGCGCCGACACGTTAGGGCCCCAAAACGCCGCCAAGGCGTCGCGTGCGACCATCAAATCCTGCATTGTGTGATTTCCGCTCGTTATCAATACGGTCATCGTTCCCCCCTACTGCTCCGAGCCTCCTGGCGCAGAAGGGGTGCGCAAGACGCCGTAGTGTCCCATGCGACCCCGCCATAGGCGATACAGGGTTTACCTTAGAGGCTGAAGATTGGTCGTGTAGTTAGCTATTTCGTTACGTTCTCGATAAATCTGGCAATCAGGAGTAGCGAAATAACGCCTTAAACCCGAAATCCATGTGCTGCTGGATGTGGCAATGGAACAGGGTGAGGCCGGGATGGTCCGCTACTAAATCGATCGAAACTCGGCCGTACAGAGGAGCAATAACGGTATCTTTCATTACTCCGCCGGTGGGCTTTCCGTTCACGTCGACGAGTTCGAACGAGTGGCGATGAAAATGTAGAGGATGCGAATCGTCGGTTCGATTGCGGAAAAGAATCCGATAACGCGCTCCTTGCTGCAATACAAATTCATTCTCGTGCGGATACGGCTTGCCATTGACGTTAAAGAGGTTGAAACGGCCCGCACCACTTGGAATTTTCTCAAAAGCCATTTCGATTGTGTGGTCCGGCTCCGGCTGGTTGCGCGCATGGCCGAAAATCGTGTAATCGAAAGCCGCCTGCTTCGGCTGAATCCAGCGCGGCTGTCCCTGCTGGCCCGCATACTCGACCACGATGCCCAATCCGTTGTTGCGCGTGGGATCGTCCGTCGCACCGAGAATCCAGGTGCCGGGCTGATTCATTTCCACAAATGCGTCAGCGCGTTCGCCGGGGCCGAGCATCACGATTTCCGTGTCGGCGGGCGTGGGAACGGGATTTCCGTCGAGCGCGGTGATGTGAAACGTATGGCCCGGAAGCGAAATTACCCGATTTTCAATCGCGCTGGCATTCAAGAGATGAAAAAGGACGCGCGTTCCGGCGCGGACACGAATCGGGTCGCCGAAGCCCAACATGCGGTCGTTGATCGTAAACGTCTGCGTAGTCGCTTCGAGGCCGTTGGGCCGCGTATCCATTACTGTGGGCTTTTCGGGCGTCGGTCCTGCGCCATTCAATTCGTCCGTATCCATATTTTGATCGGTGTAAAAGGGCTCCCAATCGCGCAATGCGAGAAAAATCTCCTGATCGTAATGCCCGGGATCGCTGCCGGAGTCGATCATCAGGAATCCGAACTGGCCGGTGTACGTGCCGCGATGCAAATCCCCATTAGCCATGGCATGCGAGTGATACCACCTCGTCCCTGCGGGCGTAGGTGTGAATTGAAACCTGCGATGGCCCATTGAGGGAACGGGCGGAGTTCCTTCTTCCTCCGATCCATCCGCTTCCGGTGGGATGAACAGACCGTGCCAGTGCACGAATTCGGCGGCGTCGGTGTCATTAACTACGTCCACCGTGACGGGTTTGCCCTCGCGCATGTGCAAGACAGGCCCGGGAGATGTACCGTTGTAACCGATGGTGCTGATGAAGCGGCTCGGGGCAATCTCGACCTCAACTGGCGAAATGTGCAGCGTGATATCCGCGGCAGGGCCTTCGCTCGATGGGGCGTTGGCGCTTTGTGAAGCTGGTGGCGGTTTCAGGCGGATTCCCTGCGAATTTTGTTGCGATTCCGCAGCCTTACTTGCGATGAGCAAGCCGGCCGCGGCCGCGCCGCCAATTTTAAAAAATTCTCTTCTCTTCACGGACCCTTCACTTGTGCGCCGAAAGAATGAAAACGAAACAAACGAAACAAAATCCTCTCACGTTCTCACTGATTCAAACAAGCGGCGAGCGGATGCCCGGAAGGGCTTGCGGCGGAGAGCGGCGCTTCGTGTTCCGAGCAAGAATAAGTGCCAGCATGAGCGTCAATGGAATTGACGCATCCGGCGCCTTAAACGGGACTTATAGGGACAGCAAAGGATTGAGATAGCGCGCTTGCCACCTTAGAACGCATTGAAGGCGTTTTGCGCGGTATTGTAAGCACGTTACATCACGTTGGCTTTCAGCCTGTACGCATGAACAGCTAACTCTTGCGCCGTTCGCCCGAGCGATTCGATTTTCTTGGCGCACCCCGCGTGGAATAGTTCTTAGCGCCCCCCTCTCAGCAAACGCCTGCAAGTCCGCCCGCCGCCCGCCTTTGCCAGGACGGCGCAGACACGCGGCCGAGATGCACAACAAGCAAGGAGGAGGAACGCCATGACGAGGATGCCACTGGAATTCGAGGAGCAAGCAGTTCAAGAGGACGCGCTGCCGAGCGCCATGCCGTTCCCGGAGACAAAAGAGCGCGGCGAGGTACCCGCGAAATCCAGAAGCGTCGCGGGCGTGGTTCTGGGGGCGATTGCCCTAATCCTTGCTCTGGCTCTTGCTGTTTTTGGTCTGTGGCTCTTCAGGTCGGTCAGGCGACAGGACCGGCGGATCGCGCAGGTTAGCCAGCAGGTCGAACGGCTCAGCCGACGCGTGGGAGGCGCAGAGTTGCAATCGATGTCTCTCGCCCAAAAGGCCTCGCAGGCTGCCGCTAATGCGAAAGCGGCAGCGGAACAGCGTGACGAAGCGAAACAGGCAGAAGAAACATCAGCAGCACAGGCAAAATCGGCGCTCCAGGCGGCTGCGACTGCACAAGGTGAGGCAAAGCAGGCCGAACAGCAAGCCGAAGCGTATCGCAAACAGCACGAGCAAGACCTACAGCAGTTACAAAAAGTGCTCGGAGGAATTGCCGAAACGCATCGCACGGCAGTGGGGCTTGCAATGACGCTCGGCGAGAAATCGATTCGGTTCGACGCCGGTAAGTGGGAAGTCACGCCGCAATCTCGCGACGTTCTGAATCGCATTGCGGGCGTTCTCCTGACCGCGAAGCAATATTCCATTTACGTGTACGGATACACGGACGATACCGGCACGTCGGACTACAATTTGAAACTTTCTGCGCACCGCGCGGAAGCGGTCCGCAATGTACTCGTCCAATCGGGCATCAGCCCGTCCGCAATAACGACAAAGGGCTTGGGAAAATCGGACCTGCGCATGAAAGGCAATACGGCAGCGGCACATTCAGCCAATCGGCGAGTGGAAATTGGGATTGTCGATTCGAAAATCCTGACGACGCCGGTGGATCAAAAGTAAGCAGGATGCCGTTGAGGAGTTAGCCTACGGGTGCGCGAAAAGGGACCGTTCCTGCTCGCTGCGTGCGAGTCGCTTTCAAACTCCTGCGAGTAAACGGCAGGCAACTGTTGCGTCGACCCGCCTGAACCGAAGGCTTTCTCCGGACTTACGAGAAAGCAGGCTCGGATCTGTCGGCTGGGCGGCCTGTTGTACAGCAAAGAGCAATGTTCTTGCTGGGATTCTGCGGGAGATAGAACACCTTCAGCGGTTCCTGATTGATGGTGAGGTGATCAACGGAAAGTCCCGAAGTCAACGTTCCGCTGCCTTCGAATTTTTGTCCCGACTCAGTCCAGAAGCAGTAGCGAATCCGAACGCAGGTCTGGTAACCCCAACGCGTATAGCCACTCTTGTCATACCACCCCGTCAGAGCACCTGCCGCGAGGAGGCCGTCTCGCAGCACTTCTCTCTCGAAACCGACGCGCCGGACCACGTAGGCGATGAGGCCCACAAAGATCGCCGCGTAACTAATGGGAATGTTCGCCAATCGAAAACTGGCAATCTGCTTCCAATGTAAAGCACCGTAAGCAATCAACGCGGATACTAAGATGAGGATCAGGAGCCGTTCGGCCCACGTTAATCCAGACGCGCGCGGCCGCGCAGATGACGTGGCAAGATATCCGGTGCCAGACGACGAAGTGCCCTGAAACTGCTTCCAACTGTCCGGCATCGGCGGCTTGCTCAGAGGAACTTCCGACGCTGGCACCCAATCGGTGAAGTCTTCATACATGATGAAGATCGCCCACGCTGCTGCACCGATCACGAACAGCGCCGAAAACACGGGATCTTCTCGGAAATTGGCGATGACAAGAATTATGAGCGCTGCCGGTCCGATGAAATCGACGGCCGCAAAGCGCAACTTCGACAGCCAAGCCTCGGGATGATGACCGCAGTGAGGGCACCGTTTCCCAGTTACCAGTGGATCGAAAACGGCGTGGCAATGCCAGCAAGTCACTTCCATAGCTCGTTCTTTATACTGCCGCTCTCGGTAAAATGCCACGCATTGCGCTCCAAGGTCCCGAGAAGTGGGCTACCGTTGGACGGTTACGCCGTTACTTAAGAGCCTGCCAGCTTAACCTCATTCATCTCTTCTTCATGTCTTCGCACCGGTACTTGAAGGCGGGCGGCCCTGATCCTTCACGCTCTGGCATTCCTGCACAAGAACATCGCGGATCACCAACGGTGGCGGGCGGTTCGGCAGCATGCGTTCATCGGTCAGCACGCTGCGGCCACTGACGGGTTGTGCTTCGTCGCCGCCACGGGCGCCACAAACAACGACACTGATGCGTGCCAGCCTAATTGCGTACGCGCACATGATGCAGGGTTCGACGCTGGTGTACAGCGTGCAGCCGGTCAGATCGGGGGAGCGTCGCCGAGCAAACGCCGCGTGCAGCGCCTCCATTTCCGCGTGAGCCGTCGCATCATGGCGCGCACGCACCGCTTCGACGCCTTCGGACACGAGTTCTTCACCGTCAACAATGAGCGAGCCGACGGGGGTATCGCCACTCCCGATGGCTTGCCTTGCGAGCTCGATGCAGCGATGCATGTGCCTCTCGTGTTGTGATGGACTACTCATTGAAAGGGTCACTCTTTCCAATTATCGTCAGATCACTGAGGTAGGTCGAGGCGTCGTCGCCCGGAGACTGGACACCACCACACGACTTCGGTCTCATAAGAGCGCAATCAGGAGTGGCTGCGCCACGACGATGCAACCAATTTGCCCGGCGGCGCGTTGTAGTAAAGGACGGCATTCTGTTAGTCTCGTGGAAACGGAAGAGGCCGCATGACGCTCCTCAAGCGGATGTCGATTGGCGTTTCAGCGGCGCTGATTGTGTGCGCCGTAGTCGCCATTGAGGCACGCGGCTTCCAGTATGGCGGCGGCCAGTACGACGCGCGCTCCCGCTATCTCGATGAGTGCAATTCCACCGACAAAGCTGAATTTTACTGGACTCGGCTGAAGTACGCGTCCGCATACGGCAACCGGTTTGGAGGCGGGTTCGGCCGGCGGCGCTTTGGGGGATTCGGCGGAGGCGGCTGCGGCGAGGGATTCGGCCCGTGGCAACGAGATTATCCCAAGGCCGATATTCAGTTCTTGATGGCGATGAAACGGTTGACGAACGTCAACACGCGATCGACCTCGCAAGTGGTGGACATCGATACGCCCGAAACTGACCCTCACACCCTCGACAACTATCCGTGGGTTTATGCCGTCCAAGCGGAAACGTGGTCGTTCAACGAGGAGGAAGCCAAGCGGATGCACGATTATCTGATGAAGGGCGGCTTCCTGATGGTGGACGATTTCCACGGCGCAGAGGACTGGCAGCTTTTCATGCAAGGGCTGCACCAATTCCTGCCGAATGCTCAAGTGGAGGATCTGAAAGATACGGACGAAATCTTCCACGTGCTCTTCGATTTGAGCCATCGATTCCAGATCCCGGGCGAACAGTATGTGTGGTCAGGCCGCACGTATGAAGCGGGGGCGGGCGGAGACATCGGTTACATTCCGGGCTGGCGCGCGGTGCGGGATGATAAAGGACGGATCATCGTCGCGATTACGTTCAACATGCACCTCGGCGATGCATGGGAGTGGGCGGATGACCCGAGATACCCGGAGAATTTTGCGTCGCTGGCTTTTCGCGTGGGGCTGAATTACATCGTGTATGGGATGACGCACTAAGGGCAAGAGCCACAGGAAGTAGATGAGGTTAGCGAGGTATAGGAAAAAGCGGTGCGGCGGCGCGTTTCGAGCGCGCGCTTGCGTTTCGGCCGACTGGGTGCGGAAGGACAATACGATGTTTGTGAGTAGGCTGTAGATAGATAAAAACAAGAGGGATCCTTCGCCGCTTTCAGCGGGCTCAGGATGACGACTTTTTCTTTTCCTCGGGTTTTCGTTCTACTGACGTTTGCTCTGCTGACTTTTTTTTGCTGACAACTGAATAGGCGCCGCGATCGGGGCTCGCGGGTGTGGGGATAATGTTTGAATTCTTTTTCAAGTATCCGACCGCGATCTTCTCTAAGGGCCAGTTCGTTTTATTAAGTGGCTGGCCGCATTGGCTCCTTTATTTGCTAATGGTGGCTGCATTGTGCGTGCTGGGGTGGCTGATTCATCGCCGCATGGCGCAAGCAGCGGCGGGAGTGAAGGGTTGGCACGCGGGCGTGATCTGGGCGCTTGAGGCTTTGCTGGCCGTCCTGCTCTTGCTGGTCGTGTGGCAGCCGGCCATCGTAATCGCGGAGCTGAAGCCTCAGCAGAACATCATCGCCGTGCTCGTGGACGATTCGCGCAGCATGTCCATCGCAGACAATGGCGCCACGCGCGAGCAGCAGGCAGTGAACGCGCTGCAATCGGGCGTGCTCGACGGGCTACAGAAGAAATTTCAGACGCGCATCTACCGCGTCGACAACCAGCTCACGCGCGTAAACAACCTCGACAACTTGAAGAACGCCTCGGCGCCCGCGACGCGAATCAGCGACGAATTAAAGGATTTCGCGGACCAAACCACAGGACTGCCGATCGGCGCAGTGGTGCTGTTGAGCGACGGCGCGGACAATTCGGGCGGCATCGACGCCTCCACAATCGCTGCGCTGCGAAGCCGTCAAATTCCTGTGCAGACGGTCGGTTTCGGGCCGGAGCAAGTTCCCAATGATATTGAAATAAACGACGCGAGTGTGGCACCGCGCGCGCTGCAAAATTCGCGGCTTTCGGCAAGCGTCAGCTTTCACCAGCGCGGATTTTCGGGGCGGAAAGCAACGCTTGCGGTTCGCAACGGTGACAAAGTTCTCGCCTCGCGGCAGATCACACTCGCTTCGGATGGGAAGGTCCAGACCGAGGCGCTCCCGTTCAATGCAGGCGCGGCCGGGATGAAGTCGCTGCGTTTTTCAGTGGATGTGCTGTCCGGCGAAACCAACACGCAGAACAATTCCGTCACGCGCGAGCTGGACGTGACTTCCGGGAAAAGAAAAATCCTTTATGTCGAGGGCGAGCCGCGTTGGGAATACAAGTTCATCCGGCGCTCCGAGGACGACGATCCGAACGTCCAGTTAGTTTCCATGTTGCGTACCACGGAAAACAAAATCTATAGGCAGGGGATAACCAATCCCGACGATCTTGCCGATGGCTTCCCTTCCACGGCGGATGCCCTCTTCCAATATCAGGCGATCATCATCGGTTCAGTTGAGGCCGGCTATTTCACGCCAGCGCAGCAGGAGTTGATGCGCGAGTTTGTCGATCGGCGGGGCGGCGGGCTGCTCTTCCTGGGCGGTCGTTCGTCGCTGGCAGCGGGAATTTGGCAAGGCTCGGCTGTGGCGGACTTGCTGCCGGTAATTTTGCCGACAAGCAAGGACACATTCCGGCGCGATCCGGCTTATCCCGTTCTGACGCAAGCGGGCGCGGACAGCATGATCACGCGGCTGGATGACGATCCGCAGAAGAACGCCGAAAAATGGAAAAAGCTGCCGTACATGATGGATTACCAGGACGCAGGCACAATCAAGCCCGGCGCTGCGGTGCTTTTGCAGATGCGCGCGGATGGCCGCACGCTGCCGCTGCTCGTAACGGAAAATTATGGCCGCGGCCGCACGGCTGTAATGGCGACCGGCGGCTCATGGCGTTGGCAGATGCTCATGCCGCTAGGCGACACGTCTTATGTGACCTTCTGGCAGCAGCTTTTGCGCTGGATGATCCAGGACACGCCGGGGCAAGCCGTGGCGAGCGTGCCGAATCCGATGATTTATGACAATGGGCATATCGAGATTTCGGCGGATGTTCGCGACAAGACCTATATGCCCGCCACCGACGCGCAGGTGCAGGCGCACGTGATTGGGCCGAACGGCTTTTCGTCCATCATCAATATGGAGCCGACGCCCAATTCGCCCGGCGTGTTTCACGCGGACTTCACAGCGGACCAGCCGGGTTCGTATATCGCGGAGATTACGGCGCAGCGGGCCGGACAGGAATTGGGCAGCGACTCAGTTCCCTTCCAGCGGCTCGACGGCGTGGCGGAGAATTTCCATACGGAACAAAATCGCGCGCTGCTCGAACAGCTTGCGTCGCAAACCGGCGGCAAATATTGGACGGCGTCCGACATTTCGAAGCTGCCGGCGGAGATTCCGTATTCGGCGGCGGGAATCACGATGCGCGATACGAAAGAGCTTTGGGATATGCCCATCATTTTCTTTCTCGTGATTCTGTTGCGCTTCTCGGAATGGTTCCTGCGGCGCAAATGGGGGATCGTATGAAGGCGCGCTGGCTTGGCCTCGTGTGCCTGCTGCTTTTTGCGCTGCCGGCGTGGGCCGGAACGTATGTTGTGACAATTGCCGGGCTCGGCGGGGAGCCGGATTACGAACAGCGTTTCGAGGGAAATGCGAAGGATATTGACCGCGTGTTCAAGTCCGCTGGAACGCAGGTCCATGCGACGACGCTCTACGGCGCCGATGCGACGAAGGATAAGCTGGCGAGCGCGTTGCAACAAGTCGCGTCTGAAGCAAAGGCGGATGACGATTTCGTGCTGATTATGATCGGGCACGGCTCGTTTGACGGCTTCGAATACAAATTCAATCTCGTGGGCCCGGATATTTCTGCCGACGATCTTGCGGCGCTTTGCGACAAGATTCCTTCGAAGCGGCAACTGATTGTGAACACGACAAGTGCGAGCGGCGGTTCGCTCATTCCTCTCGAAAAGCCCGGACGCGCCGTGATCATGGCGACGAAATCGGGCACGGAGCGGAATGCCACGATTTTTGCGCGCTATTTTGCCGAGGCTTTGCAGGATCCCGGCGCGGATACGAACAAAGACGAGTCAATCAGCGCGATGGAGGCTTTTGTTTACGCGGCGAAGAAAACGGAGAATTTTTACGATTCCGAGCAGCAACTAGCGACCGAACATGCGCAATTCGAAGATACCGGCAAAGCGGATGCCGTTCGCGAAGCCTCGCCGCAGACAGGCGAAGGATTGCTGCTTTCCAACATTACGCTTGTGCGGCTCGGCACGGATCAGGCCGCCGCGAACGATCCCGCAAAGCAGGCACTGCTCGCGCAAAAAGAGAATCTCGAGCAGAAGATTGACGAGCTGAAATATCAGAAGGCGGCGATGGCCGCGAACGACTATAAGCAGCAACTCACCGGTTATCTGGTCGAGTTGGCAAAAGTACAGGAGCAACTCGATAAGTGAATATCGGGCGTATTGCGGTGCTTTTTGTGGCGATAACCGCAGGTGCTGTAGTGTGCTCTGCCGCCACTCCAGATCAATGCCATGAAATGACGCATCGCGGACAGACAGCGGAAGCGCACAAGTGCTATGAGGCGCTCACGCAGGAGAGCCAGCCATATCTGAAGGCCGAGGGATATTGGGGACTCAAGATGTATCAGGACGCGAGTAACGAATTTCGCGATGCCGTAGCGGCAGACGGCGCCAATGCAATGTACCGCGTTCGCTGGGGCATGCTGTTTCACGAGCGATTCAACAACAATGATGCGGCAGGGCTGTTCAATGAGGCTTTGCAGCGCGATCCGAAGAATGCGCAGGCCTATTACGGGCTGGCACTGCTGAGCGCGGACGGCTACGACAATAAGGCGCCCGAATACGCGACGAAGGCAGTTTCTCTTGACCCAAAATTTTATCAGGCGCACTCGTTGCTCGCGAGCCTTCATCTCGAAGATTCGGATACCACGGGCGCCCTCCTGGAAGCGGACACGGCTCTGAAGATTTCTCCGGAAGCGCTGAACGCGATGGCGATTCATGCGGCTGTCGAGTTGCTGGCTGACCGTTCTCCCGACGCGTGGATTCAAAAAATGCTCGCGGTGAATCCGAGCTACGGCGAAGGTTACGAACTGATTGCGCACCATCTGATGCTGAATCGCCGCTACAACGACGCGATCGCTTATTACCGCAAAGCAATCGCCGTCGAGCCGGATTTGTGGTCGGCGCACTCGCAGCTTGGCGTCAATCTGATGCGTCTCGGTCAAGACGTGGAAGCGTACAAAGAACTCGAGCTTGCGTATAACAATGGCTTTACCGACTTCGCTACATCGAACAGTCTGAAACTGCTTGATAGCAATCGCCAGAATTTCGTCACCGTAAAGGATGGCGAGATGCTTTTGAAATTCGACAAGAAACAGGCGGACGCCCTGACCCCGTATTACGAACAGGTGATGAAAGACGCGATGGCAGCGTACAGCAAGAAATATCAAATGACGTTGCCTGATCCGGTTCAAGTCGAGGTCTATCCGAATCACGAGGATTTTGCCGTTCGCACGCTCGGGTTGCCGGGTCTCGGAGCGCTCGGAGTCACGTTTGGCGAAGTGGTCGCCATGGATAGCCCTGGCAGCGGGCCGGAAGGCAGCAAGCCGGGCGACAACATGTGGGCGAGCACCCTGCGCCACGAGATGAGCCACGTATATGTGTTGACGGCGACGGACCATCGCGTGCCGAGGTGGTTTACGGAAGGCTTGGCCGTACATGAAGAGACGCAGGCTTCCACGCTATGGGGCGACGCGATGACGCCGGAGATTGTCGTTGCGCTGCGGGATAAAAAGCTGCTGCCGGTGGCGGAGCTGGATAAGGGATTCGTGCGGCCGACGTATGAGGCGCAGGTAATTGTCTCCTATTATCAGGCCGGAAAGATTTGCGACTACATCCAGGATCACTGGGGCGCCGATAAGTTGCTGGGGTTCATACATTCCTATGCAAAGCCGAATATGACGACGGAGCAGGCGTTTGAGGAAAACCTCGACATCTCGCCTGAGGCCTTCGACAAGCAGTTTCTGCCGTGGCTCTATGGCCAGACGGCGGCTGTCACATCGCATTTCGACGACTGGCACAACAAGCTGAAAGCGCTCGCAGCGGAAGCGGAGAAGACCGACTACGACGCGGTGCTGAAGGATGGCCCCGCGGTGATTCAGTTGTATCCCGAATATGTCTACGACGCGAACGCATACGAGTTCGTGGCTGCGGCCGACATCGCCAAGGGAAATAAGCAGGACGCGGAAAAGGTACTCGCGGAATATCAAACGGAGCGCGGACGCCGACCGAACGTGCTCGAAAAACTAGCATCGCTACAGCAGGACTTGGGTGACGTAAAAGGCGCCGAAGTGACGTATGAAGAAATCGACGACATCGATCCGCTGATCGATACCGATTACCACACCAAGTTCGGCCATTTGCTGATGCAGCAGAAGGATTATGCCGGCGCGATTCGCGAGTTCAGCACGGTGGTCGCGATGACTCCTCTGGACAAGGCCGGGGCTGAGTACGATTTGGCAACTGCATATATGGGGGCGGGCGAGCGCGATAAAGCGCAAGACAGCGTGCTCGCTTCACTCGAAGCGGCACCGGATTACCGGCCCGCATTGAAATTACTTTTGGAACTCCAGGACGCTCAGAAAGGACGATAACGGATGGCCACCTCTGCGGAAATGGGCTTGGATTCAACGGAACTGCAAAAGAGGGTCGAACGGTTTCATGTGGTGCGCGACGGAATCCTGACGCAAGTGCGGCAGGTGATCGTTGGCCAGGAGGAAGTGCTAGATCAAATCCTTACGGCGCTCTTCGTAGGCGGCCATTGCCTGATCACGGGTTTGCCGGGCACGGCGAAAACGTTGATGGTGCGGACAATCGCACAAACGCTCGGGCTGGAATTCCGGCGCATTCAATTTACGCCGGACTTGATGCCGTCGGACATTACGGGCACGGACATCATCGAGGAAGACAGCACCACGGGACGCCGGAAATGGACGTTCGTTCAGGGGCCGATTTTTGGAAACATCCTGCTGGCGGACGAAATCAACCGGACGCCGCCCAAGACTCAATCCGCCCTGCTGGAGGCAATGCAGGAACTTTCCTGTACGGTTCGCGGAAATCATTACAAGCTGCCCTCGCCCTTCTTCGTGCTCGCCACGCAGAACCCGATCGAGCTCGAAGGCACGTATCCGCTGCCGGAAGCGCAGCTTGACCGGTTCCTTTTTAATACCGTGCTGGACTATTTGAGCGCGGACGAAGAGCTGAAAGTGATTGACCTGACTACAACGGTAAAAAGCGCGCAGGTGCAGACCATGACGAATGCGGAAGAGATCGTCGATTTCCAGAGGCTCGTTCGGATGGTGCCAATTGCCGATTCGATTGCGGAATATGTGGTGCGGCTGGTCCGCGCAACGCGGCTTAAAAATGAAAATGCGCCAGACTTCGTGAAGAAATACGTGAACTACGGTGGAAGCGTCCGCGCGGCGCAATTCATCGTGCTGGCCGCAAAGGCGCGGGCACTCTCGCGGAAACGTTATCATGTGACTTACGAGGATGTGGCATCGCTTGCGATTCCCGTGCTGCGCCACAGGATTTTGCTCAATTTCCATGCGGAATCGGATCGTATCGATTCGGATGAGATTTTGCGGCGGCTGATTCAGACGTTGCCGCCGCCAAAGGCCGCCTAGATGCAGCGATTTCTCGATCCAGCGGTGCTGAACGCAATCTCGGGGCTCGACTTGGTCGCAAAGACCGTGGTCGATGGCTTCGTGGCGGGCTTGCACCGCTCGCCGGACTTCGGCTTCAGCCAGGAATTCGCCGAGTACCGTGCTTACACACCGGGTGACGACCTGCGGCATGTGGATTGGAACGTGTTTGCGCGCACGGAGCGCGCGTATCTGAAGCGCTATCGCGGCGAAACGAACAGCTTGCTCACGATCCTGCTGGATGCCAGCAACTCGATGAAGTACACGTCGCACGCGGTAACAAAAATGGATTACGCGCGGTTCACGGCAGCGGCGCTTTTCTATTTGGCGATTAAGAATCAGCGGGACGCGGCAGGCTTGATCGTGTTTGACGATGAGGTGCGGAATTACATCCGGCCGTCGATGCGGCAGGGGCAGCTACACCGATTGCTTGCCGGGCTTGAGCTTGCGGAGCCGCATGCCCGCACTGACTTTGGTAAGCCGCTGCATCACTTCCAGGAATTTTTGCGCCGGCGCGGTCTCGTTGTGATCCTATCGGATTTTTACGAAGACCCGCAGACGATCATTCGCACTGTCGAGCCGCTGCGCTTCCATGGCAATGAAGTCGTTCTATTCCACATCCTCGATCCGAAAGAAATCGACCCGAAGATGAACGAGGCCGTGGTGCTCGTCGATCTTGAGACGAGCGCGCACATGGAAGTGACGCCGGATTACCTGAATAAGGATTATCGGCAGAAAATTGACGCGCACATCCAGGCGCTTCGTGACGGAGCGAAGGGCGCCGGGATGGATTATCACCTGCTGGTGACGAGCAAGCCGCTCGATGGTGTGCTTTCCGAATATCTGACAATTCGCCAGGGGAGGAACTAATGGGCCTGCTTGCGCCATGGTTCCTGGCCGGAGCGCTGGCCGTGGGAGTGCCGCTCTATCTGCATCTCCTCAGGCGGCATACCAGCACGCCGCAGCAGTTCAGTTCGCTGATGTTCGTCGAGCCACGGACGCAAAGCTCGATCCGTCACCGGCGTCTGCGTTATCTGGCGCTGCTTACTTTAAGACTTCTAGTGCTCCTGCTCCTGGTGCTGGCGTTTGCAAATCCTTATATCAAGCGCGCCACGGTAAGCGCCTCGGGCGAGAGGCTGCTTGTGATCGCCGTCGATGATTCGTTGAGCATGCGAGCGGGTTCGCGGCTAGACGATGCCAAGCGCGAAGCGCTCTCTTTGCTGGCCTCGCGCAACCCTGCGCAGCGCGCGCAGGTACTTGCCTTTGGCTCTCAAGTTCAAGTGATGACCCAGCCGGTCATCGACCCGGCCGGCTTGCGGAACGCCGTCGAAGCGATCCAGCCGGGCGATTCCCGCGGGAGCTTCGGCGCGTTGGCGGGCGCACTCCGCTCGATTGCACAGACGGTGCAAACGCCGATCGAACTACACGTTTTCAGCGATATGCAACGGACTAACATGCCGCCAAGCTTCTCGGAAATGGCAATGCCCGCAAATGTCTCGCTGGTGCTTCATCCGGTGGCGAAATCCGCCGTGGCGAACTGGACCGTCGAAAGTGTCAATGCGCCCGCGCAAGTGTGGGATCCGAAGAAGGCGCGCGTTGAAGCTGTGGTGGCAGGATTTAGCACGGCAGCCGCAACGCGTACCGTTTCACTGGTCGTCAACGGCAAGACGCTGGCGACGAAGCAGGCCAGCCTGCCCGCGAACGGCCGCGCGAGCGTGGAGTTTGATTCATTGGACGTCCCATACGGCTTTAGCCGTTGCGATGTAAAAATCGATTCGGCGGACGCGATGCCCGCCGACGATGAGTACATGTTCTCAGTGCGCCGTTCCGATCCGCAGCGCGTCCTTTTTGTGCACGAATCGAACGATTCGCGTTCGCCTCTGTATTTCGGCGCCGCACTGGGCTCTTCGGCGCAATCGGCGTTCAACATGGAAACGGTTCCCGGCTCGCAAGTGCAAGGAACCGATCCCACAAAGTATGCGTTTGTGGTGATTTCAGACTCTTCCCTGTCCGAAGGCGCGCAAAACGTCCTGATGCGCTACGTCCGCGCCGGGGGCAACCTCCTGATCGCCGCCGGCACAACCATGGCTCGCCTCTCTACAGTGCCGGTCTTTGGCAACAACATTACCGGAAGCCATTATTATTCGCGCGATGGCGCCGGCTTCGCGAGCGTGAGTGACACGGACACGTCCTACGCGCCCGTAGGCAAGGCCGATCAATGGGGGGGCGTGAAATTTTATTATGCGGTGGCAATCGACCCGGCAGGCGCGCACGTGATCGCACATCTAACGGATCAGACGCCGCTCGTGCTCGAAAAGCAGATCGGCGAAGGCCGCGTGGTTCTCTTCGCATCGGGCTTTGACAACCTGACGAACGATCTGCCGCTACATCCCATGTTCGTTCCGTTTGTGCAAGAAACGGCCGGCGATCTTTCCGGTTTGCAGCAGCGCGAAGGGATGGCGCTAGTCGATTCATACATGCAACTGCGGACTGCCAAAGAACAGGCAGTAAGCGTCGACGTGACCGATCCCGAAGGCAAGCACCCGCTTTCGATCCAGCAGGCAGCGAAGGCGCAGTCGATACAATTGACCGAGGCGGGATTTTACCAACTAAAGCTGGCCAATGGGCGGCAGGACGTGGTCGGCGTAAACGCCGATCGGCGCGAGTCCGATCTCGCGCCGATGCCCGACGATGTGATGTCGCTATGGACCGGCAAAGGGTCCAACGGAACCCAATCCGCTACGTCGGGAGGACCCTCGGCAGACGATTCCGCGCCGGAGAAAACACCTTACAGCATTGCGTGGTATGTATTGCTGGCACTGGCGGCGGTGGCCCTTGCGGAATCTGTGCTGGCAAGCAGATACTTAGGTACACAGCGGGAGGAGCCATGAGCGCACGCACTGAGCTTAATTCCTACCTCGATCATCTGGAAAATCGGCTCAAAAAACATGCTTGGGTGCGGGGCGTAGCCGTCCTCACAGGCTCGGCTCTGCTCGTCACCATCGCGCTCGTTGTGATCGCAAACCACTACGCCTTTTCCGACGGAAGCCTTTGGAGCGGGCGCGCAATCCTGTTCTTTGTGATCGCGCTGGGAATTGCGTTTGGGCTGGCGGTTCCGCTCTGGCGCCTGACGCGCCGGCACGTATCGGGAATCGCCGAAAAAGCGAATCCGGCATTCGATCAGCGCTTGATCACGTTCACCGAACGCGAAGCGCAGGGTACCGACCCCTTCATTGAGCTTCTTGCGGCGGACACGCTCCGCCACACCCGAAATGCCGAGGCTGAATCGCTCGTCCCGAGCCGGCAAATGATGGCCGCGCTAGGCGCCGGCATCGCTTCGCTGGGCGTGCTCGTCTGGTTGATTCTTTGGGGGCCGGGCTTTTTGGGCTACGGCTCGGCACTGCTCTGGATGGGCGGCCGCGGCAACGTCGCTCCCATGTACGACTTGCGCGTGACGCCAGGCAACGCCACGGTGCGCAAGAATGCCGACGAACTCGTCACGGCATTGCCGATTGGCTTGCAGGCGCAGAAAGTCAGCATCTTTGCGCGCTATGCGAACACCACAAAGTGGAACGAAGTCGCCATGCAGCCGCAGCAGAACGGGAGCGGCTACCAATTCCTGTTCGCCGGCTTGCCAATGGGCGTCGAATATTACGTCGTTGCGGGCCCGCTGAAATCGCGTCATTACAACTTAAAAGTAGTGGACGTGGCGGGCGTGAAGCAGATTCGCGTGACGTATCACTACCCCACTTGGACCAGCATGCCTTCTTCCACCGATGAACATGGCGGCGATATCCACGCAATTCAGGGAACGAAAGCGGATCTGGAAGTCGTCACCGATAAACCACTTTCGAATGGCATGCTCGTCGTGAACGACAAGGACGTGCAGCTCACCCCTGCCAGCCAAGCAAACGTGTACCACGCGTCGATCACGATGGATAAAGACGGCGTCTATCACGTCGGTGCCGTCGATGATGGGCAACCGGTACGCCTCTCCGAGGACTATTTCATCGAAGCCGATAAGCCAAATCCGCCGGACGTGGCGCTAAATCGTCCGGGCCGCGACTATCAGGCGAACCCGATTGAAGAAGTCACGCTCGCGGCTAAGGCGAACGACGATTTCGGCCTCACGGATTTCGCGTTGCACTATTCGGTGAATGGCGGTCCCGAAAAAACAATCGACCTGCTAAAGAAGAAGGGCGAAAAGGCGGCGGACGGCTCCGCGGTCCTGTCGCTGGAAAATTTCAAAGTCCAGCCGGGCGACGTGGTGAGCGTCTACGCAACGGCCAACGATGCACGCACGCAATCGCGCACGGATATTTATTTCATTCAGGCGCAGCCATTTGAGTATGAATTCTCGCAATCGCAAGCAGCTGGCGGCGGTGGAGGCGGCGCCGGCAATCAAAACGCGCAAATCTCCCAACGCGAAAAAGAAATCATCGGTTCCACATGGAAGCAAGCGGGCGACAAAAATTCCTCTGCGCAGCAGAATTCTGAAAACGCCAAGTTCCTTTCTGACGTGCAATCGAAATTGCGCGATCAAGCACTCTCGCTCGCGGGACGTTTGCAGAGCCGCGATATTCCGTCTACGAACGAGGACTTTGGCAGCTTCGAGCAGGATATGACGACGGCGGCGCAAGCAATGAGTCCGGCATCGGACAAGCTGAAAGTGCAGCAATGGAAAGACGCGATCCCGAATGAAGAAAAGGCACTGCAAGCGTTGTTGCGCGCCGAAGCAACAATTCGCCGGATTGAGGTGGCGTTCCAACGCGGAGGTGGCGGAGGCGGTGGTGGCGGCGGCAGCGCAGGGCGTGATCTCCAGAGCCTTTTCGACCTCGAACTTGACACAGCCAAGAATCAGTACGAGACCGCGCAGACGGCGCAGGATGCGCAGGGCCAGCAGGCGCAGCAGATCGATGAAGCTCTGAAAAAGCTGGACGAACTGGCGAAGCGGCAAGAGAGTCTCGCTTCGCAGCAGAACACCGCAAATCAGCCGGATCAGCGTTGGCAGCAGGAAATGCTGCGGCGCGAGGCTGAGCAATTGCAACAGCAGCTTCAACAGTTGGCACAAAATCAGAATTCGCAGAATGGATCGAGCAACTCGCAAAGCTCATCGCAAAGCAATTCGCAGAGCGGCTCACAGAGTGCTTCGCAAAGCGGGCAGCAAGGCAGCAACAGCAATGCGGCGCGCGCGCAGCAGGCGCTCGATCAGTTGCGACAGGCGAATGACGACATGCGTCGCGCGGACCAGCAACCCGGCGGCGCCGATGCACGCCGCGCGGCAGATCGTCTGCGGCAAGCGCAGAACCAGTTAGCCGGGATGCAGCGCCAGCAAACTGCCGGCACTCTCGATTCGCTGGCGAACGATGCCGACAGGCTGGCAAGTCAGGAGCAGGCGCAATCCGGCCGTTTGCAGCAGCTTGAAGAGGAAGCGAAAAAGCTGAATAACGGCAACGGTTCGCAGGAAGAGTACTCGAAGGCCGAATCGGAATTGCAGCAACTCTTGAAAGACCGCCAAAAGCAGGCCGACGATCTAGCGCATCTCGAAAGCAATTTGCGCGATGCCGAACGGCAAGCCGCCTCCAGCGACCGCACGACAGCCTCGCAACTGCGCAATGCGCTGAGTAATCTCGATGAGAATGATCTCGAGACGCGTATCCAACGCAGCGCCGATCGCCTGCGTACCGGTTACGTTCCCACGGACGACGACAGCGAACGCCAGATTGTCGCGGGCATGCAGCAGCTAAGCCAGCAAGTCCGCCAGGCGCAGCAAAACGCCTCGAGTGCGCAGCCCGGTCAAGGACCGGAAACCGCGCTCAACCGCGTTCAGGATTTGCGCAATCGCCTCGAGGCGCTTGACCGCAACTTCAACGGCAACAATCCAAATCGCCAGGGGCAAAACGGGCAGAACGGTCAGCTAAATAGAAATGGTCAGCCCGGCCAAAATGGTCAGCAAGGGCAAGGACAGAATGGCCAGCAGGGACAAAACGGTCAACAAGGCGGTCAGCAGAACGGACAACAGGGCCGTAATGGCCAGCAGGGCGGCCAAGGAATGCAGGCTGGACGAAACGGCGGCGGCCCCACTGGTCCCGGCGGCACCTATGGGAACCGCGGTGCGTATACCGGTCCCTATGGCGGCGGCTACAATCAGAACAACGTCAATGGGGGCTGGCTTGATACGGGTAATAACACCGATCCGAACCGAGCGAGCCATCTTGATAACGGCAGCGTCCCGATGAACAGCGCGACCGATCAGCAGGCTGCGATCGATCAAGGATTGAGCACGTTGAGCCAGCTTCGCCAGGACGTCGCAAACGATCCGGCCACGGCCGCACAAGTCGATCAGCTGATAAAAGAGCTTTCCTCTCTCGATCCGCGGCGATTCACGGGCAATCCGGCAATGGTGGACGATTTGCACAACCGCGTGCTCAATGACGTGGATAAACTCGAGCTACAGTTGCGCAGCAAGTCCGATACAGCCGACCAGTCTGGGCAAGTCCGCAGTACGGATCCGATGCCCGTCCCGGCCGGCTATCAAGACGCGGTCTCAGAATATTTCCGCAAGCTGAGCAAGAACCCCTAGCGGTTTGTTACATGTTACGCAGCTTGGCTCTGGCGGATGGAATCGACTTCCACTGCGGTGACTTCGGCGCTTCGCGGGCCGTCCATTCTCCGGTCCGTTAACCGATTGGTTGTAAGACGCCATCGTTATACCCGTACATTCCTCTTTCGGACATAAACTAGTTCGAAAGGGTTCATCCGAGCATGGCAACCGAGTCTCTCAGGGAACGTCTGGCGCACGACGTCGGCCTGTGGTTGGCCGACGGTTTGGTATCGAAGGAGACGCACGATCTTCTTCGCCAACGCTACGGCTCCAGAGCCTTCGGAATTGCGAAAGCCATGAAGTCCTTGGGCGTTGCCGGCGGGATCGTGGCTTTTTTTGGACTGCTCGGCCTCATCGGTGCCGCGTCGGGTTCACCGATGCTGATCGCCTGCCTGATGTTTCTATCCGGTGCCGCTCTCACTGCGGCTGGGATTTACCTTTCCAGTGATAAGCTCGGCAAATATCCCTCGTCCTCAAAAGTTCTCCTGTTTCTCGGTGTGATCACCGCAACGCTCGGCATTGGCCTCGCAATGAACTCGCTTGGATTGAACAGCCAGGAAGCCGTCTTCGTCGCGGGCGTTCTAGCGATTGTGCCAATGGGAATCCTCGCGTATCGGTTTAAGAATTCGTTTCTGCTTTACATAGCCCTCATCGAATTCTTCCATTGGGTCGGGTCATGGGCGGACATGTACGGACGCTCAACGTATGAGCTGGCCATTGACGACCCGCGCCTGATGAGCCTCGCCGCGCTTGCGGCTGTGATGATCGGTATCTTGCACGAACGCCAGTGGCGCGACCAAACAGGCCGCTTTTATCAGGCGTACCAGGTGATGGGCCTGATCTATCTGAATTTGTCGTTGTTGATACTCAGCATCGATTCTCCCGGCGGCCGCAGCCAGCAGGCGTTGTGGATCGGGCTCTGGTTTGTCGCCGCACTTCTGCAGATCGTCGCAGGCGCGCTCCTGCACAATTCGCTTTTCACCGCATTCGGCGTCACGGTGTTCGCGATCAACGTCTACACGCGCTACTACGAAAACTTTTGGGACCACATGCACGAGGGCGTTTTCTTTCTGCTCGGTGGGACGGCATTGTTCGTCGTGGGCACGGCATTCGAGGTTGCATTCAGGCGTTGGCAAAGGAGGACGGCATGAGTTTAAACCTCAACCGCCGAATCAACGCCGAAGTCGACGTTCTCGTAGCACAAAATGTCTTGTCTGCCAGAGACGCAAAAAAAATCGCGGAGCGTTACCCCACCACACCTTGGGACCTGCTTGTGTTGGTACGATGGTTCACGATTCTGGGGGCCGTCGTTGCCGGTGCCGGAGTCGTGATTCTCGCGAATGAATACGTTAAGGCCATTCATTTAGCTGAAGCGGGCCTTTCCCTCGCAACCGTGGGACTGATTTGGCTCGGCCGCTACTTGGCTCGCGCGAAAGGCCTCATGAAGACGGGTGCGGCGCTGGAAATGACGGGCGGTTTCGCGCTGCAGGGGCTGATTTTTGTTCTGGCAATCGATTTCTCGCACGGGTCGAAAAACTGGCCGGCCCTCATCGGGATTCAGTCCCTTACGCTGGCGATGCTTGCGTATGCATTGAAAAATCGTCTGATGCTGATCCATGCCGCGATTTGCTTCTTCGTGTTTTTCGGCGGCGAGACCGGCTACGAATCCGGCTGGGGCGCCTATTGGCTGGAGATGACGTATCCTCTCCGCTTTCTCGCTGTGGGATTTGTGTTCGTCGCGATCGCGTGGTTGCATGCCGCCGCGTTTGAGCGCGAGTATCAAAATTTTTCGAGAGTCTATGCACATCTCGGGGTGATCGACATCAACTTCGCCTTGTGGTTCCTTTCCGTCTTTGGTTATTTCGAGGAAACCGTTCGCTGGAGTGCGAGCGATGGCGAGCGGGCTGCGTTCAGCGGTCTGTGGGCCCTGGTAAGCCTATTGTCTCTCTGGCTGGCCGGAGTAATCGGCCAGGGAATTCTGAAAAGTTACGGCATGACGTTTTTGATCATTAACATCTATACCTTCTATTTTCAGTTCGTCGTCGATAAGTCCGCGGCGCTCTGGTGGCTACACTTGCTCATAGTCGGGGGCAGTCTCGTGGGGCTTGGCTTCGTCTTCGAACGCCGCCTCCGCCACCCTGCTTCTCCTCAAGAGTCGCCCGCACTCGAGTAGGCTGCTTCGAGTCAGTTTTGATTGTCTATTGCATCGTTCGCGGGCTCGTAGGCGTCGCTACTCACGAACTCGTAATCATTCCAACCAGTAGATTCGTGGGCTGTGGAGTCTCCCGTTATTTCCATTCGTAGCGCGTCGTACATCACGCCCTGCGTTTTGTCCACGTGGAACGTGAGCACGTTATCCGCGCCGGCAGCGTTGAGCAAACTTGTTGGCCACTGGAACACCACCCATTGATACGTGCCTGAGAATCCACTACGCGCATCCGCGTCCGCAAAGTGTGTACCGGTCCACTTGAGCGGCATTCCATTCAGTGAAACGGTCAAATTTGCCTCGGTGGCGGCAAGACCGACGGACAAGACAACATAAGAGCCTTGTTGGCCAGGCGTGGCGAAGTGCACTTGCCAATCGGGCACAGCAGCCGTAGAGCATGCGCCGAAGGGTCCCACGTAGGACGGGCAAATATAATTGTATCCATCAGTAGTTTGGTCGGAAGGATTGTAGATTCCTGCGTAGAGCCCAGGATGGAACACGTGCCATTGGTTGTAGTTCCACTGGGCGGGGTCGTTCGTTGCGGCGGTGCTACCAACCTGCGTGGCGTAATAGACGACTGCGCCACTATTCGCGGCGAAATCCGACCAGTAGTTCCAGTTCCCCCAAAATTCCCGGTCGTCCTGAACGGAATCGCCGAAGCGGTCCACATATTCGTCCGTATAGTTCGGGTCGAGGTCTACGGGATTCGTAATGGTGCCGTGAAGAAACTCGTGCGATGAGCGGTCCGCGGTGCCGATCGTCCAGAGGGGAAGCGATGAGCTGAAGGCCTCAGGCGCAAAGTTCACTGAAAGGTGCGTCGGCGAATGTTCTTTTACCTGCACGTCGTCTAATCGCATTTCGCCCCATTGGCCGAGGACGTACACCGAAAGACGATAGGTGCCTGGCACGACGCCGTGGAAATTCACAAGACCGCCCGGATTGATGTCTGACCAATATTCCGTTCCGGCATGCGAGTACTGGAAATTCGTATTGGGGTCACTTAGAACCGCCCACCCCGTGAGCGGCGCTAGTCCTTGCGCACCCTGTATGTTCAAGTCAACCTCGCCGCGCTGTGTTGATGATACGTAGCCGTTGGCCAGAAGCTCGCTCTCCTTATTGTAAAGAGGCAGCAAATTCTTCGACGCCGCCTGGGATTCCGCATAAAGCGAAGCGGCCGTGGGAGTTGTCGCGCTCAACGAGTTGAAATGTAGGTAAAAAGGACCGTAGATCCTGTGGAGCACGGCATCCTGCGGCACCTGAAAGCTTATATTGTTGTCGAGGTGGTTTGAATAGGCCTCCATGATCAGCAGGTTGTTTGTGAAAATGAGGTCCTGCTTTGTAGGTCCGCCTGTGAGCGACTCGCTGTTTGGAACAACCATCCAGGCGGCAATATTTGAGCCGTACACGCCCTCGCCGCGATGGAGATATTCGGAGCTCGAGTAGTCGTATTTTGTATAGAAGGAGCGGCGAAAACCCACCGGCTCCGATAGCCCGTGTAGATCGTTGGTGGCGTCCTGGACACCGCGCCCTCCATCGCCGAAGGCAAGATTTGTGGGAACGGTCCTGGCACCGAGGTTGCCGAGTCCGGTGTTCACGTCGTAGGTGTTTGTAAACTGATTTAAGTCGCCGCGAAACACCCATTGGATTTGGCCGACGCTCGCCGCCGCGTCGCCTGGGCCGTGATCAAGAACGAAATAGACGTGCACGCCCGGGTCGTTGGCAAATAGAACGTCGTGCCAGGACCACGCAAAGCCGCCCGTCGAGCTTGCCGGTCCCGCAATCCAAAAATCGATGTACTGGCCATTGGGATCGAGAAAGTAGCTGGGAGTCGTCGGGCCGCCCAGACTGGCCACGTTGTCCATGTAAAAACCCTTTGGACCATTGCGGTCTCGGTTCGTTTGGTCGATCAGTTCCTGATCCGGGAACGCAGACCATCGAATGCTGAATATCCGGCCATTGCCCGGCATCCATTTCACGGTCAGCGCGCCATTGCTAATCACCCACGTCGTGGGATTCGATGTGTCGATTGCGATTGGCGACTGAGCGCTTGCGTTGGTGCAGGTGGTAAGAACAATGAAGAAACAGATGAGTGCTAAGCCTAGGACTCGCTTTTTCATCTTTCGCCCCTTTTGTCGAGCTGGGCGGAAGACACCCAGTCGTACGAACCGGCGGCTGGGCCAGAAATGCAAACTAGAATCCGGCCACATAAGTGTCAATGTTGAAGATTTAAAAGATACGTTTAGCTGGCCTAAAAGTCGGTCGTGCTGAGGCTGCACGAAAGGATTGCGCGTACGTAGACGGATCTTCCCTTTGGAAAAAGGGCGACCTGCTGTGCTTGGAAATTAGAAATCGTCTCGTGAGCAGGAACGAATTTGGTGCTGGTGGAGGGAATCGAACCCACACGGCCTTGCGGCCACCGGATTTTGAGTCCGGCGCGTCTGCCAGTTCCGCCACACCAGCACTAGCTTGTGACTCTATCTTACTGAATTAGGTACTGCAACTCCGTCGCTTCGTTCGTAGTCAGCCATCCATATCGGAGACCCATTCCAGCCGTTGACACGCCGCAGCGCTTGGGCGTTCACATCGTGTCTGCAACATCATTGAACTCCCGACGCGCTATTACAACAATAGGGCGCTGATTAAAGAGACGTTCTCTAGACTGGGCAGATGGGTGCGCTCATGCTATGCAAAGGACCGGATTTGGGTTCCGCAGGTAAATCAATTCCCGAAAAATTTCCAGGGAACGGTGGTATTAGGACAGCGAAAGTCCCGGGCGTGGATTAGCACGCATATGTTGCGGAGGTCGTCAAAGTGGCAGCATCGCTTATGCTGGAGCATCTCTCTAGCGCGGAGGAATATCTCCAAGGCGCGGAGTATCCGCAAAGTCGCTGCCGATCTCGGTATCGCCACTTAGATTCTCTCCGGCGCAGAGATAGCCTGGAATTCGCACACAGCCGCGAGTTGTACTCAAAAGGCCCTGAAGATGTTTTACTGAGCGAGACGCAGGCGTCACGCGTTATAAGCCATTTCATCCCTTGGGATATCGCGTGCGAACAAAAAATCCTTGACAGCCGAGCCGAACTGGGATTATCTGGCTTCCGTTCCGGGCGTGCCCGTGTTTTCATTATCCGCGACCGAAAATTTCACTGAATGAAAATAGAATTTGCGAGCTCCTCGCTACGGCACACTCGATCAAGAAAGCGCGGAAACGCGTTTCGTAGAGTGAAAGCGTGTTTTGGACCTCCATGGGTGGGTGGTCCAGCTACAACGCATGTAAAAGAGGAGGAAATCCTTCATGAATAGTATGCGTGCGATTCGGCGTATAGCTTGCCTGCTCTTCTGTTTTGCGCTGCTGGCATTGGGCGCGCGGGCACAAAATACAGGCGGAACAATATCCGGAACCGTTGCGGACAAAACCGGCGCGATCATCCCCGGCGTCACGGTCACCGCCACAAACGAAGCCACCAACGTCGTCAACACCGTTCAAACCAATGCTTCCGGCGCCTATTCGTTCCTGACGCTGCCCGTCGGAACCTACGACGTTGAAGCAAAACAAACCGGATTTCAAAATTACAAGCAGACTGGCATCACACTGAACGTAAACGACCACATCACCGTCGACGTCGCGATGGAAGTCGGCACAGTGTCTCAGACCGTCGAAGTTTCTGCCAATGCAGCCCACGTAGAAACGAGCACGGCAACGCTCGGCGATGTGATCGGCGGCAAAAGCATCGTCGATCAACCGTTAGTCTTCCGCAGCTACATCGATTTGATGGGCTTGCAGGCCGGCGTTAATCCTTCGACAAACCAATCCGGTCGCGTATCAGGGAATCTGTCCGCAGGCAACGTATCTGTATCCGGCTCACGTACCGATGCGAATGGATTCAGCGTTAACGGCGGCAACGTAGTCGAGGGAAATGCGAACGGTACGTCCATCATTCCGAATGCCGACTCCATTGCCGAGTTCCGCATCATCACGAACTCCGCCAACGCCGAATATGGCCATTATAGCGGCGGCGCGGTCAGCGTGATCACGAAGTCAGGCACCAATAGCTTCCACGGCGATGGGTTCGAATTCTGGCGAAACCAAAACATGGACGCCATTCAGCCCTTTTCGCAGACCAAGGGTGCCTATAGCCAAAATCAGTTCGGAGGCACCATCGGTGGCCCGATCAAGCACAACCGGCTTTTCTTTTTTGGTGATTACCAAGGCACAAGGGAAACAACGGGCGTCATCGATACCGTCAACGTTTTGTCGGATGGCACTGTGGCTAACACGTCGAACGAACTGACGGGCAACTTGCTCGATCGAACCGGTGCAACAACGAATCCGTACAATGATTTCTACGGATCCGTATCAACCGGCACCTGGGCAAATACGCTTTCTAGCCGCTTAGGCTACACCGTCACGTCGGGAGAGCCTTACTATTACGACGCTACGCAGCCCATGCCCGGAACCGTGACGAAATCGAACCCGAACGGCACGCCATATCCGGGGCCGTGCACAACCACAGCACAGTGTGTATTCCCGAATGCAATCATTCCCAAAAGCGCGTGGGCCGCTCCCGCTGTTGGCTTACTCAAATACGTGCCCGCCGCGAACGGCATACAGAATGGTTTACCGATTTTCCAAACCACCTCTGCAAAAAGCACGTTGAAGGATAACAAGGGGAGCGCCCGAATCGATGCGACAACCGGAATTGGCCAGCTTTCGTTCTACTATTTCTTAGACAACTCCAGTACGCTCGATCCCTATGCCGGCGGAAACCTGCCGGGTTTTGCCGGGCAGACTCCGGCGCGTGCTCAGCAGTACAATTTCGGAGATGTAAAAACCTTCGGCGGGAACCAGCTGAATGACTTTAAGTTGAACTATACCCGCGCGGCCAGCACGCGCAACAAAGCGATCGGCGGGATCGGACCAAGCTACGCGTCATTGGGTTTTGTCGCGGGGGGCAATGGGCTCGTCGCCTCGAATCCGACGTACGCTGGAGTGCCGCAGTTCAGTACAAATGGTTTTTCTGGTGGCGAGGTGGGCTCACAAGTCGGACAGATCGATAACACGTTCCAACTCAGCGACGCATATTCAATTATCAAGGGAAATCACCAGATCAAATTCGGTGGCGAAGGTAACTACGTGCAGATTACTGAACGCCGCGTAGAACAGCCAAATGGCAATTTCAGCTTCGACGGGAGCGAAACTGGCGACGACTTGGCAGATTATCTGATTGGTGCCGTGGACAGCTTTACCCAAGCAAGCAATCAGGTGCTGGATTCCCGCGCGTGGTATTACGGCGTGTTTGCGCAGGACACGTGGCGCATCAAGCCGAGCTTGACACTGAACTATGGCCTTCGGCAGGACGTAAGCACCTTCTGGTACGACACGCAGAACAAGATTCAGGCGATCGTGCCCGGACTTTCATCGCAAATCTATCCAGGGTCACCAACCGGGTGGGTTTTTCCTGGAGACCCCGGTGTTCCTCGGACGCTCGCGCCCACGCGGTATAATAATTTTGCTCCGCGCGTTTCGTTCGCGTACTCCCCTAATTTCACGGATGGAATGCTCGGCAAGGTATTCGGTTCTTCGGGCCATACGGCAATTCGCGGAGCTTGGGGCGTCTTCTACACGGTCGTCGACGACGGCACCCTTTTCACGGAGGTCGCCGACGCCCCGTTCGGCTTATACTGGCAGGTTCCAAGCGTGCAGTTTGCGACCCCCTGGGTCTCGATGGGAGGCCAGGTTTACGGACAACACTTCCCATTCACGATCCCGCCGGTAGGGGACAAGAACATCGATTGGTCGTTCTTCGAACCTATTTCGAGTTCTCCCGGCGTCGACATCAGGAATCGCCTTCCTTACACACAGGAGTACAACTTCACGATTGAGCGGCAAATTAGTCCAAATACGACGGCTACGATCGCGTACGTAGGCTCGAGTGGCCATCGCCTTGCTTCCGCCGTAGAAGCGAATCCGGGAATCCCTTCCATTTGCACGTATCTGAGCAATCCGGCGAACGTTCAGCCGGGCACCGAAACGTGCGGTCATGACAAGGAAAATGACGTGTTCACGCTGCCGAATTCGAGCGGGACTCAATGCGACTCGAATTCGCCTGCTGGGTTTCCCTGCGTTTTCGGGACGCGCCTGCCTATGGGAATCCATTTCGGAGGAGGCGACCAGTATTATTCAACAGTCGGCAGCTCAAACTATAATTCGCTCCAAATGACGCTGCGCCATACGGGCAGGAGATATTCGTTCCTGGCGGCATACACGTGGTCAAAATCGATGGATACCGGATCGTCGCTAGGAGGGGCGCTGGATCCTCTGCCGAATCCTTCACCTGCACTTCCGAATCCGTTTCCCTCGGCCTTGTTCTCGCCACAGCCCCAGGTCGTTACAACTTTCGGAACGCCCGATTATAAACGCTACTGGTCGCTCTCGAGTTTTGACCTGCCGCAGAATTTTGTAGTGAGCTACAGCTATAACTTGCCGTTCGACAAATTGACAAGCCGGTTCTCACACCTCACGCATGATTGGGTGATTGCCGGAACAACGCGTTTTGCGACAGGTACGCCGGTCGGTGTCAGCTATTCCACCGATAACTCGTATCTCGGCACATTCGGCGTTGATGTGCCCAATTTCAATGGCGGAAATCTAAAACACTTAGATCCACGCACGAGCGGCGGATATTGGATCAATTGTCCCAAGGTTTCGAAGACCTGTTCGACTGGAGTGTACAGTGCGGAGCCGGCCGGACAGATCGGCAACGCGATGCGCGACTTTATTATCGGTCCGGGATGGAACAATACGGACGTTAGCTTGGAGAAGAGCATCGCAATTACCGGCGAGCGTCAGGTGCAATTTCGAATCGACGCGTTCAACGTGTTCAATCATACTCAGTTCAATAACCCATCGGGGAGCTTCACCTCTGGGAATTTCTTCAAGGTGACGGGCGCTCATCCCGCCCGCATCGCTCAGTTGGGCGTAAAGTTCATCTTCTGAGTAATGCGCAAATCCATCGCAATTGCTTTGCTGGTTCTGGGCGGCTCGGCTCTCCTAGCCGCCCAGAACCAGAACAATAATCAACCTGCTCCGGGCCGAACGGTTTACGAGTCCCATTGCGCCGCCTGCCATGGCCTCGACGCACACGGCGGCGAAGCGCCAAACATCACCACTCCCGAAGTTCAAGCCCAGTCTGACACGCAGATCGCCACGGTAGTCCACGACGGGCATACCGGCGGCATGCCAGGCTTTGCAGGCGTCCTTTCAGATTCAGACATCATTGCAGTTGTAAAGTATCTGCGCGACCTGCAGCATCGCGGCGAATCGACGCTGCAAGGCAATGCGGCGAACGGTAAAGTCCTATTCTTTGGCTCAGCTGGTTGTTCGCAGTGCCACATGATTAAAGGCGAAGGCGGCTTTCTCGGCGCGGACCTCAGCGGCATTCCTCTCTCTGCGGATGACATTCGCACGGCAATCGTGACTCCGCCGGATTCGCCCACAGACGTGTTGACTACAGTCGCTCTGAAGAACGGCCGGAAATATACCGGGCTGGTGCGCAACGAGGACAACTTCTCGATTCAACTAATCGATAAGAGCGGAGCTTTCGTCTCAATCGATAAAGCGAGCGCCGCGAAAATCGAACGCGCGACCACGCCGTTTATGCCTGCGGACTATGGAACGCGCCTTACGTCCTCGGATATACAGGATTTAGTCGCCTATGTGGCGAGCCAGACGCATCCCGCAAGCGGTCGCGGCCGCGGGCGGAGACAGTAGAAACAATTCTAGCCAGCCGCTGACCCGCGAGACGGTCCGCGAAGCATAGTATCGTCTGGCAGAGCACTGGCGGAAAAATACCGGAGCGCACTCGTGAAACGATTTGCATTCTTAATCTGTGCCTGCCTCATTGGAACGCTCTCCTTCGCGCAACAGCAATCGCCTTCTCCGTCACCCAATTCTCAGACCGCGCCCCCCGCATCCACCGGTCGGGGCCGCGGCCCTCAGCCTCGGCAATTCTCATTGCAGGCGATTTCATCGGGCTTTTGGAAGCGAATCGACAAGAAAGCCAAGCTCGCGACGTTCGCCACGGGTTTCGGATTCACGGAAGGCCCGGTGTGGGATTCGCGCGAGGGTGGTTTTCTTTATGTGAGCGACGAAACGCAGAATCACATTTACCGTGTCAAAGCTGACGGCTCCAAAACAATCGTCGCCACCACAGGAGATCCTGACGGCAGCACATTCGACGAACAGCTCCGCTTGATCACCACGGCCAGCGTATTGCGCGCCATCGTGCGCGTCGCTCCAGACGGCACGCTCATTACGCTCACAGACCACTACGAAGGTCAGCGTTACAACAGCCCGAACGACATCGTAATGGGTCCCGACGGCGCTTATTATTTCACCGATCCCACGCTCGACTTGCCCAAGGGACAGCAGCAGGAAACGCCGTTCCAAGGCGTGTATCGCCTGAGTCGCGATGGTAAGGTCACGCTCTTGACGAAAGAACTCGACGAGCCGAATGGAATCGCCTTTTCTCCCGACGGCAAGCGGCTCTACGTAGACGACACCAAGCAGCGCAACATTCGCGTCTACGAATTTCACGACGGAGCCATCTCGAACGGCCGGATTTTTGGCAGCGAGCAACCACCCGAGGGTCAGCGCGGCGGCGTTCCAGACGGAATGAAAGTCGATTCGCGGGGAGACTTATTCGTTACAGGACCAGGAGGAGTTTGGCTATGGGACGCCGCCGGAAATCATCTAGGCACAATCATGATGCCGCGTGGCCCCGCAAACCTCGGCTGGGGCGACCCAGACTACAAGACGCTCTACCTTACATCCGGCGACACCGTCTACAAACTGCGCACGAAAGTCCGCGGCTTCGTTCCGTATCTGAAGGCTAAGCACTAAGAAGCTATGGTCCTCCGCCGCCGCGCCCTTGCTGTGCAGGAGGCGGAGGATTCACGAATGCCTCGCCAAGGGGCCCATGATCCAGCCCTTGCGCATCCACTACGTGGACTGAGACGCGAGCAGTCTCAGGCGGAGCCTGCAAAGTGACCTGCAGCTTAAGCGGCTGCAGCGGATCCGCGTCTCCGGCGGGTGCGGTTCCAATTGCCTCGCCGCCGCGATTGTAAAAGTGAGCGATCAGCTGCCCCGGGTAAAGCACACCAAAATTGCCGGTCAGCACTAGACCATTTGGAGTTCCCGCCGCAGCTAAAGGTGTTCCGACCACGCCGCTATATGTCGCGCCTTGGAAACTGCTGTCCATACGCGTCGGATACCACTGGCTGTCCATGGCGTAGCTTTCTCCAGGAGCAAGCTCGATCATCGGACTATTTACCTCGGCCTCCATGTAATACGTGGGCGGACGCGGCGGCTCCGCCGGCTGTGCCGTTTGCGCGGGCGGCGGCCCAGGCCGGTTTCGCGCGCCTGTAGTAAAAAAGATGATCGTAGACTTGTCGGGATATTCGGCTGCCGGCTCGTATTTCCGTCGCTCCAGCATCGTGTAGCCGGTTGTCCCATCGACAACGGCGACCCAGCCACCGGGCGAATCGGTCCATACTTCCCCGCCCATATTGTTCCAGTGCACGCGGAATAATCCGTCCTTAACTGAATAGCCGGAATTCGTGGGATTCCCCGTGCGCACGTGGTAGCCGTTCAAGTACGAGCTTTGGGGATTCGCAGGCGTGACGCCCCAAAAATCCGGATTAAATTGCGTCGCATCGCTGGGCGACGCCGCGTTGTATTGCGAGACGGATTGTTCCGACCAGGTCTGAGGATAACCGCTCACGTTTTTCATCACCGCGTGAAACGAAATCGCGGGCGATTCGCCGGTGATGCTGATGTCGCGGATGTACTGTTGGCCAATTTGCGGGTCCACCGGTCCTGTAAGCCGCACGGCGCACGTCGCGCCATGCGATAGGACTTGCAAATCGTAAGGAGCGTCATCGAGCGGCTCGCCGCCCGCTCCCGCCCAATGTTGCTCGTCCAGCGAGCCTTCGGGCATCGGCCAGATTTTATCCCCGCCATAGTTGTACCAGCGATGATTCTGCGTATCCGGCGGCATGTATTGCCCTTTTAGCTGATCGTTGTTGTAAAGAAAATCGTGATCGCCAAACGTCACCTGCATCAACCGTCCGCCAAGCTGCGGAACGATCTCAAGCTTCACCCACTGATTCGCGAGCTGCTCCGCTTTCCAGCCATCGAAATTCGTCTCCGAGACCGTGCATCCCTTCGAAGATGCGGCGACGCTGCGCAGCGCAAACGTTCCAAACATCCCTAAAACCACACAGGAACCTATGATGAGCGGGCCCGCTCCGCGAAAGCGTACGTGCCGATGGTTGCCTGAGCTCCGTATCGCTGATTCGAAAGGCTGGCGCGTTTGCTGGAAACACTTCGATTCCTGCATCAGTCGCACTCCTCTGAAGTTCCTGTTGATTAGCCCGCGGCTGCGGCAACTGCGCGCCGCGATGCAGGTGCCGAGATGGAAACGCCGTAGCCGAGTTGCTTGGAGACGTCTTGACTCACGCGAACGACAAGCGGAGATAGCTGGCGCAGACGCGCCCGGGTCATTCGCGTCGCGGGGCCGGTAATGCTAAACGCTGCCTTCACTTGCCCCGCATGGTCCCAAAGCGGTGCCGCAATGCAGCGGATGTGATTTTCGTACTCTTCAAGATCCGTGGCGTATCCCTGCCGACGCACGCGGATGAGCTCCGCCTCGAGCTCCTGCAAAGACGAAATGCTGTTGGATGTACAACGCGTTAGCGGAATGCGCGGCATTATAGATTTCAGTTCCTCTTCGGTCGCATACGCCAGCAACACCTTCCCCACACCCGTGCAATGCAGTGGCACCGCAGCGCCCACTTGCGAAAAGATTCGCAAAGGCTCCAGCGACTCCAGTTTTTCCACGTAAACAGCCGTGAGATCCTGCCGAACAGTCAAATGCACGGTCTCGCGTGTGAGCCGATTGAGTTCTTGAAGGTATGGCAGGCTGATTCGGTGAACGTCGAGCCGATCCAATGCAGCCCGTCCCAGACTCACGCACGACGGGCCGAGTTGATATTTCCCCGTGGAATCCTCGCGCGTCAAATAGCCCGCAGCCTCGAGGTTCACCAAAAAACGATGGACCGTACTCGCATGAAGATTGGAAAGGCGCGCAATTTCACCTGCCGCAAGCGATCGTTGCGCTTCTCCCACGAGAGCAAGCAGCTTCAGTCCACGATGTAGTGCCGTGATGTTATAGCGGGGTGGTTGGTGATCTTTCATATTTTTGAGAACCCGGCCTTCCAAAATGAAAATGCATGCTGAGGATAAAGCGAGGCTTGCCTCCACCACCCGCGCGTATGCTATCCCACGCAGTCCAGCAAAATCAAGCTTGTATACGGCCAAAATCGTGAAAACACCTTGACAAACTTTTGAAACTGGAGTTATCTCGCTTTCTGTTCGCACTGGCTAATTTTTATGCTGTGCGAACACGGCTTTCGCAGAGTGAAACGAACGGCCTCGTACGATCAGGTCGCTCCCTCCACCGACAGTGGCAAAATTTTCGCCCTCGCATCCATCAATCACGGGCGCAAGGAACAGACCGATGCAATTCTGCGCCGGGAGGAAGGTAGGGTTGGTGAGAACTTTCAGGCTTCTCGGTGCTGCCCTGTGCGCCCTCTGCTTCATGGTGTCCGTTGCGAGCGGTCAGGCGGCCCTTGAAACGGTGCCCCCGTCGACCGCCCGAAGTGCCGCAGCAGAGTCCGGCCACGCCAAGCCGATCGATGTCTCCACTGCCGATCTGATGAAAGCGCCGGTAGGCGCGAACTGGGCTTCATACAACGGCGACTACACGGGACGCCGCTATAGTGCGCTAAACCAGATCAATACAGCGACCGTAGGCCGTCTAGCCGCCCAATGGGTATTCCACGTCACCAACAGCAATCGGCTCGAGATGACGCCCCAAGTCATTGACGGCGTCATGTTCATCACCGCCGCGAATGACTGCTATGCGCTCGACGCAACCACAGGCCGCTTAATCTGGCATTATTCTCGTCCAATCACCGAAGGCCTCATTGACGACGCTTCGAGCCATCACAACCGAGGCATAGCCATTTGGCACGATCGCCTCTTCATGGAAACGGACAATGCGCATTTGCTTTCCCTCGATGTCCACTCTGGCAACCTGCTTTGGGACATAACCTACGCAAACACAACCAGCGCAAATTACGGCGCCACGAGCAGTCCTCTTGTTCTAAAAGATGAAGTCCTCGTTGGCACATCCGGCGGAGACGATGGCGTGCGCGGCTTTCTCGCAGCCTTCGACGCTAAGACGGGCAAAGAGCTTTGGCGATTCTGGACGATTCCGGGTCCCGGCGAGTTCGGTAACTCCAGTTGGCCAGGAGACATGTACCTGCGCGGCGGTGGCACTACGTGGATGCCAGGCACCTACGACCCCACACTCAATACGCTCTACTGGGGGACGGGCAATCCCGCTCCAGACTTTTACGGCGAAGGCAGGCCCGGCGACGATCTCTATACCGATTCCGTGATTGCGCTCGATCCGGACACCGGAAAGCTGAAATGGTATTACCAGTTCACGCCTCACGACTTAAACGACTATGACTCGGTGGAAGTTCCGGTGCTGGTAGATACGATCTATAAAGGTCGGCCCAGAAAATTGATAGTCGAGGCAAATCGAAACGGGTTTATCTATGTCCTCGATCGCACCAACGGAAAGTTCCTTTCCGCGATTCCCTTCACTGACAATATTAATTGGGCGAAAGGCATAGATGCTGACGGCCATCCAATCAAGACCGGCATCATTCCCGGTCCAGACGGCACAAAAGTCTGCCCCAGCTATGGCGGCGCAACAAACTGGTATTCGCCCAGCTACAATCCCAAAATCGGCCTGTTCTATTTTCTTGGCAACAATGGCTGCAACGTTTTCGTTGCGAAGCCTCAAGACTACTCCTACGGTGTCACCTACTACGCAACCGGGACAAGGCGTGTTCCTGGCGAAATGCCCACGCGCTGGCTCTTCGGCTATGACCCAGTAAAGAACTCGATCGTTTGGCGCTATCCTCAGGTGGGCCGTGGTGGACAATCGGGCGTGATGAGTACGGCAGGCGGGCTACTGTTCTTCGGCGACGATGCGAATTCGCTCGAGGCCGTTGATGCCCGTACAGGGCGCCCACTTTGGCACTTCAATACAGGACAAACCTTCACCGCTTCCCCAATGACGTTCTCTGTGCAAGGGAAGCAATATGTCGCAATCGCTTCAGGCGATAATGTTTTCACATTTGCCCTGCCGCAAGCGGCACAACATTCAGCAGCAGCGCATTAGACGCAGTCCGATTTACAGAAGGGAGTAAAAGAGTGTCTGACCATTCCACGCGAAGAACATTTGTGGTTCGCTTCTCGTCTATGGCGGCCGGCGTTGGCCTTGCCTGGACAGCGCTGCGCGCCCGAGTGGCAGGCGCCCAGAGCCAGCCAGCCGGCACATCATCCATCCAAAAACTGGGTTATGACGGCAAACCTGTCGCCGGCAATCCAATGATTTGTCCCGTCATTGTCCACGACGGCCTGATCTATGTTTCAGGCCAGGGCGCAAACGACAACGGAAAAATGACTACAAGTTATCAAACGAAGACTGGAATGGAGAGCGGTCGCGAAGCCGAAAGCGCCGATACGCCGGACAACTTAGACATTGCAGCACATACGCAAAAAGTCATGGACAACGTCAAGGCTCTCGTCGAGGGCGCAGGCGGCGACATGGACAATGTGCTCTGCCTCACGGTCTTCCTCGCATCTCTCGATTACTATGAAGCGATGAACAAGGCTTATCAGCCCTATTTCGCTCACCGCGCCCCGGCTCGCTGCACCATTGCCGTGGCTGAAGTGCCGGGTGGTTCACTGCTGGAAGTCAATTGCATCGCTGCCGTCGTCAGGAGTTAGATCTTTTTATGGAGGAGAACATGGATACGAAAGCGAGTCGTCGTGGCTTCTTTTCGAAATTGGCGGCAGTAGTTGCGGGCGGCGTAGGCGCGAAGGCTCTCGTCTCGAGTTCAGCATTTGCACAAGATCCTCCGCAGGCCAGTGCGGCGCAGGGGCAGGGTCGTGGCCGCGGCAGAGGTGGTAGAGGTGGCGGTCGCGGACCTATGAGCCACAACGGTCTGATCTATATCTCAGGCATCGGCGCGCATATTCCCTACGTCGCCGGTCAGCCGGAAGCAACCGATATTGCCGCGCACACGAAGAAAGTTCTCGACGGAGTCAAGAGAACTGTCGAATCCGGTGGCGGCACAATGGATAGCATCCTGAAACTGGATGTCTATCTCGCTTCGATGTACCACTACGAGCCCATGAACGAAGTCTACAAAACCTATTTCCCCAACGGCGGACCGGCTCGCACTACGGTCGTCGTCGCCGGAATCCCAGACGACTCGCTGCTTGAGATCAGCGGTATTGCGGCCGTGGTGAATCCGCCGCAGCAGTAATCGCGCGCGGATTAGCGCAGATCGACGGAGTATAAAATGACGCTGAAGCTTCAATGGAACCGGCGCGCTTTTCTGTCCGCGGTAAGCGCGATGGGCGCCTCATTCTTTGGCGGGAAAACACTGGACGCCGCGCCAGCAGCCAAGCGTTCTGTTGACAACGGCACCGGATATTACGGATGGCCCTCCTCCGGCTACAACGATAAGGTTGCGGTCACTGGGTTTGGTGCAACTGGCGATGTGTACGGCGAACTCGGTGTAGTACCTCTGATGAATGGCTCCGGCACGCTGACTGTGATCGGCGGTTCGCTGATTCCTCCGGAAGTCGAAGCCGTGATGCGCATGGCGAGCGAGCACTTTGTCGTTATCGACGATCTCGAACGCGCAGTCGGCCAAAGAATCGCCAAACTGCTGAAGCTTCCCGAAGGCTACACCGGCCTTATCACGGCGGGCGCAGCAGCCGCGCTGCTGGTCGGTTACGCCGCAATTCTTACCGGCGACAATGAGGAATGGATCAAGCAAATCCCCGACCTCACCGGCATGCCCAAGAATGAAGTGATCATTCAGAAGAGCCATCGCTACGCATTCGATCATCAAATTCGGCAAACGGGCGTAAAGCTGATCGAAGTCGAAACTCGCGAAGATCTGCTCTCAGCCATAAATCCCAGAACTGCCGCGATGCATTTCACGAATCTCTGCAATCCCCAGGGCCAGGTCAAAGTCGATGAATGGGTCAAAATCGCGCATGCGCATAACGTTCCTGCTTACAACGATGCGGCTGCGGATACTCCGCCAGTGTCGCGCCTCTGGGAATACGTCAACATGGGCTATGACCTCGTCACGTTTAGCGGCGGCAAAGATATTCGCGGCCCGCAGTGCGCAGGTCTCCTGCTTGGCAAGCAGGGTTTAATCAATTCCGCGCTGATGAACATGAGTCCGCAGGAAGACACAATCGGCCGCCCTTGCAAGGTCGGCAAAGAAGAGATCGTCGGCATGCTTAAAGCACTCGAACTCTTCGTCGCTTCCGATCAGGACGCGCTCCTAAAGAAATATCGCGCGATGCTCGGCACGGTTTCAGACGCCGTCACGAAGGTTCCCGGAGTGACTACGTCCTATCAATTCGATCCGAATCAAATTGATAATCACACCGTCAGCATGACGATCAGTTGGGACACTTCTAAGGTGAACCTGACGACGCCAAAAGTGCGTGAGCAATTGCTAGCTACGCGACCAATCGCAATTCGCATGGGCGATCCCGTTGGAAATGACGCGAATCGCGACCAAAGCGCCCGGAGCACGGGAACACCGCCGCAGACCATCACCGTTTCCGCGTGGCAACTGAAACCCGGCGAAGAAAAAGTGATTGCACAGCGCCTTGCGGAGATTCTGCACGGCGGCGCCGTCTCGTGAGTCATCTCGCAAGCTGTTTCTTGAATTTTTGTCGGAGCCTGTCCTTAGATCAGGCCTTTAATGCTTGACCGCGATGGCCGAAATCTCGATTTTTGCGCCGTCGACGAGCGCGGCCACTTGAACCGTCGTGCGAGTGGGTTTCGGATTGGGCATAATCGCGACGTAAGCCTTATTCATGTCTCCAAAATCGTGGATATCGGACAAATAGACATTTACGGCGACCACATCATTCAGCGAAAACCCGCCTGCCTTCAGAATGGCGCTGATGTTTTGTAGCGCGGCAGTGGTCTGGGGACCGATTCCGTCAGCTAATTTCCCTTTGCTGTCGGTGCCTTGCGTCCCGGCAACGTACATCGTGTTGCCGGCGACAATGCCGTTGCTGAAATTCGGGCTCACTTCCGCACCGGGCGGGTTAACGGCGTGCCACCCGCCGCTGTTCTGCGCCGCCACGCTAGCCGGTGTGCCATTGCACGAGACAAGGGTGCCCAAACTGACAAAAAGCGCTGCAGCAACGATCAAACGCAACTTGGATTCAAACATGTGAATCTCCTTATCGAGCGCAAATAAGAGTCACTCAGCTTTATATATGAAATGGAAATCGGATTGGAGGAAAAAATGGAACTCAATTTTCGCAGTACAAAATCTTTGAAACGGATGGCCCTGAGTGCGGCTGGCATATCGGCAATCGCACTGTGCGCTCTGCTCTTAGTGAGCAGGCCAGACGTAGCACAGAGCTCCGCGCAAAGCTCGCCGCAAGCCAACTCATCGGAACCGGCCGTCCCCGCTGCAAACACGCCGGAAGAGTTGCTCGCCGGTTTCCGTCACGTCGAAGTAGCTTCCGTTTCCGACGCCGAAGAGCAGATCCTCGGCAAGAAAATGTACATGAGCCACCGTATGCGCCCGGTTTTCCCGACAAAATTCGCCGGCTTTGCTCTCACGGTCGCATTAAAGCATCAAGAGAACTCGCAGGGCGGCCAGGCGCTCGCCGGAATGCTCGCGGCCATCGATAACGGCAAGCCCGACTCCGTCTACGTCATGGCCGTCCAAGACGGCGCGGACATCGCGGGCATGGGCGGCGAAATGGGCACTGCGATGGCGGCTCGCGGCTTCGCCGGAGCCGTGGTCGATGGCGGCGTTCGCGATACATCCTATCTCACGCAGATCCGTTTCCCGGTCTACGGCACCGGCATCGTGCCATCCACGTCGGTGAACCACTACACTTTTGCCGGCGCCAACGTCCCGGTTACCTGCGACGGCGTCCCGGTCTCGCCGAATGACATCATCGTCGCGGACAACGATGGCGTTGTCGTCGTTCCTCGCGCCCGCGCAGCCGAGATCCTCACAACCGCGCAAAATATGGACTTCGCCGAGCACTCGATTGACGCCTACATCATGAAGTACAAGTCGATCGAAGAAGCCGTCAAAAAATTTGGCCGCATCTAGGAGACTTGCGGATGTCTGAATCTAACGTCGGGAAGTTTCGCTGGAGCCTTGTCTTCTGGATGTTTGTGATCAGTTCGGTCGCCTATCTCGACCGCGTGAATATCTCGATCGCCGCCAAAGACATTGCCACGGAATTTAATCTTACAAACATCCAGCTCGGCCGCATCTTCAGCGCCTTTCTTGTCGGGTATGCATTTTTTCAGATTCCGGATGGCCGCTTGGCGGACGCCTGGGGTCCGCGACGAATACTGACAATCGGCATCATCTGGTGGGGCATCTTCACGGCGCTCACCGCCTCGATTCCGGTCGGATTAGCCGGAGGCCTGCTGGTCTTCGTGCTAATCCGATTTTTGCTGGGCGCCGGCGAAGCAGTGGTCTATCCGTCGTGCAATCGGGTGGTCGCAAGCTGGATTCCCATCCGCGAGCGTGGAATCGCCAACGGAATCATTTTCGCCGGTGTCGGTTTTGGGGCCGGGATTACCCCTCCTCTCGTCACGTGGATCATGACGAATTGGGGATGGCGATGGTCGTTCTGGTTCAGCGCCATTGTCGGATTTCTCGCAGGCCTCGTCTGGTATTTGCTGGCCCGCGATACTCCGGAACAGCATCCTCGGGTGGGCGCTAGCGAGAGACAATGGATAAGCGCCGGTGTCGGCCCGGTCGTCGCGAAACCAAAGCTCCCGTGGCGAAAGGCTCTCGCGAGTCGCGACATTCTTGCCCTCACGCTCGGCTACTTTACCTTTGGCTATGCCGCCTACATTTTCTTTACTTGGTTCTTTCTCTACTTGGTCAACGTACGCGGGCTTAATCTGAAATCGAGCGCGTATTACAGCATGTTGCCGTTCCTCGCGATGACGGTTGGCTCTTTAATCGGCGGCGTCATCAACGATTTTGCCACGCGCCGATTCGGACAGCGTTTTGGCCGCGGCGGCATCGCCGCTCTCGGGATGGTTCTTTCGGCGGTTTTTATCGCCCTCGGAAGCCACGCGCAAGATGCGCGCCTTGCGAGCTTAATCCTCGCGGGGGGCGCCGGAGCCCTCTACCTTTCTCAGAGCTCCTTTTTCTCAGCAAGCGCGGACATCGGCGGCCACTTTGCCGGCTCTATATCAGGCATGATGAACATGGGCAATCAGATCGCCGGTGCCATCACAGCTTCACTCACGCCCTGGATCGCCGGCAAGTATGGATGGAACGCATCTTTCGGAGTTGCCGCGGTTCTTTGCGCGCTGGGAGCAGCCGCATGGCTCTGGGTCGATCCCCGCCACACGCTGCTGGATGGCGCGGACGCAACTCCTGAGGCCCATGGGGCCGGATTGAAGGTTTAAACGTAGCACGGACTTCAGCGCGTCACGTGAAGCGCCCTTACGCATCCGCTCTTTGGGCTGGCTGCTACGCCTTCGGCGCCTTGCTGAAAATTTCTACCAGCCGGTCCGCAATAATCTTGTCCTCACCGTCCTTGATTTGCCAAACGGCGAATCCGAACGTATGCGGATCGCGATTGCCCCTGCTGCCGCGTCCACCACGCCCTCCGCGGCCACCATTTTCCGCAGGTTCCTGCGCGGCGCCTTCGAAACTCTTGTTTACTCCCTCATCGACGTTGCTGCCGTCGGACATTCCCTGCGGCCATTGCCCGCGCATGCCACTCGCGCCGGCGCCCAAGCTACCGATCCCGACGGGCTCGGTGTCGGCAAGTTGTTGCATCACTTCTTGACCGGTAATATTCAAGGTCGCAGGAATCTGCCAGCTGTAATGAGGAGTCACGTTGCCTAGCGCCTCAGGGTTGTATTGGCGCGGCAACGCAGTCACGCCGAATTTCGCGATTGCGTCCGTAACGGTCTTTGCTCGCGAGTCATACTTCGCCAGGGTCTCGTCATAATCCTGATTGACGAACATCTCCAGCGCCTTCAGGAACGCAAAGATCGCTTCCTTGCCCACTTTGCAAGGACGGCCGATGCGATCTTCCTGCGGGCTCATGTTCAGCAACGCATACCGCATCAACTCTTCCTTACCGATCAGCAGCCCTGTCGCTTGTGGCCCTTTGATATCTTTGCCGCCGCTCCATGTAACCATGTCCCAACCCTGCGCCGGATACGTCCAGAGTCTTTCGACCGGCGGCACGTCGGCGGCCGCATCGTTGTACGTGTAAAGCCCATGCGCCTTGGCGATTTCAATCGTCTCTTGTCCGGTCACTTGGCCCCGATCGGACTGAATATTCAAATAGTGGATCGCGAGCGTCTTCGGATTGATCGCATTGATCATCTGCTCTTTCGTCTCCACTTCAACCAACACCGCACCCGTCTGCCGGATTTGGTGATCGAACGGATACCGATGCGCCTTCTGGATGATCACTTCAGTCTTCGGAAAATCCCGGACGTACGGGATTTGCCGAATGCGCGGTTCCGAATCCCCCGTCATCATTCCGGCGTATCCCACCACCAACGCAGCCGCAGCGCCGCCGGTCACCAATCCCGTATAACCCGCAGGCGACTTGCACAATTTCGCGATAAACTTCCCTGCCGCTACCTCAAGATCGTCGATCATGCAGAAGTGCTGGTTCCCGAGCCGCATCAACTCCATTACTTCAGGCGCCATTACGGAGCCGCCGATTACCGTCACCGTACCGTTGATGTTGATGATCGGCTTCACGCCGAGTTCGGCGTAGATGTTGCCCGTGGAGCCAAGCCCTTTCGTGATGGGAACGATAGGGTTGCCGTCGACGTTCGATGCGTTTTTTGACTTCTTCGCCTTCGCGCTCGCTTCGCTCGGCGCAAACAAGCTGCCGCCAAACGCGCTCATCGCAGAAAGTCCGGATAAAAACGAACGACGGCTCCAGGCAGATTTCAAATTCATAAGCTCGCTCCCTCTAACTCTCTTAAACTCTTCACTTACCGGAAGATGGTAGGGAGTCTAACGCCACGCCATCACTTTGGCTATCAAAAAGAGTGTTTTATAGGATGAAAATGCGCGCCGCCGCAAATGTGCTTTCAGCGGCGGGATCTCAAGCGAATTCCAGCGCTAGCCTTTGCATCCGGCGAGATTTCAACTGAGGAGCGCCGCGCTCGTCAGGGCATGGCGGAGGAATTGAGTTCCTGGGCGGGTTCGCCGGCGGCCATGCCTTGGGCGAGGATAAGCTGGCGGGCTTCGACGCGGATCTTCGGGAGGTGGCGCGCAAAAGCGACGGCGCCGATGATGGCGACGACTCCGCCGAGCGCGACCGTCCAGGGAGCGCCGATGCGATCCGCGGCGCCGCCCGCGAGCAGTGCGCCGAGCGGCGCCATTCCCATGAACATCATTGAATAGACGGCCATCGTTCTCCCGCGGAGCGTATCGGGCACCATCGCCTGGATGAGCGTGTTCGACGAGGCCATCTGGACCATCATGCAGAAGCCGACGGGCACGAGCAGCGCGACTGAAAGCACGTACCAGTGCGAAAACGAGAAGACGATCAGCGAGCCTCCGAAGCCTGCGCAGGAAATGAAGACGAAACGGCCAAGGCCGCGCAATTCAGTGCGTGAAGCAAGCAGCAAAGCGCCGATGAGCGCGCCGACGCCCGTTGCACCCATCAGAACGCCGAGCGTGCCGGCGTTGCCGTGAAGGATTTTCGTCGCAAAGACGGGCATAAGCACGCTGTACGGCATACCGACAAGGCTCACCAGTCCAAGCAGAAGGAGGATGGCGCGAATCGGCGCCGTGTTGCGAACAAAACGGAAGCCTTCCATGATGTGCTCGATCGGCGACCCCCCGCTCTGGCCGGTGTTCGTGGGTTCGATTTTCATCAGAAGTAACCCGGCGATTACGGCGATGTAGCTGACCGCGTTCGCGAAAAAGCACCAACCCTCTCCGATGGCGGCGACGAGTATTCCGGCAACGGCCGGACCAACGATACGGGCGCCGTTAAACATGGACGAGTTGAGCGCTATAGCGTTCATCAGGTCGCCGCGGCCGACCATGTCCACAAGGAACGCCTGTCTCGCAGGAATGTCGAAGGCGTTGACGCAACCCATCAGCGCCGCCAACATGATTACATCGATTACCGTGACGCGCTTGGTGAGCGTGAGATAGCAGAGAATCGAGGCGAGAACCATTGACGATGCTTGCGTCGCGATGACAACGCGATGACGATTGAAGCGGTCTGCGACCACGCCGCCGATCGGCGCAAGTAGAAAGACCGGGATTTGGCTGGCGAAGCCCGCTATGCCGAGCAGCAGCGAAGAATTCGTTAGGCGATAGACGAGCCAAGCTTCGGCTATTGTATCCATCCAGGTGCCGATGAGCGAGATGAGCTGTCCGCTGAAGAAAAGCTGGAAATTGGGATGGCGCAGCGAACGGACCATATCCTGCATGCGCGAGCGGCGCTGTGCAGCGGGCGATTGGTGCGAGGGCGTCTCCGATGCCGCCATAAACGTTCATTGTACGATGTTCGGCAATCGGGCAATGCAAAAGGTGGTGCCTTAGGTGCTCGAGCCCACTTTAAATGGCGGGCATGTGGGAGCTAGAGCTCCGACGGCCTGAAAATCTTCTTTTTTGCGCAAATGTGCCGGCCGGCAGCGCCACCCTACAGACTATTTTGGGAGTTGGGGCTCTCCGGAGTTTTTTCGGCCTCGGCTGACGCGGGTGGGGCGAGCAGGCGTGCGCAGGCGCGCAGGATGCGGCGATACGGCCAGTCCGTCTCGCGGAAAAGGATTTCGCCCTGCCGAGGCTTGGAGTAAAACCAGCGCGCAACAAGCGAAAGATGCTCGCTCAAATCGGCAGGCGCGGAACGCAATCCATAAACTTCGCGCAGGTTCGTGCTTTCGACGGCAGCCTCGTATTGCTGCGTTGCTGTCACGCCGGCTGCGGCTGGATCGTTTTCTGCTTCCGGAGGCGTCGCGCGATGCGTGGCCTTTTTCTTTTCGAGCTTATCGCCCGAGGATTCCGCCTCCAGCGTCTCCCGCAAGACGGCTTCGACCGAGCGCGGTTCGGAGAGATCGGCGAAATTGAGCAGGATGGGTTCTGCAAGAATCCCTGCGATGAGAGGGAATGCGATCACCGTCTTTTCGCCCATGCCGCGCTGCAAAATGATCGCGTCCAGCTTGTCCACGCGGTGCGCAATATCCGGCAGCGAACGCAGCGCCGCCTTGATTTTTTCGACGCGCTTATGCAAAGCGGCAGCTCGCTCAAAATCAAGCGCCTCGCTAGCGACTTCCCGTTCGCGTTCAAGCGGATCGAGAAGCGCTGAACCGCGCGTATCGAGACCCGCCACGAGGGCGCGAACGTCGGCCTCGTACTCGGCGTGCGTGCAGCCTGCAAAACATGGCGCCATGCACATCTTCATTTCGGAATAAACGCAGCCTGGAAATGAAGGATCGCGACGGATCTTGATTTGGCAGCGGCGGATTTTGAGCAGGTCGAGAATGCCTTCGTTGAATGCGTCGGCGGCGCGCCTTGAGGGAAAGGGCCCGAGGTAAAAGCCTTCGTCGGCGCGAACGCGACGCGTTACGTAGCAACGCGGATAACTGTTGCGTAGGTTCACTTTCAGCAATGCCGGCGGACGCAGCTTCAGACGGTCGCGATAATCTTGCCGAAAAAGGGCCCGCGCGTTCTGATAATAGACAACCGCACGCTCGAATTTCGATGCCGTCGCACGGTAGCGAATTCGCGCCGCCACATTTCGCAGATTCAGCCGCTTCGATTCGCTCTCCGGCATGCGCAGAAGTCGTTCAGCCGCTCGGCGAATGTCGGCCGTCTGCGCAAGATAAGGCTGCGCGGTCGCATCTTTCATCTCGAGAAGGATGAGTCCCGAGACAGCCGGCAACTCAGCGAAGAAATCCGCCTCGCCGTCCAAATCGAACTCGATGGTACTGTCGATCGTGAGCACAAACGAAGGATACAACGGCACGAATCCTCCGGCCTATTGGCGTTCTGCTCCTCGACACTTTTCATTGCGAGGCTGCGTTGCGTGGGCCGCGAATCCCTCTTGACTTCCGGGTCGACAGCAGCCATCCTAACAAACTTTCCTCTCGGGCCGATTTTGCCCGAGAGGCTCAATAACCCGGGGTGTAGAGTTTGAAGGTTCGCGTCTGCTTTCATGATAGATGTTTTGACGGGGCTTGCTCGGCGGCTATCTTTTCGCGCTTTTACCGCGAACGTATCCGCCCCGACGCTGAGTTTCTATACACCGGCATGACGCACAAAGCGTCGAAGCCCTTTGAAAATGGCACGTTTGATGGCGATGAAAACGTGATCGTCGATTTCAAGTATTCAAGCTCGCCTCTGCTCACATGGTGGTTCGATCACCATCAAAGCGCTTTCCTCACGCCGGAGGACGCGGAGCATTTCCGCCATGACCACTCAGGCACGAAATTCTACGATCCCGATTACAAGTCCTGCACCAAATTCCTCGCCACGATCGCGTCGCAAAAGTTCGGTTTCGACGCCAGCCCTATCGCCGATTTGATCAAATGGGGCGACATTATAGATGGTGCGCAGTTCGCTTCCCCGGAAGAGGCCGTTGGCCTCGGACAACCGGCGATGAAGCTAGCGCTCGTGATCGAAGCGGCGCCTGAAAATAACCTCGTGCAGCAATTGATTCCGCATCTGGCATATCGATCATTGCAGGAGATGATTGAATTGCCGGTGGTACAGAAACATCTCGGCCCGCTTCTTGAGCGGCACAAGCGATCCATTGAGATCATGCGCGAGCGCGCCGACTATCGCGACGGGGTGGTGTATTTTGACGTCAGCGATCTCGATCTCGAGGGCTATAACAAATTTATTCCGTACTATCTCTACCGCGATGCCACGTATTCGGTCGGCGTAAGCGCTTCGCCCGCGCGAGCGAAAGTCTCCGTAGGCACAAGTCCGTGGAAAGAGGCGTCAGCCAATATTAATCTGGCGACCCTTTGCGAAAAGTACGGCGGCGGCGGCCATGCAAAAGTCGCGGCCATCTCGCTCGGGCCGGGCGACTTGGTCCGGGCGCGGCAGATCGCTCAGGAAATAACTGCCGTCTTAAGAAAATCGTAATCGGCAGTGAATTAGGCAGTCGAGTAGTAATCGTATTCCGGCGCTGAAGGGAAGTCCCTAGAGGAGCGGAAATTTGCGCGCAGTCGTTACAGGCGGAGCGGGATTTCTGGGATCGCACCTCTGCGATCTGCTGATCGAACGTGGATGGGAAGTACTCTGCCTTGACAATCTCATCACAGGCTCAGACGCAAACATTTCGCATCTGCTTGCGCACCCGCGGTTTAGATTTGGTCGCCAGGACGTTTCGCGATATATCGAAGTGCCCGGGCCCGTGGATGCGGTGTTGCATTTCGCGTCGCCTGCGAGTCCGCCGGACTATTTGAAATGGCCCATCCAAACAATGAAGGTCGGCTCGCTCGGCACGCACAACACGCTCGGTCTGGCGCTTGCCAAAAAGGCTAAATACCTGCTTGCTTCCACTTCAGAGTGTTATGGCGATCCCACGGTAAGTCCTCAGCCGGAGACTTACTGGGGATATGTCAATTCCGTGGGCCCTCGAAGCGTTTACGATGAGGCAAAGCGTTTTTCAGAGGCGCTGACGATGGCGTATCACCGTCATCATGCTGTCGACACGCACATTGTGCGCATTTTCAATACGTACGGCCCGCGCATGCGATTGAATGACGGGCGCGCGCTCCCCAACTTTCTCTATCAGGCGCTCACCGGTGAGCCGATCACCGTGTACGGCGACGGCAAGCAGACGCGGAGCTTCTGTTACGTCTCGGACCTTATAGAAGGCATTTATCGCCTGCTCGAATCTGACGAGCACATGCCGACCAATATCGGGAATCCCCACGAAATCACAATCTTGGAGTTCGCCGAAAGAATTCGGAAACTCGTAGGCCGAGACACGCCGATCGTGTTTCGCGAACTACCGCAGGACGATCCTAAGCAGCGTTGCCCGGACATCACCAAGGCAAGGCGCATTCTCAAGTGGGAACCGAAGGTAAATCTCGAAGAGGGCCTGAAGCGGACCTTCGACTATTTCCGCGAGCACGTGACGGCAGAAAATTCCACGCTCTGAGCGACTTCGACGCCAAAGGTTCTATTGAAAACGAAAAGGGCGCTCGGCTGGTCGAGCGCCCCTTCATCACTGCGGAGATGGGAAAAACCTAGTTGCCCGAACCGCCCGCACCAGCGGCCGGAGCTGCGCCCTTTGTCGCAGTCCAGTCTCTGCTGTTTTGCCCCATCATGACGGTTCCCTTCATCGAATCGCCACTGACAGTGCCGGTATAGTCGATCTTAAAATCGCCATTCTGTGTCTGGCGAGTAACCGAGAAGGTGATGTTGTTACCTGAGATCGTACCGGTGACCGGTGCATCACCGCCGCGACCGCCGGCAAGCGTCCCCGTGAGCTTCTGACCGTCCTGCTTCAGCGTGAGGGTGCTGTTCTGCATATTACCGCCGCGTCCCTGCGCGCTGACTGTCCACGTTCCCGCTACTTGTGCATCTTGCGCTGCGGCAACGCCCACAATGCCCGCAATCGCAAAACACAGTACTGCAAGCAAAGCGATATTTCTCTTCATCGATGCGCTCCTTGAAATTTACTCCGAAATCTAAAAAGGAAGGCAACGTAGCTCTCCGTGTCCCTGGGCCGATTCGGAATAACCGGCCTTCCTTGCTTCCTACAAGACGTTTAGCAAGGCCATTGCGTTACATGCAGGGTATATCCCAACGGATACGGGGCAGAGCTCCACTTTCTGCATTGCATCGA
>DATEGW010000004.1:0-26120 GCA_035279845.1 Candidatus Acidiferrales bacterium | reverse complement strand
CGTGGTCGCGTCGGATTCTTCACTATCGTGCTGGCAGGTGTTGCCACAACAATCTTCGTGCTCGCGATCTCGCCTCTTAAGCTCACCGCCGCGCAACCTGGCGCACAAACAAACGGCGCGGCGCGCCCATCATTCGAGGTTGCGTCCGTGAAGCCTCACAAACAAGGAGATCGCGAAATGTTTCCGGAGTTTCTGACCGGAGGCAGATTCACTGAAGCGGGTGTACCCTTGCGACTTGTCATTGCGGTCGCCTACAACATCCCTGTGCAAGGCACGCAGCTTTCTGGCGGGCCCGATTGGATTGGCACAAACGATGAAGCCTATGACATCGAAGCGAAGGCGCAAGACGGCGCTCTAAAAGGCCTTTCGAGAAAAGCAAGCGACCAAAAAATGCGTCTGATGCTGCAATCGCTTCTCGCGGATCGATTCAAGCTAGTGATGCACCGTGACATGAAGGAACAACCGGTCTATATCCTAACCGTAGCCAAGAACGGCCCGAAACTGCAAAAATCGAAACTCGATCAGGAGGCGTGTGCCGATCCCACGGCTCTCTGCGGCGCCGGAAACGTTGGTCAGGGCCGAGGCATCCACCTGAAGGCAACCACCATCGCGGACATGGTTTTCGAGCTGAATAACTTCACCGATCGCCCTTTGCTCGATCGCACAGGTCTCACGGGCCTTTACGACATCGATACAAACGGCTGGACTCCGATGCGCGGCATCCCGCGCCCCGTCAACCCACTTTCCACGAACTCGGAGGCCGAAGCCCTTGCCGATCCGAATCGCCCGACCCTCTCGACAATCCTGAGTGAACTCGGATTAAAACTGGAATCATCGGAAGCAGTGGTCGAATCCTTCACAGTCGAGCACGTTGAGCGCCCGGCTCCCAACTGAGGCAGAAACACGTTTGCGGCTCCAAAATGCAGTCGAAATTTCAAGCAGCCTCAAGCCTCACCTTTAGGCCAACTGCCTTTCCAACGGCGTACAACGGGGAGAGTCGTGGGTTCCCATTAGCGGACAGCGCCAGATAAAGGCTCGCGCGCTCGACACCAGCCGATTTCGCGATTTTTCCGATGCCGTGCGCCTGCGCCACGTGGCGTAGTGCGAGAAGGAGAACGCGCGGCTCGTCGGTGTCTTCGAGGGCCGTCCGAAGATACTCCGCTGCAAGTTGTGGTCTTGGCGGATCCGGGGAATCATCGTCTCATCGTGTGAAACACTCGCTTTGCGTCTCATTTCTTTTCCGTCCCGGCACTTAATCGATGGCCTGCTTAAAATCGGAGGGCCAGGCATGATAAAATAGTTGGCAAAGTGAAATGATAAAAATTCGGTCAACGCCCCGTCCCAGCCGTTCTCCCGCTCCCGATTCGGACCATCGCAGCGAAAAAATTCTAATCGAGATGACCCGATTAGAAAGGTGCGCAAATGACTGAAAACAAAGCACCGGCGCCGGTTCTAATCGAGAAAAACAGGGGAAATTTTGGATCTCCGTCGCAGCCGGCCCAACTCGGCCCCGACCAACTCCGCGATCTTTATTACTTCCTCCAACTGAATCGCCAGATCGAGACGCGCCTCGAGCGCCTCTTCCGCCAAGGCAAAATCGTCGGCGGCCTTTACTCCAGCTTGGGTCAGGAGGCGATTTCGGTCGGAGCCGCGTATGCCCTCGAAGCCAAAGACTGGCTTGCACCGATGATTCGGAATATAGGCGCCCTTTTGGTCAAAGGTGTGCCCCCAAAGGACATTTTCACGCAACATATGGCGCGCGAAGCGTCCCCAACACGCGGCCGTGACGCGACCAGCCACATGGCAGACCTGAAAAATCGCCATATCGCCGCGCCCACGTCAATGCTCGGCGACCTGATTCCGGTCCTTACCGGCGTTGCGATGGCGGGCCGCTACCTCGGCCAAAAGATCGTCGCCCTCACATTTATCGGCGACGGAGGCACCTCCACCGGCGCGTTCCACGAAGGAATGAACTTAGCCGCCTCACAACGCGCGCCGCTCGTCGTGATCCTCGAAAATAATCAATGGGCGTATTCGACTCCGTCCTCGCGCCAGGTTCCCCTTCGCGACTTCGCCGAACGAGCCAAAGCCTACGGCATCCTCAGCTCCATCGTCGATGGCAATGACGTTCTGGCTGTATATAACGCAACGAAAAAAGCCGTCGACGAATGCCGCACCGGACGCGGTCCCCGCCTGCTCGAGGCGAAAACGATGCGCATGAAAGGTCACGCACAACACGACGCAGCCGATTACGTCCCCAAGGAAATGTTCGAATACTGGAAAGCGCGCGATCCTATCGATCGTTACACGAAATATTTAATCGAGCGTGGCCTGCTTGATGAAAACCAGAAATCTGAAATCGATGCCCGCGTCGAACGCGAACTCGACGCCGACCAGAAGTTCGCTGAAGAAGCGCCGTTCCCAAAGCCGGAGTCAGCCGCACAAGGCGTCTATTGCGAAGGTTGCCACACCATCGAAGCAAACTGGCAACGGCCGAAAGAAGAAGCGATGCCGCCCGCCACCACAACGCAAGCGGCATGGAAAATCGCCGATTTCGGCGCATTTACTAAACCATTGCGAGCCGCGCCGCCTGACGCAAAGGCGCAGCAGAACCGTCCGCAACATCAGCACCGCCAGGAACGAAATCAGCAGCCGCGTCCGCAAAAGCCGAGCGAAATCACGCCTCAAGAAACCGCTCCACCAAGCTCCGGCGAAGAAACTCCGCTACGCGTTCCCTTCGGCCGTGGCCCAAAAGACCGGTCCTTCGCGAAAGAGCAGCCGCAGCAGCCCGCAAATCCGCGCGGCCAGCGAGGACAACGACCGCCGCACCAGCGTCGCCACGATAATCGCCAGCATCACGGAAAAGGAAAACGCTGATGCCGGAAGTCACAATGCTCGAAGCGATCCGCCAGGCTCTTTTCGAAGAGATGGACCGCGATCCCGCCGTGGTCACGATAGGCGAAGACATCGGCGTCTACGGCGGCGCATTCAAAGTGACAGACGGCCTTTACGCGCGCTTCGGCCCGGAACGCGTGATCGATACGCCCATCAGCGAAACGGCCATCGTCGGCGCGGCCTGCGGCATGAGCTATCTCGGCCTGCGGCCAATTGCCGAATTGCAATTCATAGACTTCATCGCCTGCTGCTTTGACATGGTGACGAACTACATCGCCAAATCGCATTATTTGTGGGGAGCGCCCGTGCCGATCGTGATTCGCGGCCCATCCGGCGGAGGCGTTCACGGCGCGGCCTTTCACTCCGCGAACCCCGAAATGCATTTCGTGCATACGCCGGGGCTCAAGGTGGTTTATCCTTCCACGGCCTACGATGCGAAGGGTTTGCTGAAGTCTGCGATCCGCGACAACAATCCGGTGCTCTTTTTCGAACACAAACTGCTTTACCGCCGTTCGAAGGAAGAAGTTCCAGCGGAAGATTACACCGTGCCACTGGGGCAGGCGGCCATTCGCCGCGAAGGCGACGGGCTCACGATTGTGAGTTACGCGGCCATGGCGCACGTGGCGCTGGAGGCGGCAAACAGGCTGGCAAAAGAAGGAATTGAGGCCGAAGTGGTCGATTTGCGTACGCTGCAACCGCTCGATACGGATGCGATCATCCAGAGCGTCAAAAAAACGAATCGCCTGCTAATCGTCCACGAAGACACGCGCACTGGCGGAATCGCGGGAGAAATCGCGGCAACGATGTGCGAAAAAGCCTTTGCCCATCTGGACGCGCCCATCGCGCGGGTGACTGCCATTGACACGCCCGTGCCCTACTCCCCACCCCTCGAAGAATTCTTTCTTCCCAATGCGGAAAAAGTTGTCGCTGCGGCCCGGGAATTGGCACAATACTGAAAGCACGGCACATAATCGAAAGTGAGCGCAAACTGTGGGGAAAACAAAAGGGGTTAATGTAGCGGAGTTCGATGTCGGAACGCAGGTCCGCATCGCGGATCGCGCTTTCCTCGAAGCGTTTCTGGAAGCCGGCCAATATCACAATGAGCTTGAGCCCGACCAGTTGGAATATGCCGATCGCGTTGCCACGGTGCAATCGGTCAACTTCTTTCATGGCGGAGACGAGATTTATCAACTCGAAGGCATACCGGGCGTGTGGCACGAGGAGTGCCTGCGCGCTGCCTGAGTTTCACGATCCCAGGAGAAAATCATGGCTGTTGACGTCATCATGCCCCAGATGGGCGAGAGCATTCACGAAGGTACGATCACAAAATGGTTGAAAAAGCCCGGCGAAAAGATCGAGCGTGACGAGCCGCTTTTTGAAATTTCCACGGATAAGGTCGACGCGGAAATTCCCGCTCCTGCCGCCGGCGTTTTGAAAGAAATCAAAGTTAACGCAGGGCAAACGGTTCCCGTGCAAACGATCGTAGCAACGATTGACGCAGTCGGCTCGGCAACCGCAGCCCCTCCAGCACCCGCTCCCGCGAAGCCTGAAGCCGCGAAGCCCGCCGCACCCGCCGCTTCGAAGAGCGCCACAACGACTGCGCCCGCAAGTCCCGGTGCTCCGCCCAGCGCCTCCGCGTCTTCGGGTGAAAAAGTTCGCAGCTCGCCGCTCGTTCGCCGCATCGCCCGCGAGAACAACATCGATCTCGCGCAGGTTCCGGGCACCGCCGCCGGCGGTCGCGTGAGCAAAGATGACATTCTGGCAGCAGTGGGCAACGGCGGCGCAGCGGCGCCCGCGGCGCAAGCGCCCCGGCAAGCGCCACCTGCCGCACCTCCGTCATACGCGCCGCCTCCGGCGCGTCAGGCTGCACCTCCGCCACCGCCGCCACCCGCGACAGGCGGGCAGGCGTCCGCGCTGCTCGAAACAGCGGTGCCTCGCGAAAGGCTTTACTTCGGCAATTACGAAGTGCAGCCGATGTCCACCATGCGGCAGAAAATCGCCGAGCACATGGTCCTTTCGAAGCGCGTTTCTCCTCACGTGTACTCGGTCGAAGAGGTCGACGTCACAACGATCGCCAACTTGCGCGCCAAAACGAAGGTGAAATTCGAGCAGGAAGTCGGCACCAAGTTGACGTTCATGCCGTTCTTCATCCGCGCAGCCGTCGACGCGTTGCGCGCGTATCCGACGGTCAACGCGTCCGTCGATGGCACGAATGTCGTCCTCCACAAAGAGTGCAACATCGGTATCGCGGTAGCGCTCGATTGGGGACTGATCGTACCGGTGATCAAAAACGCCGAGGAAAAGAATTTCATTGGTCTCGCACGCACCACAAACGATCTCGCCGAACGTGCCCGCGCCAAGAAGCTCAAGCCCGAAGAAGTAGCCGAGAGCACATTCTCCATCACGAATCCGGGCGTCTTCGGCGGCTTGTTCGGCTTGCCCGTCATCAACCAGCCCAACGTGGCAATCCTTGGCCTCGGTGCCATCGAAAAGCGTCCCGTGGTAATTGACGATGCAATCGCCGTTCGCAGCATGGTCTATCTCACCATCTCTTACGATCACCGCGCCGTCGATGGCGCTGTGGCTCACCAGTTCATGGCTAAGATTCGCCACGTTCTGGAAAGCTGGACCGAAAGCATCCTGTAGTCCGAACGACGTCTCGCGTGCGCCAAAAAATCGGCCGCGCGAGACTTTCTTCTCACCATGCACGCCTCTGCCGATCCCAAATCGCGGCCCGATTCGCGGACAGGCTATTGGTCTGGCCCCTGGGGCACTCCACCCTGGACGATTGATTTTCAGCCGAGCAAGAAACCGCTGCCCGAATCGGCCGATTTCGTCATCATTGGCGCGGGTTTCACGGGACTTGCCGCTGCCGCATGGCTGCGCCTCTTAGCCCCGGATAGGAGCGTGGTTGTTCTGGAAGCACAGCACATCGGCTCGGGCGCCAGCGGACGCACGGGCGGACAGTTTCTTGGTGAAACCGCTGCCGGCGATCAGGAGGGCCTCGGCGATGTCATCGCCGGCGTGCAATCGATTTTTTCCAGGCTCAGTGACGCCTGTGGATTTTCCATCGCTGCACGCGCCAAGTTGATGCTGCCCGGAGCATGGGAGATTGCGCGTAAAGGTGCGTCGAACGATTCGCCGATCGAATGGACCGACTCCGGAACGCTGCGCGTAGTCGGCGAAGTCCCGGGCGGCACGATCGATCCCAGTGGCCTAGTGTCCTCACTTGCGCAGGCCGCAGAAACTCTTGGCGCCACGATCTTCGAGGATCACTACGTCGAGCGCATCGAGTGGACGCGGCCGATTCGCATAGAAATATCACAGGGCCGGACGATTCGCGCCAGAAAGCTGCTTGCCGCCACGAATGCACTTTCATTACAGATGGCCGGTTATGGTGATGATGCTTACCCGAAGCTGACGCTGGCAGTCGCCACGGCACCGATTTCCGATGAGGCGCTCCGTGCAGTTGGTCTCGGTGAACACAAGCCATTCTACACAGTCGATTTTCCCTATTTGTGGGGACGCGTCTGTACGGACAATTCGATCATCTGGGGAGCAGGTCTAGTCGATCCGCCGCCTTCGCGCGATCTCAGGCAAGTCGATGTCGCCGATGCGGAATCGAAACGCCTCTTCGCGTCCATGGAAAAGCGAGTGCGCGGATTGCATCCAGCGCTTCGTGAGGTGCAATTCACGCATCACTGGGGCGGTCCCATCCTTTTCCGCGAAGGCTGGCTCCCGCCCGTTCTGGATTGGCATCCCGCAAGCCGCGACGCCGTTGTCCTCGGCGCATACACAGGCCACGGCGTCGCGCTGTCCTCCTATCTCGGCTCCTGGGCTGCCGAAGCGCTCCTCAGCCGCCGCGAATTGGCCAAATGGGCAAAGTTAAAGCGATAAGAGACGACTCCTGGCTAGCATCGTCAATCGAAAACCTGCATTCTAATCTTGTTGACAGTTGAAGGAGATCTCCGCAAATCATGTCTTCCTGGCATGAAATTTGGCAGTTGGCCATCGAGTCGCTGCGCGCCAACAAATTGCGCGCAGCGCTGACCATGCTCGGCGTGATTATCGGCAGCTCCTGCATCGTGCTGGTAGTGACGGTGGCCCTCACGGGCAGCCGCTATATCAATGGCCAGATTGAAGCCATCGGCTCCAACGTGATCCATGCCTCTCTGGAACAGGGGAACACGGCCAAGACCGTCACGCTCGCCGATCAGATCTCGCTCGGCGATATGGACGCCATTCAGCAGCAGATACCCGAAGTCGTCCATGCCGCCGGAACCAACGATTTTTCCATGACGGTGATCGCTGGCGGTAAGACGATTCCCGTCGGGATGATCGGTGTAACGCAGCAGTTTGAGTCGATCCGACAGCTCGTCGTTCTCAAAGGGCGCTACTTTGACGATGACGATTTCAATTCCGTCAGCAAAGTCTGCGTCGTCAGCGAGCACCTCGCCGATCAAGCCCTTGACGGAAGCCCGGTTGGGAAGACTCTTCATATCGGTGAGCTGAATTTTACGGTCATCGGAGTCTTCCGGGAGCGCCAGTCGACATTCGGCCAATCGGAAATCCGGCAGGATTCTGTCTTGGTGCCGTTTCCGCTGATCAAGTACTACACGGGCGACGAATACATCGTCACGCTCTATGCGCAGGCGGACAGCCGCGAGGACGTCGGTCGGGTAACTGAGGAAGTTGCAGCGCTTCTCAAGAGCCGCCACCGCCCCGAAGTGACGTATGCCGTCGAAAACCTCACCTCCATTCTCGAAACAGCTCGAAATATCTCCAGAGCGATGACCATTGTGCTGCTTTTCGTGGCGGCACTGGCCCTGCTCATCAGCGGTATCGGCATCATGAACATCATGCTCGTCAGCGTCACTGAGCGAACGCGCGAGATCGGCATCCGCAAGGCGCTAGGGGCGCGGCAGAAAGAGATTCTTTGGCAATTTTTGCTCGAGGCAATATTGATTAGCGGCATCGGCGCCGCCATCGGGATCGCCATCGCCGTTTCCATGCGTTTTGCGGCGGAAACGGCTCTCCAGGTGTTTCAGGTGCCCACAGATGTGCCAATTCCCATTTCCCCGCTGTCGGTGCTCGTGGCGTTTACGGTATCCTGTGCGACGGGCATTCTCTTCGGTTATCTGCCGGCCAACAAAGCGGCACGGCTTCAGCCGGTGGAATCTCTGCGCCAGGAATAAGAGGAACGCAAGGATTTGTGCGGCATCGCCGGATTCACGCATCGCCATGACGCGCCCGATCCTTCACGGATCGAAGCGGCCATCGCAACCCTGATTCATCGCGGGCCGGATCAGCAGGGCGTATTTCGTTCGAATTTCGCGTCAATGGGCGCGGCGCGCCTCAAGATCCTCGATCTTGAATCGGGAAATCAGCCGATCACTTCTCCCAATGGTGACTGCACGATTGTCTTCAATGGCGAAATCTACAACCACCTCGAAGTCCGGCGCGAATTGGAAGCGCTCGGTCATCGCTTTCGTTCCCACTGCGACACGGAAACCGTATTACACGCATTTCTGCAATGGGATACGAACTGCTTTGCCCGCCTGCGTGGCATGTTTGGCGTGGCGCTGTGGACGGAGTCTGCAAAGCGCCTCGTTCTGGCGCGCGACCGCACCGGAATCAAGCCGCTTTACATAGCGCGCCGCGGAGATGACCTTTACTTCGGCTCGGAATTGAAAGCGATTCTCGCCCATCCGGAGATTCCGCGGCAGCTTAGCTTGGCGGGCCTGGATTGTTATCTTTCGCTCAACTATGTGCCGTGTCCGTGGACGCTCGTGGAAGGAATCGAAAAGCTTCCGCCCGGCTGCTGGCTCGAATGGCGGGATGGAGCTATACGTTCGGATTCGTATTGGAAAATTCCGCAGCAGATTCCGCGGCGCACTTCGATGGACGCGGCCCTTGAAGAACTCGATGAGCTTCTGAAGCAGTCGGTCAGGGAACACCTTCTCTCGGATGTGCCCCTTGGCGTGTGGCTAAGCGGCGGCATGGATTCATCGACGATCCTCCACTACGCCGCTCAGGCGTGCCCTTCCCGGCTGAAGACGCTGTCGATTTCATTCCGAGGCCGAACATTTGACGAAACGCCCTATATTCGCGCCGCTGCATCGCATTACGGCACGGATCATTCTGAATTTGACCTGAATCCCGAAGAAGACCTCGCCGCTGCGATCGAAGAGTTTGCCTATTTTTCCGATGAGCCCACGGCCGATGCGGGCGCGCTGCCGGTGTGGTTTCTCTCGAAGATGAGCAAATCGCAAGTAACTGTCGCCTTGAGCGGCGATGCGGGCGACGAACTTTTCGGCGGTTACCTTACTTATCGAGCCAACGTCCTTGCCGCGCACGCACGCCGGATGCCGCGTGCAATGCTGCGCATGATGCGATCCGCACTGCGGTACTGGCCCGTTTCCGACGACAAAATCAGCCTCGAATACAAAATGAAGCGGTTCCTCGAAGGCTGCCTGATGTCTCCCGAGCGGGCGCACGTCTACTGGAACGGGACGTTTGCCGATTCGGAGAAGCGAACGCTTGTAAATTGCGCGTTGCCGCAATCGCTCTCCGGCATCTTGAGCGAGCTTCGGGATCTCCTGCCCGGAAGCGACGGGATCGCGCCGTACCTCTGGTTCGACCAGCGCTACTATTTGCCGGACGATATTTTGATGAAGGTCGATCGCATGAGCATGGCGCATGCCCTGGAAGTCCGGCCTCCCTTCCTCGATCACCGCATCGTGGAATTTGCCGCAGGGCTGCCGACTTCGTTTAAAATACAAGGCTCGCAACAAAAAGTGATCCTGAAGCGGCTGATGCGCGAGAAGCTACCGAAGTCGATTTTAGCCCGCGCGAAAACGGGCTTCGATATTCCCGTGCATGACTGGTTTCGTGGCGCGCTACGGCCGCTGCTGCTGGAAACGCTCGCGGAGGGGACGGCAACGCACGGTGCGCTTTTTCGCAAGAACGCAATCGACGGCTTCGTACAACGACATCTGGAGAGAAAGGAAAACCTCGGGTATAACCTGTGGGGCCTACTAATTCTGTTTCTGTGGATGAAAAAGTGGCGGATCCAAACGACGCCCACTTACACGCCGAAACCGTCGCTAACGGAAAGCGTTCTCACCTCTACCTGATCGTCATTCTCATCGCCAGCGCCATCTATCTTGGCTGCATGGTATCGCCGCCGTATCTGATGGACGACGTGGATGCTGTGCAAGCCTCGATTGCGCGCGAAATGCTCGTTACCCACGATTGGGTAACGCCTCACATCGACGGGATCGCGTTCCTCGAAAAAGCCCCATTCGTGTATTGGGCCATGGCCGCGTCTATGAAGACGTTCGGCGTGCACGATTGGGCGGCCCGCCTTCCCAGCCTGCTTTTCGTGATCCTGCTCTGTTGGTTGACCACTGCCTACGGGTTTTGGGCTTTCAAGAGCCGCGCCGGCTTTTACGCGGGCTTATGCATGGCCACGTGCATTGGCCTGTTTTTGTTTACGCGGATCATTCTGCCGGACGTGATGCTCACCTTCACGATAGCGCTTGCATTTTGGTCATTCCAACGCGCGCTCGATGACGATGAGCAGAATCCGCGCCTCTGGGCCTTTCTCCTGGCTGCGAGCCTCGGGCTGGGACTGCTTGTAAAGAGCATGATCGCCGTCGCGATTCCCGTGGGTGGCGGCATCGCCTACCTGCTGGCGACTCGCCAGCTCTTTGTGCGGCGAACGTGGCAGCGGTTGCGTCCGCTCAGCGGCGTGATCGTAATGTTCGCGGTTGCGGCGCCCTGGCACATCCTTGCCGCTATTCGCAATCCGCCATTATGGGCATGGACATTTAAAAGCGGGCCGGGCATGTATCACGGCTTTCTCTGGTTCTACTTCATCAATGAGCAGGTGTTGCGCTTCCTCAACTTGCGGTATCCGCACGACTACGACACGTTTCCCCGATTGTATTTTTGGCTATGCCATCTCGTCTGGCTGTTTCCGTGGAGTGTCTATTTCCCTGCGGTATTCAAATTGGCATATCGCCCCAAAGGGCCTGAGGACCGCGCCGCGCAAACGCACTTGCTTGCGCTCTGCTGGGCCGGCTTCGTGCTGATTTTCTTCACGTTTTCGACTACGCAGGAATATTACTCGATGCCGTGCTATCCGGCATTCGCGCTGCTGCTCGGATCGGCGATGGCGTCGGGGAGCGCATGGATCCGCCGCGGATCGCGCACCCTTTCTGTAATCGCTGCGTGCTGCGCGATTGCCGTGATCGCAATTTTGCTTCTGGATCGGAGCGTTGCCACGCCCGGTGACATCGTTTCCGCTCTCACGTCGAATCCGCAAGCCTATAAAGAATCGCTCGGGCACATGGAGGATTTGACGCTCAGTTCATTCGCGTACTTGCGCCTGCCGATGGTTATGGCTGGGATGGCTTTTCTGATCGGAGCCATAGGAACGATGTTTTCGAGCGGGCGGCGCGCATTTTTGGCCGCGGCCGCAATGATGATCCTTTTCTTTCATGCTGCGCGCGTGGCGATGGTCTCTTTTGACCCGCTGCTCTCGTCGCATCATCTCGCGGAGGCGCTCCTCCATTCGCCGGACGGCACGATTATTACCGAGGGCCACTTCTTCGACTTTTCGTCCGTTTTCTTTTACACGCAACGGACGGGCCTGCTTTCCCCGAATGAACACGGCAAGGTGAACCTAGAGTACGGTTCAAATGCTCCCGGCGCGGCTAAGGTCTTCATCGACCATTCGCAATTGGCGCAGCTCTGGAAAGGAAGCGGTCGCTGTTACCTATTCGTTGTTGACGAGGACGTTGAGGCGTACCGGGCAATCGTCGGTGCGGATCGCATGTACACGGTAGCTTCGCGTGGAGGCAAATCCCTGTTTACAAACGAGCCTCTGCCAGGCGGTGCCGTCTCGCTCGCTCGAATGCCGCGTTAGGCGCTTTGTCACAATTACGTGTGTAGTAGAGCGTGACGGACGAGCGCGAATGAGCGATCTTCCCCATGTTTCTAATCGCAACCGCCAAGAATTAAAAATCGACGTAAGCGCATGAAAACAAAGGAAAGCCACACGTTCTAATCGCAATTGAAAAGGCATTTCTGAAAACCATGCGCCTACTCGCCAAGTGTAGGCGCTTCCTGCATTACGACGCTCTCGACGACCACTGCGGGCGCCGCCACAGGAATGAGCAGACCGCGCCGAATTTCGTATTCGCCGCCGCGCCAGCGGAACCGGTGCACCACAAAGCTCGCGAGCCACAGAGAAAGCGCCGCCAAATCCCAGAGCGGGATCATCCACAGCTTTGTCCAAAGCTCGCGCCGGCCAAAACCGCGTATGCCGACGACCCAGGTCATCGCGATCCGCATGGCCAGGTACAGCGCGAGGTAACCCACAAGAATCGCAGTCGACGGCGCAATGAGAGCCGCCAAGACCAATCCCAGCACACCCTGGGTGAATAGCAGCCCGAAGTGGCCCCATGGCCGGATGCTTCGCATTTCAATAATCCAGCGCAGCCGCTTGTGCAGTAGGTCCGTCACGGAACCGTAGTCCGCCACCACCTGAATGCAATATGGCAGCAGTTCCACCTTGTAGCCCTGCTTTGCGATCAACTGTCCGACGAGAAGATCGTCCGCTGGCCGGTCATCAATAGACTCGTACCCGCCAAACTCGGCAAGGCGCTCCCGCGTGGTGGCAATCGTCGGTCCCAGGGTAAACTTGACTCCCTCCAGGTTCCAATCGGTCAGAATGCCTGCATAGAACTCCGAAACCATGCTGATCGTTTGCAGATGCTGTGTAAACCCGACATCCCCGGATTGCAGGTAAAAACAGGTAACGGCGCCTACTTCGGGGTCCGCCAGCGGTGCCACCAGCGCGCGAAGATAGTCCGGTCGGACGCGAACGTCGCTGTCATTGATAACGAGGTATTCGTGTTCCGCTTCCGCTGCCAGCCGCGAGAGCTTTGCTACCTTGTCATTCGGGGCGTTGCTCCGCGATCCGAAGAGCACACGGATGCGCGTATCCGGGAAATCGCTCCGCAGTTGCGTGATCGTGGAGTAGACAGGATCGTCCGGCCCGTCAATGCAGAAGACGATTTCATAGTCCGGGTAGTCCTGAACGCAAAGGCTGGCGAAGTTCTCATATACCTCGGGATCGCTGCCCCGGACGGGTTTCAATATGCTAACGCGCGGTGTAAACTCTCCTTCATACGCGACCCGGTCCGATGACGACTTGCCTGCCGACCTGAAAAAATTCCAGGAACTAAAAAGCGAGAGACCGTAATACACGAACGGGATTAGTGTAAGGACAAACAGAAAAATACCCAAAACACCAATGGACATGCGCCCCCTAATGGATGGCCCCTGAGCGTTCTCTCAAGTCCGAGGCGCTTTGGGCTCCACGCCATCCAAAGTTTCTACAGTGTGTGCGGAGCATATCATCGGGATTCCCGTTTTGACACAAAAAAACCCGTACTTCTGAAGAGATGGCATGGCTATGGTTTACCGGTATTCTTGTGCATTGATATCGCGCCATTTCGCATGAACTGACGGGATTTGCTGTTATGATCGGCGTTAGGCAGCGACAAGCTTACCTCGTCTCAAGGAGGAGACATGAAGATTGCCGTTCTGGGCGGAGACGGATACTGTGGCTGGGCCACAGCCCTGTATCTTTCCCAAAAAGGACATGCTGTAGCCATTGTTGACAGCCTGATCCGCCGCCACTGGGATAACGAGCTTGGGGTTCAGACGCTCACGCCTATCCGCACGCTCCCGGAGCGCCTTCGGGCATGGCAGGAAGTAAGCGGCAAGACAATTGAGTCCTTCGTCGGCGATATCACCGACTACGAGTTCCTCGCATCTTTTGTCCGGGAATTCGGCCCCGATGCGGTCATTCATTTCGCCGAGCAGCGTTCCGCGCCTTATTCGATGATTGACCGTCAGCATGCGGTCGGGACGCAGGTAAACAACGTCGTCGGAACGCTGAATCTGGTGTTTGCGCTGCGCGAATTTCGCAAGGACTGCCACCTCATCAAGCTCGGTACGATGGGCGAATACGGCACACCCAACATCGATATCGAAGAGGGATACATCGAAATTGAGCACAACGGGCGCAAAGACGTTCTGCCTTTTCCAAAGCAGCCTGGCTCGTTCTATCACCTGTCAAAAGTTCACGACAGCCACAATATCGCATTCTGCTGCAAGATTTGGGGTTTGCGCGCCACAGACCTGAACCAGGGAGTCGTGTACGGAACGGTCAGCGATGAAACGGTCATAGATGAGCGGCTGATTAATCGCTTCGACTACGACGAGGTGTTCGGCACCGTGCTGAACCGATTTTGTGCGCAAGCCGCTATCGGGCATCCGTTGACGGTTTACGGCAAAGGCGGACAAACGCGTGGTTTTCTCGATATCCGCGACACGGTGCGTTGCGTCGAATTGGCCTGTCTCAATCCGGCCGCTCCCGGTGAATTTCGTGTGTTTAACCAGTTCACCGAGCAGTTCTCGGTGCTGGATCTGGCGCTCGCGGTGCAAAATGCCGCGAAGGAATTGGGCCTCAGAGTGAAGGTCGATCATCTGCCGGATCCGCGCGTTGAAGCCGAAACCCACTATTACAACGCCAAGCACTCCAAGCTGATCGATTTGGGGCTTCGCCCTCACCTCCTTTCGAGTTCTCTGCTCGATTCGCTGATGAACGTCGCGGTCCTGTACAAGGACCGCGTGGACGTCTCGATGATGATGCCCCAGGTCAATTGGCGCAACGCGACCAATGAGAGAAACCGCGCGGTCGCACAAACCACCGCCGCAGCGAAGTAGGACGATCTTGCCTCAAGAGGCTTGTTCGGCGATCAATCTGCCGCGGAAGCGTCGGCAGTCCGCGTCACGGCGGGCACGAGTTCGCCATTCCGGATGTAATACCTGGCTCCCCGCCAGCGCACGGTTCGTCTCAGGAAGCTCGCTAGCCAAAGGACGAACGCAATAGCGTCCCAAATAGGCACGAGCGCCATCTGCTTCCATAGCCCCTTTTGGCGCAGCCCCCATTTGCCGATCATGGCCGTCATCGCTATTCTCAAAACCGCGTAGGTTCCCAAATAGCCGCAGGCGATTCCCAGGGTAGGCTGAATCGCGATCGCCACCAGTGACCAGAAAAGCCCCTGCGTAAAAATCAGGCCAAGATGGCCCCATGGCCGCATATGCCGCATCACGACCATCCAGCGCAAGCGCTTGTGCAGGAGGTCAGCCAGCGAACCGTAATCGGCCACTACGCAAAAGGAATACGCGAGCAATTCCACACGATAACCTTGCTCAGCGATGAGACGGCCGACGAGCAGGTCGTCACCGGGCTGGCTTTCGATGGTTTCGTATCCGCCAAAGCCAGACAGCCGCGCACGTGTGGTGGCAATTGTGGGACCGAGCGTGAATTTCACGCCGTCGAGCTGACGCGCCGTCAAAATTCCGGCGTAGAAGTCGGACATCATGCCGATGGTCTGAAGGTGCTGGGCAAGGGTGTGTTCCTTGCAGTGCGCATAGAAGCACGTCACCGCACCTATGGCCGGATCGGCGAGCGGCGCAACAAGCGTCCGGAGATAATCCGGTGCGACGCGCACGTCGCTGTCGCTGATTACCAGTGTCTCATAGCGCGCTTCCGATGTGAGACGCGCAAGACGCGCCACTTTGTCATTGATCGCGTCGCGACCGGACCCATAGATCAGCCGAATACTGCGCCCGGAAAAATCGCGCACGAGTTTTTCGACGACCGGCACGGCCGGATCGTCGCGATCGATACAAAAAAGAACTTCGTATTCGGGATAGTCCTGGTGGCAAAAACTGGCGAAATTTTCGTACGCTGCCGGATCGAGCCCCCTTACTGGCTTTAGAATCGAAACCGGAGGCGTGTAGCCGTTTTGGGGACGTGGCTGAACGGACGCATCGCCGAAGAATCTGCCGATGGCGTAAATCGCGATGGCGTAATAGATGAAGGGGAAAACACAGACGAAGAGCGCGGCGTCCATCGTGACGGAAAGCCCAGGTTGCATGTACCGATTGTTACACGATTACATGCAGGAAGATCACCTGAGTTCTCAAAACGAATCAGGGCAGTAGGATCGCCTTATGAGCCGCAAACCGCCTCAGGTCTACTGCAAGCGCGGGCGAAGCGTCTCTGCAAACCTGTCAAGGTGAGCCGGCGGAACAATGGCGATGTGCTGATCGTCAAAGAGCCGCTTCACGAAGTCGTGCCGAAGATTTCCCGTGGAGGGATCCGTTTCGGTCAGTGCGACGAACTCCGTATGTTGGACGCGCCTACGGATGCATTCAGCCGTATAAGCGAAGACTTTGGCACGCGTGGTATCGCCCTTGAGCGGCACAATCTGCATGTATCCGCGTGTGCCATTGAAGCGATAACCGTAATCGATCTTCAGGGGATCGCCGGGCTCGGTGAACTCATCGACGCGAATTCTCTTTTCCAGCCGCGCGAGAATATGGCGCCGCCGGAAGACATCATCGATGCGCTTGCGGATCCATTGTGTCGTGGTTTCGATCACTCCTGACCGGGCGCTACGGGGGACCGAAACCTGCTCACGGAATAGCCGTTCCAGCTCGGTATCGAAATCCTCGGCAAAGACACTTTTACGAGGGCCAAGTTGCAGCGTGGTCGAAAGCGTCTGCTCGAGTTTTTCGAGGTACACAGAGACCTGCTCAACCGGTGCATGCAAGCGGGCTTCGAATTCGCCGGGCAACGAACGCAACAGGCTTTCATCCACGCCCGGATGGAGCCGCCGCACGCGTGCAATCTCCGCATCCTCCTCGATCAAGCGAATTTCGCGGCGAGGATTTGTCTGCGCACCGTTCGAAACCTCCTCGAGCAGTACGCCGACGTTCACCCACTCATCGCGAACGAGATTAGGCACGTATCGCAGAATGCGATAGCGGCAATTCAAGCGCGCTTCTTCAGGCATGGTTCACTTCCAGTTGGGAAAAGGCTGTGCCGACGACTTCCAGGCCGAAACGATCAGTTCCCGCACCAGCGTCCGGCGGCGGCTGAAATGCTCGATCATTTTCTCGAGGGCGTCGTAGTCGGAATTGTACCACTCGGGCGGGACCTCGTCCGCTATTGCACCGAGCGCAGCCAAGTCCATTTTTTCGATTCGCGTCAACCAGGGTTCAAACGAGTCAATCCCGCGCACGCCCTCATAGACACAATGTCGCGCGTACAGTCCGCGCAACGGCGCATCCGGGAAATTCCATTCGCCGGCATTGAAGCAGAAGCCGTTATCGATCATCTGCGCTTCGTAGCGCGCCGCGCCCACACGCCGGAAGAAAATAGCCTGGCGCCCGTTCGTGTTGCAGGTCCATTTGTCGAATGCCAGCATGCCGAGAAAATCGCCCAAATTCTTTACTTCGGGCAATGCGTCCTCGGGAAGGAAATCGTAGACGGCACACTCGGCCGGCGAAGCACCAGGATATCGTGATGCAAATTGCAAACCCGCCTTGTAGGGCGTCCGTCCGCGCCCCAACTGGATCGCCATTTCATCCGAATTTTCGATGAGCGCCTGCCGGACCTCCACGATGGCCGCCGGCGGCGTGGGCAATCCAAGCCTCTCGCCCACCCTCGTTGCAAGCAATTCATTCACCAAAATCCGCACGCCCTGCGGATTGTTCTGAAACTTCACCACATAATACCCGCCGTCCGCGCAACGCATTAGTTGCGCCTGCGCACCACCTCGCATTCTACGGATTTGCTCAATCGCTAGCGGCATCAGCCCGCGTATGCTAACGGTCTCTATTGGCTGCCTGCAAGCGAAACGTGCCTTTTTTGAACTCTCGTTTCCCTTTTCGGACCGTAAAAAAAACGGGCCGCACGATTCATCGCGCGGCCCGAGGTTGTGGCTTAAAGCGACCCTGCGGAGGCAGTTGTACGAAATCTATCTCCGGCGTTTGCCGCCCTTTTTCGCCGGCTTCTTTGACTTCGGTTTCGGTTTCGCTTTGGCTTTAGCCGGTTTCTTCGCGGGCTTCCGTTTCGGAGCCGCTTTCTTGGCCGCCTTTTTCGGTTTGGGAGCAGGTTTCCGCGCAGGCGCGGCGGCTGGCATTTCCATGCCCTCCTCTTCCGGCTCTTCCTCCACGATTACTTCTTCGACTTCTTCCATCGCTTCGCCGGGCTGCTCACCGTCTTCTTCTTCGAACTGCGGCAGCTCGTCGTCTTCGTCGTTCATCTTCGCGTAAAACATTTCATCCTCCGTAGGGTCTTGGGAATGCCGGAACTCCTCGCCGCATATAAGCGGAGTCGCGGAATTTTGTCAAGCAACAACCGGATTCTAATATTTATCTCTGCCCGTCGGTTTCGCGAACGACAACAGCAGCACGATAGTGCATCCGCATAGTACTGAAATCAAGGGATTTATTTACGGAAAGGGCTGGGCACGCGGAAGGAGGCGATTATTGAATTACAAGCACGTCTCCCGCTTGCAAGGTCCGAGCCGCTAGAAATGAATTGGATTGCTTGAGCGCCGAAACCGTCGTGCCATATGTACGCGCGATCGAATAGAGTGTCTCTCCCGCTTTTACGCGGTGCTGCTGTTCCTCAGCCGCCTTTACCGTCTCTGCGTGCGGCGTGGGTGCCACACGCGCCGCTGCCTTTGAAGTCCGTACAACAGTGGCTTGCGCCTGAGCGCCGCCCGCGTAAATGCGTAACCGGGCGCCACGCGACACGTGTGTGCCGCGCAAGTGATTCCATCGGCGCAGCTCCTCCACGGTCACATCGTAACGATCCGCAATTCCGGCCAGAGTATCCCCGCGCTGCACACGATAATGCACAAGCTTTGGCGCCGGTGGCGCGGCAGGAATGTTTAGCAAGAAGCCCGACGGCAGTGTCGCGTCCGCATCCATGTGGTTGGCTGATTCCAGCGCAGCCAACGTCACGTGATAAGTGCGCGCAACACTCGAAAGCGTCTCCCCATCCTCAAATTCATGCAGACGCCAACTCGTCCATTTCTCTTCGGGCACCTGCTGAATTTTCTCTTCAAATCGCGCGCCCGTGCCCGCCGGCAACCTCAGCTCGAAACGCGGATCGCTCGGAGTGATATTGCGGAGTAATTCAGGATTCAGACCGTGCAAGCTGTCAAGATCCGCTCCGGAAGCATCCGCAACTAGGTGCAGGTCAATTGGAGCCCCCGGCTTTACCGTATCCACTTGCAACGGCTTTTCTGCATCGACATGGATGCCGTATGCTTGCGGATCCTTGCCCACTAATGCCATCGCAATAATAATAGGAACATAGTTCTGCGTCTGCTTCGGCAATACGCCGCGCTTTTGGAGTTCCCAGAAATCTGCGTATCCGGTGCGCTCAATCGCGCGGGTCACAGTCAGCGGCCCTGAGTTGTACGCTGCCATAACGAGGTACCAATCGCCGAACATTTCGTAAAGATCGCGCATGTGCCGCGCCGCCGCATGCGTTGCCTGCTCCGGATCGCTGCGCTCATCGATCCAGTAATTCCGCTCCAGCCCGTATTCCTCACCTCGATAGGGCATGAACTGCCAGATGCCTCGCGCCCCTACGCGCGAAACCGCATCCGGTAAGAACGCGCTCTCGGCCTGCGCCAGGTACACAAGGTCCTCTGGAACTCCTTCTTCGTGAAGGACACGGCGCACCATCGCATCGTATTGACCTTCACGTTCGAGGCCATGCTCCACAACCGAACGTCCTCTTGGCGTAGTGAAAAAGCTGAGGTACTGCAATACCGCCGGATTCACCGTCAGCGGCAAATCGTGTTTCACCGAGATCAGTTCTCTCCGAGCCATCGACGCCAGCCGCGGGTCACCCGGCGGCAGAGTCATATCTTCGATGGAATCGATAGGCGCTGGTTGGGATGGCACATCTGCATCCGCTTCGTCGGTAGTATCCGCGGATGCATCCGCATCAGCCTCATCGTCGGAAGCCGTCTTATCATCTGCCTGAACAACATCTCCGATTTCGTCAAACAGACGAGATAGCTTCGGATCGGCGTTTACGGGATAATTAGCCTTCAACATCAGATCAAGTGCGGCGTTGTAGTCAGCCTGAGCCTCGTCTTCATGCCCCGCTGCAGCTTCTTTCTGTCCGGCGTCGTAGTCAGCTTGTACTTGCTCGATTAGAATCTCGGAAACGGGGCGGGTATCGCCTGGCAGCAATCTTAGGAGTTGGCTATTTGACTTTGGCAACGGCAGCTCAGCTAGGGCGAAAGCGGGCGTCGGCACCGGCGTCGGTGCTGGCTGCTTGACGACAGTTTTCTGTACCGATTGATTGCATCCTACAAACGAAACGATTCCGAGCGTTCCTGCAATCAGGATCGCCGCCACTGCACTCGGGCTTTTTGTCGCGTTCGCCACGATCTTAACCTTCCGTTGGTTTCGGCCTTACCTAGAAAACGGTTCTTCAAAATACAAACAGTGCAACTCCCAGGCCCATGACACCATTGCCCGGGTTGGTTGGATTTTTACGACGGTCAAATACTAACGCAAATCTTACGAGTCACTTGCGATGGGGTCAATAGGCGTGCAGTACCAGCTATTTGCAATGCCGAAACAACCGGTACTATGGTCCCGCTCCCCAGTGCAGTGCACTGTACCCCGCCAGTACTCCCCCCGAGGACCGGCCCTTGGCTTATATCACCGCGCCAAGGAGGATGCCAATACTGAATTTCCGTCAAACAGCCGGGGATATGTCCCTTTAGACATCCTTTGTCATAGGGGTGATGACGCACATTGCGTCCATTTCCTGGGCCGTGAAGTTGACCACTTGCAACCTCGTCCAAATCCTCTATTATCGTCCTGCTGTCACGAGGGCAATCGTACCTTTCGCGAGCGCCACCAACGATGAAAGCCTATCTTCACCACATTCTGATCGCCGTCGATGATCTTGAGCGATCCCGCACCTTTTATCGCGATGTGCTGGAACTTAAGGAGATCGACCGGCCACGCTTCAATTTCCCCGGCCTGTGGTTTCAGATTGGCGATGCCGAGCAGCATCTGCACATTATCGTCGGAATGGGCGCTTTACAGCGGACGGGGAGGCCGAATAACCCCCAGGATGTCCACTTCGCACTACGTGTGAAAAGCTACTGCGAAACCATCGACTGGCTGCGCAAAAAGGGCTTCCGCGAAGACCTTCCCGCTGACGACCTTCTCGGCGTCATCGCCCGGCCCAATTCGATCACTGGCCACCCGCAGATCTATATTCTCGACCCAGACCGCAACATCATCGAATTCAACTGCGAATCCCTCGACTGATACCGCGGTGGGTCAGAGATTGGGGCCACCGGGTACGTTATGTCTACAGTTCGCGCAGAGACACTGCTACGGGACGGACTGCGGCGCGAATTGCGGGCAGAATTCCACCGAGGACACCCATCACAAGCGCAAACACGACTCCCATAAGCAACAGGTCGAAAGTAATCTTGAACGCGAACGCGAGACTCGAAAAGGTCTGGAAATTCATCGTCTGCGTCGTCAGGCCATTCAGCGGCAGCACGGCAAGGCAACCGATAATTGCGGCGACGAAGGAAATTACGACCGCCTCAAATAGGAACGAGAGAATCACGTTCCAACTGGAGAATCCGAGTGCGCGCATGGTCGCGATTTCGCGGCCGCGCTCAGAAACCGCGGAATACATCGTGTTCAGCGCGCCAAAAATCGCTCCAATCGCCATGATTGCGGCGACGATGCCGCCGAGTACCGTGATTAGCTCCGTCATTGTGGACGATTGGTTCGCGTAGTAATCGACCTCGCGCTCCACTTCCAGATTCAGCTGGGGATCGGACGTGATTGCATCCTTGAATTGCTGGAATGCGGCAGGCGAGGTCAGATGAATTGTCGCGGACTGAAAAATGTTCGCCGGACGCTTCAGCACCTCGTTCAGGATAGCTTCGTCACACCACACTTCGGAGTCGAACGACGAACCGCCTGCGTCGAATACGCCCACAACTTGCCAATGCCCACCGCCGAAATTTACGGTATTGCCGACCGTCAGGCCCTCGTATGTTTTCGATGCATTGCTGCCAACAAGCAATTCGTCCAGCCCCGGTGTGAACATCCGGCCTTGCACGATCTTTACGAATTTTCGAATGTCCAGAACGTTGGAAGAAACCCCGCGAACCTGAACGTTTGCATCCGTTCCGGTGCTAATTAATGGAATCGGAATAACACCCACCACTTCGTGGGTGACCAGCGGCTGTCCCGAAACGCTTCGAGCTACGCCCGGCTTGTCCTCGACAAGCTTCACGGAATCAAGCGTGATGCCACCCATCATTTCCGTTGTGGAGCCGGCGCGCATCACCAGCGCATTGCCCGGTGAGCCGGAGGCGACAAGAGTCGCCCGGAAGCCGCGGGCGAGCGAGAGCATTGCCACGAAAACGCCCACAGTGCCCGCGATGCCGAGAATGGCCACGATCGTGGACGTCCAGCGGGCTCTGATGCTGCGGAAATTGTAAGAAATCGGCACCGATCCGATAAAAGGCGCGAGCAGTCCTGCTAGAATCCCGCCGACGATAATCAGGATAAGCAGCAGCGCCACAATGGCCAGGATCGTCACCAGCACGCCGCCAATCAGTTTTGCCGCCATCGTCAAACCCTCCGAAGCGCGTCAACTACGCGCATGCGCATCGCACCGAAGCCAGGGAGGATCGCGGCGGCGATTCCGACTGCTAGCGCCGCCAAGACTCCCATCAAGATCACGTTCGGTGTGATCAGGAGCGCCGGCAGCAGGCCCGCCATCGCGCGGCTCAGGACGGGTACCGCGGCGAAGGCAAGCAGGAGTCCGACGCAGCCGATAATGGCGATCACGAGAGATTCGCCGAGAATGAAAGCAAGGATAGTGCGGTCAGGAAATCCAATCGCTTTCAGAACGGCTAGCTCGGGCGTCCGCTCGCGCACGGAAATGGCCATCGTGTTGCCCGTCACAAGCAAGAGCGTGAAGAACACGACGGTGCCGATCGTAACGATCAGAAACTTGATGTTTCCGAATTGCTTGACCCAACTCGCCGCGAAGGCCGATTCGGTTTGCGTCCTGGTTTCGTCGGGAGCATTCATAAACATGTCGTCGATTGTTTTGGCGATGCGGGGCGCATCGTCGGGATTATCGATTCGTAGGGTGTACCAGCCGATCTGGCCCTTTACGCCCTGGGGAACGCTCTCTTCGAAGTAATCCCACTGGATCCAGAACTGCGTCTCATCATCCTCGGGTTTTGAACCATGATAAACACCGTCGATGTTGAACTCCCAGGCTTTGTCTCCGAGACCGTAGAGCGTCGTCTTAATGGGAATGCGGTCGCCAATCTTCCAGCCGAAGCGCTGCATCGTGGAGGCACCCACGATAGCGCCCTGGCGATCCTTCAGAAACGTGTTCCATTGATCGTCCGGAACGGCGAATTCAGGAAAAACCTGCCGCTGGTTTTCCGGGTCGATAACGAATTGTGGGAAGAAATTTTTTGGATCCTGGTATACGCCGCCAAACCAGTTATCGAACGTAACGCACTTCACGCCGTGAATACGCAGAATCTGGTCGCGATACGAGAGAGGCATCGTGTTGATGATCGACGTGCGATTGGTGATCACGAGGCGGTTCGCACTGACCACCGCGGCGCCACGGCCGAACGCATCGTTCACGACGCCGAGGAACGCAAACAAGAACAGCGCCACGGCGAACGAGCCAATCGTCAGGATCAGCCGGGCCTTCTTGCGAAATAGATTGGCGAAAATCAGGCGGCTGTATTTCATGAGGGACCTCCCACCGCGACGCCGGCTTGCCGTGCCCCTGCTTCCACAAGCACGCCTTTGTCCAGATGCAAAGTGAGATTTGCCTGACGGGCGACCACGGGATCGTGCGTCACCATCAGAACCGTTTTCCCATATTCGTTCACGAGCCGTTTGATCAGGTCCATCACTTCATCGGCGCTCTTGCGATCCAGATCGCCGGTGGGTTCGTCGCAAAGCAGAAATGTCGGATCGGCGACAATGGCGCGCGCGATGGCCACGCGCTGTTCCTGACCGCCGGAAAGCTGTCGAGGATAATGATGCATGCGGTCGGCCAGCCCGACGACAGCAAGAGCCGTCTCGACGTGCTTTCGCCGTTCAGCCTTGGAGAGTTTGGTCAAGAGCAACGGAAGCTCCACATTTTGGAACGCCGTGAGGACGGGGATCAGGTTGTACATCTGGAAGATGAAACCTACGTGCCGGGCGCGCCATTCGGTCAGCTTGCCGCCGGACATGTGCGTGATCTCATCGCCCGCAACCGTCACACTGCCGTGCGTCGGCACATCAAGCCCGCCCAGCAAATTCAACAGCGTTGTCTTGCCTGAGCCGCTAGGGCCCATAAACGCGACGAAATCGCCCTTATCGACATCTAGATTTAGTCCTTGCAGGACGTGAATGTCCTCGTTGCCGCGGCGGTAGGTCTTGTCCAACCCACGAACCTGAATCAGACTTCCTGATTTTCCGTTGTTATCCACGCTCACCATCTCGACGCTCCCATGTTTGAGATTTCGATGAAGGTTGAACTAGCGCTTGACCTGAACCTGCTGGCCATCGTGCAAATCGGCCGGACCGTTCACTACTACCGTATCTCCCGCCGAGAGACCCGCGATAACTTGCGTCGAACCGCCGACGCTCTCTCCGACTTTGACTGCGTGGCGTTCGATTTGATTGCCGCGCACGAGGAAAACGATTTTCTGCCCGCTGTCATCGCGCACAGCCGTTTGTGGAACTGTTATGCGGGCGGGATTTTTCGCTGCGTTTGCCGCTTCCTGCGAAAGGAATGATACTTTCACGCCCATGTCCGGCAATATCCGCGGATCCAGCTTGTCGAACGAAATCCGCACCTCAACGGTCGCTTTCTGGCGATCGGCAGTGGGTATGATTGTTCGCACGTGGCACGGTATTTTCCAGTCGGGGTACGCATCCAGCTCTGCAGTGACAATCTGGCGCGCCTTTACGCGCGCGATGTAATCCTCGTTTACATCAACTTCGATCTCATTGGAGCTCATGTCTACGAGCGTAGCGATGCCCGTCCGCGTGAAACCTCCTCCCGCCGAGACAGGCGAGACCATCTCACCCACTTGGGCGTCTTTCGAAACGATGATCCCGCTAAACGGCGCCCGGATGATGCAATTATCAACGCCCTGTTGGGCTTCTTTGACGCGTGCGTCCGCCGCTGCCACCTGCTGTTGCGTGTAGTCGATCTTCGCTTTCAGGCTATTGACGGCCATCTGCGCATTATCGAGCGCCTCTTGTGTTTGCACACCTGCTTGTTGCAGCGCTTCAGCGCGCTTCAGTTCGATGTTTGCGTTTTTCAGCTGCACCTGCAGGTCGAGAATACTGGCCTGAGTTGCATCACGGTCCGCCTTTGCCGAAGCAAGTGTCCGCTGCGCATCGGAGTCGTCAAGCGTGGCCAGCACAAAACCCTGATGAACAAATAAGCCTTCGGTAAAGAAAACGCTGGTAACACGCCCAGTGATTTTCGCCGCGACGGTCGCGCGGCGTTGAGGCGTGACATATCCGCTGGCATTGAGCAGGGCCGGTACTGCGCTATCCTGAAGCTGCGCCTCGGCAACATCTACTGCGGGTGCTTGACGGATGTATGCGTAAAAACCTCCGCTAATTACCATCAGCGCCAAAACGCCAAGGATAATGCCAATGCGTTTTCCCGCGCTTCCCGCCTTGCGTTTGTGGTCGTCGATGCGCAGCGAACCGAGATCGTGGTGTATGGATTCGTTAGGCATGTCGTTGCCGGTACCTCTACCATCATCTCTTTAGTACGTGCCGGGGCAAATCAAAATAACAGGTTCCATTTTGGCCACCTGCGCGGCTTCTCTACCGCCTGTTGGCTCTCCCACGGATTAGAAATACAACGAATTCATCATGCAATTCAGCGATACGGAGTCCATACTTCCGACAGAGGTTCTCCTACATGGCGGGTCAACTAATCGGGTGCTTGATTCTGATATGGTAGGCGATGATCTCATCTATGTGCAAGTTCGACGAATTCGGAGGCGTGAAATCCTTCTCGTCCGCCATTAGGTGGCGTGATGATCGCAGTTATGCCATCACCGAAATTTTCAAGTCGAATCCCCGTGGCAACGATTCCAGAATCCAAAGGTAATTCGAACTCACGTACCCCTAATGAAGTTCGTGATTATTCCTCTGCGCCTAGAAAGCGCACCACTCATCGAGAAAACCTGCAAACGAATGCGTAAGCTAGACTAGCCCTT
>DATEGW010000003.1:0-13984 GCA_035279845.1 Candidatus Acidiferrales bacterium | reverse complement strand
CGCGCCTTCATGTAATCGGCCGCGTCCAGCAAATCAAGGTACGCCCGAAGCGCCCTCTCGGTTTTCTCCCTCTGATTCGGTCTCGCCTTAGGTTCGCATCTCTCCATGATCGCCCACTCCATGGTAGTTTTTTAGGGGTCTGGTAGCCGGTTCCGCAGCCGGTTTGATAGCGGCGGCCTTCAGGCCGGCGGCTTTAATTTTTACGTCGCCAGACGCGCCTACTCCTGTCCCTTTACGCCAACGTATGTGCACTGTCGCGCAAAGTTGATGATGTCATTCCAACAGAAAATGCCTGCTCGGTATCCTAAGCAACCCGAACGAATACGCTATGAATCCCCCGATTGTATTCGTCAGGGCCTGTCCCGGAGAGTGTAGTAAGATCGAAGCCAAGGAGAAGACTGTTTATGCCTGCCCTGGATTGGTCTGATTGCTCTTCTGTTGAGAGCGTGCCGGAACGAATGAGTGGGGCTTGGGTATTTCGAGGAACGCGCATGCCAGTGGCAACCGTCTTTGAAAACCTCGAGGCAGGAGCGACGATCGACGAAATCGTCGAATGGTTCGATATCCCTCGCGAACAGATTATCGCCGTGCTGGACTTTGCCGCGCGCAGTCTTGAGATCCCCGCGCACAAGTAAATGCGAGTCCTGTTCGATCACGGCACGCCAGCGCCACTCGCTTCATTTCTGAAGGGCCACACAGTGGAAAAATCCAAAGAACTCGGTTCGGATACTCTTTCAAACGGTGAACTGCTCCGGGCCGCTGAGAAAGCCGGATTCGACATCTTCGTGACCACCGACAAGAACCTCAAATATCAGCAGAATTTGAAGGGACGGCGGCTCGCGATTCTTGTTCTTGGCGACTCCGCGTCGAAACGTGAATCGCATTGTCGTCGCTGTGGATTCTGCCGGGCCGGGGACCTATGTTGAAATCGAAATACCTCGAGCCTGATTCGAGTTGGCTCGTTCCAAAACAAAAAGGGCGGGTCTGGGACCCGCCCCCGTGTATTCCAATCACACCGAAACGCGTTGTTTAGTACATGCCGCCCATGCCGCCGCCTGGCATACCGCCGCCGGCACCGGCTCCTGCACCCTTCTTGTCGTCTTCCTTGATGTCGGCGACGAGAGCTTCCGTCGTGAGCATCAGGCCGGCGATGGACGCCGCGTTTTGAAGCGCGAGGCGAGTGACTTTGGCCGGATCGATGACGCCGGCGGTGACGAGGTTGCCGAATTCGCCGGTATCCGCGTTGAAGCCGAAGTTATCGTCCTTCGACTCACGGATGCGGCCGACGATCACGGCGCCTTCGTGTCCGGCGTTGTGAGCGATCTGGCGGCAAGGCTCTTCGAGAGCGCGCTTGACGATGTTCACGCCGATGGCTTCATCGCCCTCGAGCTTGAGCTTATCGAGCGCGTTGAGGCAGCGAAGCAGGGCCGTGCCGCCGCCGGGAACGATACCTTCTTCCACGGCTGCGCGGGTGGCGTGCATCGCGTCTTCGACGCGAGCCTTCTTTTCCTTCAGCTCGGTTTCGGTGGCTGCGCCGACTTTAATCACGGCGACGCCGCCGACGAGCTTCGCAAGCCGTTCCTGGAGCTTCTCGCGATCGTAGTCCGAGGTGGTGTCCTCGACCTGCGTACGGAGCTGCTTCACGCGGCCTTCGATCTCGGAGGACTTGCCGGCGCCTTCGACGATCGTGGTGTTGTCCTTATCGATGGTGATTTTCTTGGCGCGACCGAGATCTTCGAGCTTCACGTTCTCGAGCTTGATGCCGAGATCTTCCGTGATGGCCTTGCCGCCGGTGAGAACCGCGATGTCTTCGAGCATTGCCTTGCGGCGGTCGCCGAAGCCGGGAGCCTTCACGGCAGCGCACTGGAGCGTGCCGCGGAGCTTGTTGACGACGAGAGTGGCGAGGGCTTCACCATCGATGTCTTCGGCGATGATGACGAGCGGCTTGCCCATCTTGGCGGTCTGCTCGAGCAGGGGAAGCAGGTCCTTCATCGAGCTGATTTTCTTTTCGTGGATCAGGATGCGGGCATCCTCGAGCGTGCACTCCATGCGCTCGGGATCGGTGACGAAGTAAGCGGAGAGGTAGCCGCGGTCGAACTGCATGCCTTCGACCACTTCGAGCGTCGTCTCCATCGTCTTCGATTCTTCAACGGTGATGACGCCGTCCTTGCCGACCTTCTTCATCGCTTCGGCAATGATCGAGCCAATCTGCCTATCGTTGTTCGCGGATATTGTGCCGACCTGGGCGATCATGTCGCCCTTGACGTCGCGGTGGAGTTTCTGAACTTCACCAACGGCGACTTCGACGGCGCGCTCGATACCGCGCTTGAGAGCGGTCGGGCTGGCGCCGGCGGCCACGGTCTTCACGCCTTCGCGGAAGATCGCCTGCGCGAGAACGGTTGCGGTGGTGGTGCCGTCGCCGGCTACGTCGGAGGTCTTGCTGGCGACTTCACGGACCATCTGCGCGCCCATGTTCTCGAGCGGGTCCTGGAGTTCAATTTCCTTTGCTACAGTAACGCCGTCCTTGGTGATGATCGGCGCGCCAAACTTCTTTTCGATCACCGCGTTGCGGCCCTTGGGACCGAGCGTGATCTTCACGGCGTCCGCGAGGACGTTGACGCCACGCAGGATCGACTGGCGCGAATTCTCACCAGTTACGATTTGCTTTGCCATCTGTGTGTCTCCTATTTTTCTTCAACTTTGGATTTCGTGCTTTGCTGTGCTGCTGGGATTTCGTCTGGCGCGCACCCGGCTTCATCGAGCGAACGCCGTTAATTGTCTAGTTGAGCTGAGTTACTTTTTGCCGCCGCCGGCCGCTTTGGCCGCGGGGCCGATCTTGGCGAGGATTTCGTCTTCCTTCAGGATCATGTATTCCTCGTCGTCGACCTTGATGTCGTTCCCTGAATACTTGCCGAACAAGATGCGGTCGCCCGCCTTCACGTCGAGAGCGATGCGCTCGCCCTTGTCGTTAGTCTTGCCGCTGCCGACTGCGACGACTTCGCCCTCTTGCGGTTTTTCTTTGGCCGAGTCCGGGATGATGATGCCGCCCTTGACGACTTCCTTCTCCTCAAGGCGACGGACCAGGACGCGGTCGTGTAGCGGTGTGATATTGACTGCCATTTGCAATTTCCTCCGATGATGCGGTGAAGTTTGCCAGGAAGGAGCGGAGGCCACCAGGCCGATTTAGCACTCCTCGCTAGCGAGTGCCAATCTTAGCAAAGCTGAGGAACGTGTCAAGGCGAAATGTTGCTAAAATATGATAGCAACATGCTCAGATTTCATGTCGCCTGTAAACTGTTGTAACTGCGATGGTTGTGGCTACTGGGAGTGCCAGTTGAGTGGATGCGTCGTTTCGGAATAGAATCCTCCATTCGTTGCGTGGGCGTTCGAGGAAGATCAGCAGGCACTTGAGGGGGCTAGGTGACGGAGATTTTTTATTTACGGCTGATTGGGCTGACGACGGGAACGATAGTGTATTTGTCTCTGCTTGCGCTGATTTTGGGACGCCGGCAGCCGGGGACGCTTAAGCGACTGCTCTTTCTTTTAGTGCTCGCGCTATTCATGATTTATGCGGGCGGTTTACTCGAAATGAGTGCGCGGATCGAGTATGCGTTTGCGCCGGATGCTACGAGGCTGCTGTATTCGCTGCTGATTGTGGTGGGGCTGCTGTTCGTGCCTGCGCTGATGGTGCATGCGCATTTGGAGTTTTATGACATGGCGGCGCCGGCGACTGTGCCGCGTTGGGCTAAGGCGCTCGTTTTAGCGCCGCTCTATGTTGCGCCGGCGCTGTCGTTTGTTGTGCTGTTTTTTGCGAGGAGGCCGCCGACGCGGATCGGAGTGCGGTTCGGACCGCGATTTGGGGCGCTCGATCAGATTACGCCGCGACTGGTACGGTTTTTTCCGTGGACGCCGGAGGCAACGTTTGTTTTCGTGGCGATACTGCTGAGCGTGGCTATCGATTTCGGCATTTTGAGTTTGAAGCCGAAGTTGGCGGAGGACGACCGGCGATTCTTCAAATGGATGATTGGCGTCTCGTCTGCGGTGATGGTTTTGCTATCGAGCACGCAAGTTTATCGGCGTTTTCAAACGCCTCAGATTGAAGCGTTGAGCGTGGTGCTGATTGTGGTGAGCCTGTTGCCTGGAGTGCTCTTCGGCTATTATGCGCTCCGGCACGATTTTCTCGACTTTGGCGAGCGACGCAATCCGGTGCTTCGATACAGATTCGGACACTCGGAATATCCCGAGACCAAGAAATAGATAATCTTCGGCACAGGCCGTTCAGGTATTCGATTGCTTCACGCCTATTTAGGAACCGAAACGGTAATGTTGCGGAATTGAAGGCCGCCGGTGTGGTCGCCCTGGATGTAAAAGGGGCCGGGTTCGCCTTCGTTGGCGTCGATTGCGCCGCCGGTGATTCCTTCGATTTCGCGTTGATTGATTTCCTGGACGCCATTGCGCCACTCGCTAACGGTGCGACCAACTAAGGTGATGTCAAAGCTCTCCCATTGCCCTGGCGTGCGTGCGGGCGTAGGCACCGGCGCGATGCGACCGTAGATGGCGCCGATGCTGCGCTCGGGAGGGTCGGCTTCATAATCGACCTGCATTTCATAGCGGCCGCGCAGGTAAAAGCCGCTGTTGCCACCGTCTGGGCAGTTCACTTCAAAATGAACTTTGAAATCGTTGAATGTGCGCGTGGTCTTTATGTTCGCACCATGAGCGTTGTTCACGAGCACGCCATCCTTTACGACCCAATTGTTATGAGCAACGTCGCCGAACGGTTCCCATCCGGTGAGATCTTTGCCGTTGAAAAGAGCTTCGGGCTTGCTCCAGGCTTTCGGGGCAGGGCGGTTGATTGCGGGCGCGCGTGTGCCAGTAAGAGGCGTTTTCTGATCGCCGCGAACCTGGGAGCCGGTGAGTTTGTCGCCGGAGGCGTCGAGTTCCCACACTGTGGCCGGGCGGTTGCCGGTTGCCGGGGCCGGCGCAACTGTGACGGAGATATGTGAGCCGTCGATCTTGAAATCATGGACGAGAATGACATTGCCGCCGGTCGGCTGGAACCAGACTTCGTTGGGGCCGTGATTGTTGTAGACGGCGAGCCATGCGGCGCTATTGCCGCCATTCGCCGTGGGTATGTTGAAGTCCCAGCGGCCAAGAAATGGATTAGGTGCGCCCTGCGCGAAGATTACGGCGCAGCAGATGGAAAAGATCGCGGCGCCCAGCATTACGCTTTTGGCATGTTTCATGATTCCTTCTCCCTAGCGGAAGCGTTTTTCAACGAACGCGCATATAGCTCAGAATGCGTGCGGGATCATATCATGGAGATTCCATTTTGAAATTGAGCTTTTAGAGCGAAAAGCCATCCCGCCGGCCGTGTCTGTGTAAGCGTTTACATTCGAGATATAGGGGCGCGCGACTTGTGATATAAACGGGCATCCCGGGGCGACTGTCTGGCGTGCGAGGGGGTTGAATGCACCTTAGCTGGGTCGATTGGACCATCATGCTGCTCTATTTCGGGTTCGTACTCGGAATCGGAGCGGCACTCAAGCGGTACATGAAGACGAGCACGGACTATTTCCTCGCAGGGCGGTCTATTCCGGCGTGGATCTGCGGGCTGGCGTTTCTTTCGGCGAACTTGGGCGCGCAGGAAGTGATCGGGATGGGCGCTTCCGGCGCGAAATATGGAATTGCAACAAGCCATTTTTATTGGATCGGCGCGATTCCGGCAATGGTGTTCGTGGGAATTTTCATGCTGCCGTTTTATTACGGGTCGCGCGCGCGGTCGGTGCCGGAATATTTGCGCATGCGGTTCGATGAAAAGACGCGCGGGCTGAATGCGATCAGCTTTGCGGTAATGACGGTTTTTTCGTCGGGCATTTCGATGTACGCGATGGCGAAGCTGATTCAGACCCTGCACTTCCTGGACGTGCCGTTTCAGGCGTTGCATTTGCCGCCCTCCGCGATATTTCACGCGAGCATTCTGATTTCCGCGCTAATTGTGCTCGGCTACATCCTTTTTGGCGGGCTGACGAGCGCGATCTATAACGAAGTGCTGCAATTTTTCCTGATTGTGGCGGGGTTTTTCCCGCTCGTTTACCTCGGGCTGAAGAATGTAGGCGGATGGGACGGACTGAAGGCAAAGCTGCCCTCCGCATACGTTCACTCCTGGCAGGGAATGACGAATCCGCACGCGAATCCACTTGGAGTGGAATGGTTCGGGCTGGTGATGGGATTGGGATTTGTACTGTCGTTCGGCTATTGGTGCACGGATTTCCTGGTAATTCAGCGCGCGATGGCCGCGAAGTCGATGAACGCGGCTCGCAGGACTCCACTGATCGCGGCTTTTCCGAAGATGATCTTTCCATTTCTGGTGATTTTGCCGGGGCTGATTGCGATCGGTTTGCCTACACAGCGTTCGGCGGCGGTGATGGAGACGGGCGGCATCTCGGTGCAGGTGCAGCCCGCCGGGCAAGGATTGATCCCGGTGAAAGTGGACGAAATTACCGGCAAGCCGATTTATGACCTGCAGGGGAATCCTGTCTTGGATTACGATCTCGCGATTCCGGAAATGCTTGCCCACTATTTTCCGGCGGGGTTGCTTGGGTTGGGACTCACGGCGCTGCTGGCGAGTTTCATGTCTGGCATGGCGGGGAATGTGACGGCGTTCAACACCGTGTGGACCTACGATATTTATCACGCCTATCTGAATCGAAGAGCCAGCGACGAGCACTTATTATGGATGGGGCGATTTGCGACGGTTTTCGGAATTGCGATTTCGATTGCGGCTGCGTATATGGCAGCGCAATTCAACAACATCATGGATTTTCTGCAGCTCGTGTTCGCTTTCGTGAACGCGCCGCTTTTTGCGACGTTTTTGCTGGGAATGTTCTGGAAGCGGACGACGGGGCACGGCGCGTTTACAGGCTTGCTGCTGGGAACGACTGCAGCAGCTGTGCATCACGGCTTGACGCTGCCGATAGGAGATGCACCGGGAATCAAAGGAGGCTGGATCACGGTGCTGCACCAATATCCCAGCGATATGGCGCAGAATTTCTGGACGGCGATCTTTGCGTGGAGCGCTTGTTTTGCGATTACTATTCTGGTCAGCATGTTCACTGCGCCGCGTGAAGACAGTCAGTTGAAGGGGCTCGTGTATTCGTTGACCGAGCGAATTCGAGAGAGGGGCCGGTGGTACGAGCGGCCGGCATTTCTTGGAGTAATCGTGATTGCGCTGCTGATCGTGTTGAACTTGATTTTCAAATGAGAGCGCCGTTGCGAATGTCATTTTAGTGGAAGGAGAAACGCACGATGGGACTTGATATTCGAGTACCGCTGGGCGCGATGTTTACTTTGCTCGGGCTGCTGCTAACGGGATTTGGAATATTCGGCACAAAGGCTATTTATGCGCAGACGCTTGGAATCAACGTGAATTTGGATTGGGGTCTTGTGCTGCTAGCGTTTGGGATCATTATGCTTTGGCTGGGATTGCGGGGAGTTTCGGGGGGTGAAGATCTTAGCGAGGGCGGCAGTGAGGATGAGCCGCGATTCGGGCATTAGATAGAAATTGAGTTAAATACGATTGCGCCGCATAGCCTTCAAATCGCCGCGCCAGATGCCGGTGCCGAAACATAGCAACATTCCCTTACGGCTTTCGATAGTTACAAGGAGTTCGAGCGAGCGCTGCACAATTTCGCTGGTGTTTTTAAGGCCTGTGACTTTCCGCGCCTCGCGAAGCAAACGCTCGTCAATCTCAATCCGCGGCTTGTTCATGAAAAGACTATACGCCCCATTCGGTTTTGCTTTTGTTCGCATCTGTGAGAGAAACGCAAGGTGAGTAATCTTGGCGTCAAGCTCGAGATGGTCTTAGCTTTGACCACGATAGTGCTGATTTGCGGTTGCCATAGTGCGGCATCGAATCCGGCTGCTGCTAGCGGCGCGAGCAGCTCAGCGGCACAAGAATCCGCAGCACAGATTACGACGGAGGGTGCTAAGGCGCCGCCAGCTTCGCAGACGGGAGGCTTCGACGGCGCGCGCGCTTACGAGCAGGTCGCGAAGCTCGTGAGCTTCGGTCCCCATCCGCCGGGGTCAGATGCGATTCGCCGCACCCAAGATTACATCCATTCGCAGCTTGCCGGCTTTGGTTGCACCGTCGACGAAGATTCGTTCAACGCGCAGACGCCGGTCAGTAACGTCTCGATGAAAAATATCATCGTGAAAGTACCGGGCGAAGCGCAGGGAATTATCCTGCTGCTGACACACTATGACACCCTACGGCTGGATAATTTTGTGGGTGCTGAGGATGGTGGCTCGTCGTCCGGGCTGATGCTTGAGATGGCGCGCGATCTTTGCGGGGAAAAACCGCAGACGAATGCCGTGTGGATCGCGTTTCTCGATGGCGAAGAGGCACAGTTGGTACAAAACGGCGTGGCGCAGTGGACTGACGCGGACAGCGTTTACGGCAGTCGCGAACTCGCGGCACGCATGGCCGTTGCGGGCGACCTAAAACGCGTTCGCGCGGTGATTTTGGCGGACATGGTTGGCCAATATAATCTGCGCATCGAGCGCGAGAGTAGTTCAACTCTGGGATTGACCGATCTGGTTTGGAAAACTGCCGCGAGGCTCGGATACGGAAATATTTTTGTGCAGCAGGTGACCACGGTGGAAGACGATCATGGACCGTTTTTGAAGCGCGGTGTGCCAGCTGTCGATATTATTGATCTTGATGGCTATCAGTATTGGCACACGCCACAGGACACGCTGGACAAAGTGAGCGCCGCAAGTCTCGCTGAGGTGGGCCACGTGATTCTAACGACGGTGCAAGAATTAGAGAAGCCGGGCGCGCCGACTTTTGCGTCGGCGCGGAAACCCTGAGGACGGATAGCTCTATGGAAGAGCGTTTACAGAAAATTATCGCGCGAGCGGGGATTGCTTCGCGTCGGCGTGCGGAAGAAATGATGGCGTCGGGGCTTGTCACTGTGAATGGCCGAATGGTGACGGAACTCGGCTCAAAGGCGGACGTTTCGCGCGACCACATTAAGGTGGCGGGCAAGTTGATTCGGAGCGAGCCAGAGCGTATTTATCTGGCGCTGAACAAGCCACCGGAGGTCGTTGCGACGCTGAGCGATCCTGAAGGCCGGCGGTCATTGCGTGAATTGTTGTATGGCGTGAAGTCTCGCGTTTTTCCGACAGGCCGCATGGAGTATCACGCGTCAGGATTGATCCTGCTGACGAATGACGGGGATCTGACAAATCGCATTTTGCGCACGCACGATTTGAGACAAGTGTGGCATTTGAAGCTGAAGGCGCTGCTCACGTTTGCAGAGATCGAAAATCTGTCGCGAATTACCGGGTCGCACATCGCGCGGCTGCGAGGCAAAGACTCGCCATGGTATGAGGTTACGCTGACAGAGCGCCGTCGCGATGCATTGCGAGACAGGCTGACGCAGATGGGCAATCCTGTCGAAAAGTTGCGACGAATTGAGATTGGGAATATCGAACTGGGATCTATCCCGCCGGGAGAATATCGAGAACTGACTCAAGCCGAGATAATCGGACTTAATGGCGTGCTTGAAGGAAACCACCTGCCTCGTCCGGCGTCATCACAACCGAAGCGAAGGCATTCGCGCAAGCTGCAGAGAAAAAAGAAGTAGACTGTTTCGTTTTGAGACATGAGCACGGAATTGGAGCTTCCGGGCAATTTCGGGGAAAGTTTTGTGCATTTTGCGGTATGATTCGGGTCCCGGGCAATCTCAAAGGCTAAGCTAAAAACCACATGCTCCGCAGCGGGACCACGGGCCACGTGTGTGCGATGATGGAAGTTAGCGTGCTCGCAAAGAAGATATTGGGCGCCCAATGGGGCAGGCGAAAGGAAGATGAATGAACGCATTTCTTGAAGGGCCGGAGCCGAACGGGCGTTCAGGGCAGAATGACATGTCCCTGGACCCAGTCTCTGAAATCCTGCGAACGAGCCGCACGATCGCCGTCGTAGGACTTTCCAGCAAGTCTCAGCGTCCGAGCCACGGAGTATCGCGCTACATGCAATCAGCCGGTTATCGAATCATCCCGGTGAACCCGGCTGAGACAGAAGTATTGGGCGAGAAATCGTATGCGCGGCTGGAAGATATTCCTGAGCGCGTTGATATCGTCGATATTTTTCGCAAGTCGGAAGCCGTTCCGGCAATCGTGGACGCGGCAATCCGGATCGGCGCACGCGGCGTGTGGATGCAAGAGGGCGTAATTCATCCCGAAGCCGCCGAGAAGGCCCGGCGCGCGGGAATGTTCGTGATCATGAACACGTGTATTTTGAAGGAGCACATCAAGCGCTTTCGGCTGCCGCAGTGAAGTCAAAGGCGTGATTGGTGATTAGCGCTGGGGACCTCGTGCGCGGTCGCTTTGTTTCCTCACTGTTTGTACGCGCGGATTATCTCTGGATTGAGCAGGCCTGCCGACGCTTTGTCCAGGTAGAGAGTCGTTGCCGGATGGCTGCGCAGGATTGAGGCGGGCGTCGCCGGCTTAATTTTGCCTTCCAAAGATTGTTGCACTGCTTCGGCTTTGCGTGCGTCTGGCACGACGGCAATAATTTCGTTCGATTTCAGAATTTGTCTAACAGACATCGAAATTGCCTGTCGGGGTACTTCCGATATCTCCGCGAACCAACCTTCACCCACTTGTTGGCGACGGCACGCATCATCGAGATCGACGATCAGATAGGGCTGCTCCGTCTCAAAATCCGCGGGCGGGTCGTTGAATGCAAGGTGCCCGTTCTCTCCGATGCCGACGAACGCCACGTCGATCGGCGCGGAGGTCAACTCCTTGCCTACGCGCTCATTGACTTCCTCCGGATCTTTATCGCCATCGAGAAAGTGGTGGCGCGTGATTCCGGTCTTCGTAACGAAATTATCGAGCAGATATTTGCGAAAGCTGGCTGGATGCGTGGCGGGCAGCCCGATGTATTCGTCCAGGTGAAACATTTCGACGAGTTGCCAGTCGATTCCGGCGGATTGCGTCAGCGCATCGAGAAAATCCAGTTGCGACGCTCCCGTTGCGGCAATGATGCGAGCGCGACCGCGTTCAGCAATTGATTCGCGCAAAGCACGCGCAGCGTTCGCGGCGGCGGCACTGCTCATCGCACCCTTGTCTTCGAAAATTTCGAGTTTCATTCCGGTTTCTACTGCTCGAGGGCATAGACCTTCAATACGCCCTTGCCCACATTAATCACGCCAAGCGATTTGCCGTCCGGCGCGATGTGGAAATCATGGTAGATCAAGTCGTGCAGAATCGGCGAAAAGTTTCCATCGTCGAGACGAACCCAGACGAGATCGTTGGATTCTTTGGGCATGCCGCGCTTGATGAGAATGCGGCGATTGTCATGATCGAATTCAAAGTGGCCGGGTCCGGTCCTGACGCGAATCGGTTTGGAGGGATTCGCGAGCTTTATTGTCTCGATCGTGTCGCCGTCTGAAAAGAAGCCGACGGCGTCGCCGGTGCTGGAAACGGTAAGCGCGGTGCTGTCTTTGAATTTATCGATGCGCGTGACTTCCGTAACCGTTTCATTGAGCAGACCGAGTTGGAAAAGAGTGAGTTGACCGGTCAAGCCCTCGCCGATGGCAAAAGCACGGTTACGCGCGGCATCCCAGCCGATTGCTTCAAAGCGTTTTTCATCGTATAGCGTCGAGGATTTTCCGTCGGCGGGCGTGAGGCGGACGATCTGTCCTGAGCCGTTCTCGTAGACGAACGTTTTTCCGTCCGCCAGCCAAGTGCCCGAAAGCGCGCCTTGGATAAATCGGGATTTCGATCCGGCGACTTTGATTTCCTGGCCATCGCTATCGAGGAGCGCGATCACGTTTCCGCCGGCTGCGGATGCGACGGGCGAGCTGTTGTCGTTGTAGGTGTTATCGATGTCATCGTCGTCGAGCTGTCCTCGCTTTTTACCCTTCACTTTTGGCGACCACGGAAATGTCTTGGAGAGCATCGCAAGCGAGAGGCGTTGACTATCGGGCGACCAGGAGATCGACTGGACGATGTAGGTTGCCGGCGGCGGCACTGGCATAAATTTATCCGGGTCGATAATTTCCTTGAATTTTCCATTGGGAGTCATGAGCCAGAGTTCGTCGCGCTCGAGCGTCATTTTTTCGAAATGCTTCATGTGCGGGACGGAGTACGCGATGGTGTTATCGGGAGCGATTGCAAATTGCGAGCAGTCGGCGTCTGCGGTGCGGATGGGCGGCGCTTCTTGCGCGATGGCGCGAACGCCAAGCAGGACGAGAGCAAGCAGCGCGATAAATACAAAACGCCCGCTGACGAGTTCGCGGCGTGCAAATCGCCGGAGGCTAAGCGTGCGGCTGCCCGTCATGCCTTGCGATCTTTCTTTTGAATGCGGCGAATTTCTTCCATGCGCTGGCGAATGCGATTCTCAAATCCCTGATCGGTCGGATGATAATACATGCGACCGGCCAGGCTCTCGGGCAAGCAAGTCATATCCGTTACTTTTTCCTCAGCGTCGTGCGCGTATTGATATCCCTTGCCGTAACTAAGGTTTCCCATCAATCCGGTGACAGCATTTCTTAGATGCAGTGGCACCGGCTCCGCGATGGTTCGCTGCAAATCTTCCTGGACGGCGCCGTAGCCGGTATACAGCGCGTTGGATTTCGGCGCGAGCGACAAATATACCGCAGCCTGCGCAAGAGCGAGATGACCCTCGGGCGCGCCGAGAAATTCAAATGCGTCACGCGCGGCAATCGTTACGGCCAAAGCACCAGGTTCGGCGAGGCCAATGTCCTCGCTGGCCATGCGAACCATGCGGCGCGCGAGATAGAGCGGGTCTTCGCCGGACTCGATCATGCGCGCGAGCCAATAGAGCGCCGCATCGGGATCAGAGTTGCGGACCGATTTGTGCAGCGCCGAAATTAGATTGTAATGTTCCTCGCCGGATTTGTCGTAGGGGAGCAGCTTTTTCTGGAGTACGTCTTCGAGGCGCGCTTCGGAGAGGATCTTGCGGGCATCGGGTTCGGGCGGGGTGCCGAGCACGAGGGCCTCGAGAGTATTTAGCGCCGAGCGAGCGTCCCCATTGGCCAATATGGCGATGCGTTCCAGGATTTTGTCGTCGGCTTCGATCTTTTCCGCACCGAGACCCCGAACGGAGTCAGCGAGGGCACGGTGCAGAAGGCCTTCAATCTGCGGAGCAGACAGGGCGTGAAGAACGTAGACCTTCATGCGCGAAAGCAGCGGCGCAATCACTTCGAACGAGGGATTTTCGGTTGTGGCACCGATCAGCAGGATGTTTCCTGCTTCGACATGCGGCAGGAAGGCGTCCTGCTGCGCGCGGCTGAAGCGATGGATTTCGTCGACGAAGACGATCGTGCGCCGGGCATGACCGCGAAGGCGCTCGGCCTGCGCCATTACTTCCTTGATTTCTTTGATGCCCGAGAGCACCGCGCTGAAAGGGACGAATTCGGAACGCGTGCGTTTGGCGACGATTCGCGCGAGGGTGGTTTTGCCGCAGCCGGGAGGTCCCCAGAGCAGCAGGGAACCGAGCTCGTCACGTTCGATTTGCGTGCGAAGCGGTTTTCCCGGAGCGAGCAAATCCTCCTGGCCGAGGAATTCGTCGAGTGTCTGTGGACGCATCCGGTCGGCGAGCGGGCGCCCGGCGACCGGTTCGGTCTCTGGTTCGATAGCGCGAAAAAGGCCCATAGGAATTGGATGCTGGCTGTTGCTGGAAGTGTAGCAAGAGCGGTCAAAATCGGATAGGCCGCAGCCCGTAAGGTTTTGGGGGACTATTTGGCCAGAATTTCGCGGAGCAAACCGGTCGTCACGTCGTAGACGAACCCGCGAACGCCAACGCTCTTCGGCACCCACGGGTGAGTCCGAAGCTTTTGAATCTGTTCACGGACATTGCGATCAAGGTCCTGAAACGCGAAGAAGTGCGCAGGTGCGATGGCGGCGGTTCCCGTGTGGGCCTGGATTCGGGCTCGCATATCGTCCTCGTTGG
>DATEGW010000002.1:0-2611 GCA_035279845.1 Candidatus Acidiferrales bacterium | reverse complement strand
CCGGAATGAAATGATCGTCACCGAACTCCGGATGTTCGTTAAGCAGGCCGCCCAAGAAACACGCCGCGCGGCTTGCGATTTGATCCGAGGATTCATCGAGCAAGCAGAGAAAAACCTCGAAGTTCCAATGGCGGGCATGACACACATGCAGCCCGCTCAGCCGATCCTGCTTTCGCACTTCCTGCTGGCTCATGCGGAAGCGTTCTTTCATGATCTTGACCGCATCGACTTTGCCGCGAATACGTCCGATGCGTGCCCGCTCGGTACCGGAGCACTGGCAGGGTGTGCCTTCCCGGTTGATCGTCATGCTCTTGCGAAAAAGCTGGGCTTTGCGCGAGTGACCCGCAATAGCCTCGATTCAGTGGGCCGGCGTGATTTCGTCCTCGACTACATTTTTGCGCTCGCTGTACTGGCAAGCCATCTGTCGCGGCTGGCCGAGGACATGATCCTTTTCGCGTCTCCCGCTTTCGGATTCGTGATTTTGCCAGACGAATACTCAACTGGCAGTAGCCTGATGCCCCAAAAGAAAAATCCAGACTGCTGGGAATTAATTCGGGGAAAGTGCGGACGCGTTGCGGGGGCACTTATGGCGCTTTTCGTTACGCTGAAAGGCTTGCCGTCAAGTTACCAGAGGGACTTGCAAGAAGACAAAGAACCACTCTTCGATGCGCACGACCAGACCTTGGCAATGACGCGAATCGCAAGCGGCGCAATCGCGGCCACGAGATTTGATGAAGCAAAATTGCGGCAAAGCGTTCGGGAGCAGGGACTGGTTGCGACAGAGGCGGCCGACTATCTAGTCGCGAAAGGCATTCCCTTTCGTGAGGCGCACGAAATTGTCGGGAAACTCGTCCGGGAAAGCGAAGTCGAAAAGCAGGGCTTCGCGCAATGGCCCGTGGAGAAGTTGAAGGCCTACTCATCGGCATTTGAGGAGGACTTCCCGAATGCGCTGACTGTCGAAGCGTCGCTCAAACGACGTAATGCAACAGGCGGAACAGCTCCCACAGCGGTGCGAAAAGCGCTGGAGGAAGCGAGCGAACGCCTTGCCGCCGCGGAGACGAAGAGTTGAGGGCACGTAAAGCACGACTCAGCGACGCGACGGCTATTCATGCGCTGATCGCTGGGTACGCGGCGGACGGAATCCTGCTTCCGCGGACAGAATCGAACATCCGCGATCACATCGCGACGTTTCTCGTCCTCGAAGAGAGAAGCAGGATTGCTGGCTGCGTGTCTTTGGAGAGCTACGGTCCTGGACTTGCGGAAATTCGCTCGCTGGCAGTGAACCCGGAGATTCGTGGCCGTGGTCAAGGCGGCAAGCTCGTTGATTTTGCGCTCGCCGAGGCACAACGAAAGAGAATTGCGCGCGTCTTTGCAGTGACCCATACTCCGGATTTCTTCGTGCGCCACGGGTTTGTTGCAACTTCAAGGCGTGCATTGCCGGAAAAGATCGAACGCGACTGCTGCACCTGCGCTAAGGCAAAGCAATGCCGCTTGACAGCGGTCATTGCTACCGTTTTGCATGAAGAGATCGCTCTGCCGATCCTGGAAAGCGCGGCGAGCGCGGCGCCTGCCTGATGAGGCCAAGCCTATCCGCCAAGGACCTTCCTAAGGGTTTCGCTTTTGCCGCCACGGCATGCGGCCTGAAAAAGACCGGCTTGGATTTGGGTTTGATGGTCAGCGAAGCGCCTGCGTCTGCGGCGTGCCTGTTCACGACGAATCGCGTGCAAGCCGCTCCGGTTTTCGCTTCGCGCATGCACCTCCGCAAATCGCGCCATCGGATGCGGGCAATCATCGTGAATTCCGGAAACGCCAACTGCGCAACGGGAGCCGAGGGCACCAGCGCCGCCGCAACGACCGCCTTGAAAACTGCATGGGAGTTGGGGCGCTACCATCCATCGCAGGTTCTCGTGTGTTCGACTGGCGTTATTGGTGTACCTCTCCCCTGGAAAAAACTAATCGATGCAATTCCGCGCCTTGTTCGAAAGAGAACCTCGACTCCCCAGGCCTTTAGGCACTTCGCACGCGCAATTATGACCACAGACACGTCTCACAAGTGGGCCGTAGCAAACTGTTCCATCAACGGAGTCAAGGTGCGGCTGCTCGGCTGCGCCAAAGGCGCCGGAATGATTCATCCGAATATGGCGACGATGCTTTCGTTCATCGCCACAGATGCCACAATCGCGCCCTCGACCCTCTCTCGCGCGCTCCACCATGCAGCAGACCGGACATTCAATGCGATCACCATTGACGGAGATACTTCCACAAACGATACGCTAGCCGTGCTGGCAAATGGCGCTTCGCTTGCGGTGCGAATTGGCTTCAGGAGCAAAAATTTTGCGGCGTTTCAGAAGGCGCTTGAGTTCGTTTGCCGTTCGCTTGCGCTACAAATCGTGGCGGACGGCGAGGGCGCGAAGCGTGTCGTTGAGATCGAAGTGCGAGGTGCGGCTTCGGATCGACAGGCAGATACAATTGCGCGAACGATTGCGAATTCACCTTTGGTCAAGACCGCGCTGAGTGGCGGGGATCCCAATTGGGGACGCATTCTTGCTGCTGCAGGCAGAGCCGGCGTGAAATTTGACGCCGAGCGGATCGAGATTCGCATGGCAGGAAT
>DATEGW010000001.1:0-11462 GCA_035279845.1 Candidatus Acidiferrales bacterium | reverse complement strand
GTTACCGAGCATCGTGTCGCGCACGTTGACGTAAAATTCGCGATAATCGCCGGGCTCCGTTTTGATTTTTCGTCCGCCCGGCGCAGGATCAGTCGCAAGATAAAGTGTGCCCCAATGCGCTTCTGGGTCCTCGCCCCAGCCGGGCCCGCCCGGTGCGATTCCGCGCCGCAACGGCTCCTCTTGCGGATCGAGCGCCGTTTTCAAAAACGATCCCGCCGTTCCGTGAATCACAAATCGCGTCGCGTGCGCGCAAGCCATCATCGTCGAACGCAGAATCGCACGCATGCCCGTATAATCCAGCCGCAAATCGAACGCGTCGTCCACGAGTCCGCCTTCGCGTTCGCAGCGAATGTCCGCCGTGATTGACTCGGGCTTGCCGAAAAGCTGCATCGCCTGGTCGATCAGATGCGGCCCGAGATCGTACAGCATGCCGGCGCCCGGTCCTTGCCTCTCGCGCCAGGCGTTCTTGAGAGTTGGCCTGTAGCGATCAAAATGTGATTCAAACATCACAATGCGCCCGAGCGATCCCGCCTGCAGAATCTTCTTCACCGTCTTGAAATCGCCATCCAGCCGCCGGCTCTGGTAGACCGTGAGCAACACGCCGCGTTTCTCCGCCAGATGAATCAGCAGCCGCGCTTCTTCCGATGTCACCGTAAACGGTTTATCGATCAGGACAGCGCGGCTCGCGTTAAGACACTGTCGCGCAATGTGAAAATGAGATTCATTCGGTGTGGCGACCACGCAAAGCTTGATGCCCTCGTCGGCCAGCAATTCGTCGACGCTTCGCACCACGCGTGTCTGCGGATATTTCTGCCGCGCCAGATCGCCGGAGCGTTCGACAACGCATGCCAGCTCCAGCCCAGTCACGGCCGCGATCATCGGCGCATGAAACGTCTGCCCGGAGAGACCGAATCCGATCAGTCCAACGCGTATGTTGTTGCTGCTGTCGAAGGTTGGCACGAGAAGCTGAATATACCAGCGGCCGGGCTATTCGCCGAAGAGCTTTGGCTGCGCCTCGCCCGCCTTCGCTGCCGCCGCCTTGTCGCGAGGCGTCCGCCGGGCGACTCCGACGACCCCCAGCACTTTCATTTCGGCCAGCGCAGTTTGTGGAATGAACACCCAGAGCGTATTCCCATGGAGGTCCGGCGGAGTCAGCCGTATGCCCTTATCCAACAAATCGAGCAGGTCGTTCGAGACAAGCCCCTCCATCTCATCGCCGTCCCGGAACCGCAGTTTAACCCAAAGCCCGTCCAGCTTCGGGCGGCTGAGGAACGTCTTACGGTCGGGCGCGAACAAATCCGTGAACTCCTTAACAAAGTAGACCGCCTTCACATCCCGTAGCTCAGCGCTCTTATGTTCGCCGTCGCGTGTCAAAAATTCCACACTCTCCTCGTGCCCCAAAATTTGGGAGTTCAGGTAGACCTGCTCCGGCTTTCCTTCAAACAAGGAAATAACAGCCTTTTTATGTGTCGTAACTGGGCGATTTTTGACCAAAATTGGCCTTTTAACGCGATTTTAAGCGATTTTAAGGCGCCATATTGCCACAGCGCGCAGGTTATGTTATCGTTAACTCGTTCTGTTTCAAACTATTGGTGCTGAAAGGGTTAGCTCTGGAGCCGGGACGTTTGACTCTCAAGGGTCGCATCCTGAAATCCGCCTCCACGATAGCCCTTATCACCCTTATCAGCCGGATTTGCGGATACTTACGAGATCAGCGAATCGCACTCCTCCTCGGGACGTCTCCAGCCGCCGACGCCTTTATTCTCGCGTTCCGGATTCCCAGCCTCGTGCGTCGCATGGCCGGCGAAGGCGCGTTTGGCGGGTCGTTTATCCCCATATTCACCAGCTACTTACAGGAGAAATCGCGCGAACAAGCATTTCGGCTGGCCCGCGTTATATTTTGGGATATCGGGCTAATCCTCACGGCTGTCGCAATCCTCGGCGTCGTCTTCTCTCGTCAGATAATCTATCTGTTCACGGTCCTCAGCGCCAGCAAAGTCCATTGGGATCTTGCAGTTTCGCTGAACCGCGTGATTTTTCCGTGCGTAATTTTCATCGGCCTCGCCGCGGTAGCGGCCGCAGTCCTGAACAGCTTCCATGTATTCGCTTTGCCGGCTGCCACCTCGATCGCATTCAATCTGGCGCTCATTGTTTTCTCGCTAGGCATTGTATACAAGCCACTTATCGCACACTTGTCGGGTTCGCTTACCGTACCGGCCGCGGCCCTCGCCCTAGGCGTTCTGGTCGGCTCTGTGTTTCAGCTTCTCATTCAGATGCCCGCGCTCGCTCGTCGCGGCTTTCGGTTCGCCCCTGCGGTGGAATTCACCGATCCGGGCGTCCGGAAAGTTGGACGCATGATGGGCCCCGGCATCTTCGCGGCCTGCGCGTACCAGGTGAACTTTCTGCTGGGCACATTTTTTGCCACCTCGCCTCGAATGCCGAGCGGCAGCGTAGCCTCGCTTTACGTCGCCGAGCGTTTGATGCAGCTCGTCCTCGGGAGTTACGCGATCGCAATCTCCGCAGCGCTCTTGCCGACAATGTCTCATCAAGCCGCCGCTGGGAACTACACGGAGATGAAGCAGACGTTCGGCTTTTCGCTGCGAATTGTATCGTTTATAACGATTCCTGCCGCAGTAGGTTTAATCCTCCTGCGGGAACCGATCATCCAGGTGCTCTTTCAGCATGGCCAGTTCGCCGCGGGATCTACGGCACTTACGGCAAACGCCCTGCTTTACTACGCGCTAGGCCTGCCAGCCTACGCCGCGATTTGGCTCATTACGCCGATGTATTATTCAACTCAGGATACGCGGACCCCCGCGCGAATTGGCGTCTATATGATCGTCGCCAATCTCATATTCAACGGTGTTTTCCTCTTGCTCTTCTATCGCAAGCTTTCCAACGGGAGTCCGGCGCTGGCGAGTTCACTTTGCGCCTATTTGAATTTTATGGCGCTCTTTTCGATCTTCCGCAGCCGCTATGGGCGGCTTGGTGCTCGCGGCATAGCGGCGTCGATTGCGAAAACGACGATTTGCACGGTCGTAATGGGCGCAGTGGCGTTCGCAGCCCTCTTATTTTGGCGCGGTCAAGCCGGATCATGGCATGTGGCGGCACAAATAGGTGCTTTGGCGATGACGATTCTCGCTGCCGTTGCCGTGTATCTTGGACTGGCTCGCCTGTTACGTTGCGAAGAACTGAGCGAGTTTTTGCTTCTGCTCAGGCGCGCCGAGCCGGATACGGCGCCAGGCTCCAGTTATTTTGCATGAGAAGCAATAGGAACGAAGCTGATTAAGTTCGAGAGTGGAAACGGGCCATGGACGCGGAAATTCGGGCATTTTTAAACTATTTGCGTGTGGATAAGGGACTTTCGAAGAACACGATCGAGTGCTACCGGCGTGACGTCGAAGGGTTCGCACAATTTGTTCGTCGACGGCCGGTGGCGCAGATCGTTCGCGATGACGTGGCCGGCTTCCTCGCCTCCCTCAAGCAGCGCGGACTGGATAGCCGGACTGTGGCGCGCCATCTGGCCACGCTGCGCCATTTCTTCCGATTCGCCGTCATTGAGAATTACATCACGGCCGATCCTGCGATGATGATCGAATCTCCCAAGACAGCCCAGAGGCTGCCCCAATTCCTGAGCGTCGAACAGGTGGAGCTTCTGCTGCAACAACCCGACATGAACGACGTCATAGGGATTCGCGACCGGGCCATGATCGAACTGATGTACTCGACAGGGATTCGTGTTTCGGAATTGTGTGGCATCCGCCTGAACGATTTAAGAATGGATCCGGGTTGTCTGCGGTGTATCGGCAAAGGCGACAAGGAGCGTATTGTGCCGGTAGGTCGCCAGGCTTTGGAGGCCGTGCAGCATTATTTGCATGTATCGCGCCCCGAATTGCTGCGCGACAGGGTGTCGCCGTTTCTTTTCCTTACTCCGCGCGGCAAACCGCTCAACCGCATCGCTTTCTGGGCGCTTTTGGCTGCTTACGGCCGCAAAGCGGAGTTGCCAAAGTCGCTCAAACCGCATATGCTGCGTCACAGTTTCGCGACGCATCTCCTGGATCGTGGCGCGGACCTACGATCGGTCCAGATGATGCTGGGACACTCGGACATCTCCACGACCCAGATTTACACCCATGTCGTCGAAGAACGTTTGAAACAGGTGTATAAGGCCCATCACCCGCGCGCCTAGGGCGAGTTGCGCGAATTTCGAGGAGGCTTGGTTCATGCCCGATTACATGTACCTGCTGGAAAGCCGGCTTTCGCCGGAGCAGCGGGCGGCGCTGGAACGCATCCAGGAATTATCGCGGTCGCAGGATCTGAACATCTATCTTACGGGCGGGGCCGTCCGCGACCTGATTTCCGGCCAGCCCATTCGTGACTTGGATTTCACTGTCGAAGGGAACCCGGTAAAGATCGTCCGCGAACTCGAAAAGGGCGGTGCGCGCGTCCTCTACGAAAGCGAGAAGCTTCGCCATTACGAAATTCTCTTTGCCGGGGAAGCCGATGGTTCGATTTCCGCGGCCCGCGAAGATGTTTACGAACGCCCCGGTGCCAAACCCGAAGTTCGTTTTTCGGGAATCATGGAAGACCTGCGCCGGCGTGATTTCTCGATCAATGCGATCGCTATTTCGCTGAATGCCCAGTCGCGCGGCCTGCTTCTCGACCCGACCAACGGTCTTGCCGATCTCGAACGCCAGGAAGTGCGCGCGCTCACCATCCATTCGTTCACCAATCAGCCGATTCGCCTTATGCGCATTCTGCGCTATTGCGCCAGAATGGGTTTCAAGATGGAATCCCGAACGCAAGAGTGGTTCGATCTTGCCTTTGAGCGTGGGCTGCAGGAGCACTTTGAGATTGCCGACGTCGGAAGCGAAATCCGCGCGGCGGCCCGCGAAGAGAATCCGGTTGGCACGCTCAAGCAGTGGGAGGCGCGCGAGCTCCTTGCAAACGCCCACGAGCAGTTACAAAAGCGCAAACCCGACTACGATAGCCTGAACAAGCTGGCAAAAGCCCGCATGAACCTGCAGGCCGCTGGCATTCGCCCGCGGCTCCAGGCTTCGAACACCTTTTATATTTTTTCGCGCCTAAAGCCCCGCGAAGCCTCCTCGGCGATGAAAAATCTCGAGTTCCGTGCCGCCGAAATCGATGCGGCGGCGAAGCTCGTTCCGGATGCTCAAAAGATTGTGCACGCGCTCAAAAATCGCAAAATGAATGCGGCGCGTGATGCATACGCCTACATCGCTTCCTTGCCGCCTGAGATGCTTGCCTTCATAGAGGTCGAGATGCCGAATCCAGGCGCGCTTTCTAAGATTCGTGCGTATGTGCAGAAATGGCGCCCTTTGCATCTGTCACTGCCCACGGCTGAGCTCGATGCTCTTGGCATTCCCCGGGGTCCCCAGTTCGACAAAATCATGCAACAGCTCTTCGACGCGCAACTGCGCGGCAAAGGTAAGACTCCCGAAGATCGCACCAAGCTACTTCGCCAGTATGCCGGCATAAAGGAAGATCCCAAGAAGAAGCCTGAAAAGGAAAAAAAAGGCAAGGTGAAGGAAGCGGAAGCGCTCAAAGTGAAGCCGGGCGGAAAAGAAGCCGTTCCGCCCGTAAAGAAAGCTGCGGCTAATTCTGGGACGACGGCTGCCTCGCAGCCCTCGGGGAAAGCCTCCAAAGCACCCGTTCCTGTCGACGCGAAATCAAAGCCGGCAAAACAGCGAAAATCCGGCGGCCGGTAGCGCTCGTGGCGCAGCCACTCTTGGCTGCACTGAAACCGTTAGAACGTGCTGAAGCTGCGAATCGTGAAAGTTGCAAGGAACTGTGACGCTGCTCGGAGGTTCGAGTGGACATCCAAGTAGCGCAACGCGAGATTCGTACTGGAACCATCGGCGGGTTTTGGGGACACCTTCTTTACTCCGTCCTTTACTTAGTCGCCGCGGCAGTTGGCACGTGGGGCACTCCAAAAGCGTCAATTCTGACAGCCGTGATTGGCGGATTTTTCGTCTTTCCGCTCATGCAACTGGTGCTGCGTCTGGAGGGCCGCCTGCCCATGAGCAAAGAGAATCCCTTTTATTGGCTCTGTATGCAGATTGCGTTTGTACTGCCGCTTTCGATGCTGCTCCTTTGGCCGGTAGGCCTGTACCGGCTAAATTGGTTTTTCCCGGCTCTGATGATCCTTGTGGGCGCGCACTATTTGCCGTTCGCTACTTCGTACGGCATGCGTATCTTTCTGTTCCTCGCGGGAATTCTAGTCGGCGAGGGCTACGTGATTGCAGTCTATTTCTCGGCTTCATTCAGTCTTGGGGCATGGGTTACGGGAGTAACGCTCTTCGTTTTTGCGTGGATCGGGCGTTCCATCGCCACCGGCGAAGCAAGGGCAGACCTATCATCCGTCGCCGAACGGACGATTTGAGTAGCGGCGTAGGCAGCGGAGAATATTAAAACGCTGTTTGCATGATGGATTTACATTGACATCGCCCGACGCGCTTGTTAATTTTTTTGCGCGATTTTTCCTTTCGAAAGCGGAGGCACCGGAAACCGGCTCAAAATATGGCGTTCGTCGCGAAGAAAATTTTCCTCACCAAAGGGGTTGGAAAGCACCGCGAGCGCCTCTCGAGTTTTGAGCTGGCCCTGCGAAGTGCCGGTATTGCCGCGTGCAACATTGTTCGCGTCTCTTCCATTTTTCCGCCGCATTGTAAGCTGATCTCCCGCAGCGAGGGCCTAAAGCACCTGAAGCCCGGCCAAGTGGCATTCACCGTCATCAGCGAGAATCAGACGCGGGAACCGCACCGTCTAATCGCAGCCGGCGTAGGTCTGGCGCTTCCGGGGGATAAATCGATGTACGGATATCTTTCCGAGCATCATTCCTTCGGCGAGACAGAAGAAGTTGCCGGCGAATATGCGGAAGAGCTTGCCGCCGAAATGCTGGCGACGACGCTCAACGTCGAATTCGACCCGGATCTCTCGTGGGACGAAAAAAAAGAGGTCTACCGTATCTCGAATAAAATCGTCCGCACGATGAACATCACCCAGTCCGCCGTCGGCGATAAGCGCGGCCTTTGGACCACCGTCCTCGCCGCTGCTATCCTCCTCGGCGACGACGATTGATCGTTTAGGCGCAGCTGCCCTGCCATCCTGAGCGACGCGACGCGACGTTTACATCCGCGATGGCTCTGCGGGAAGGATCTCTCGCTCTCTCGTTTATCCTTTGCGATTCTGCAAAGCCGCAGGTAGTGTATTCCTGCCCCACCTCTTCGTGGCAGAGAAACGATGACTCGATACACGCCCATGCCGCCTGACAATTTTGGCGGCCTCCCGGAGGAGCATTCGCGCTACGAAACCTCCCGTGCCGTGATTTTCCCCATTCCGTTGGAGCGCACCACCACGTACGAGATAGGCACGCGCAACGGTCCCGCCGCCGTTCTGAGAGCCAGCCAGAATTTGGAACTCTATGACGAGGAGCTCGATACCGAGCCTTTCAAAGAAATCGGCATACACACACTGCCACCGATTGACACAATGGATGGCACGCTTGACGAAGTCCTTGCCGAGATCTTCACTGCGCAATGCGCATTGCTCGATGACGACAAGCTTCCTGTCGCGCTCGGCGGCGAGCATTCTCTCACTCCACCTCTAATATCGGCAGTCGGCAAAAAATATCAAAATCTTAGCGTGCTCCACCTTGGCGCTCACGCGAGCCTTCGCGACGAGTATCAAGGCAATCCTTCGAGCCATGCTTGCACCATGCGCCGCGTGCTCGAAGTTTGCCCCGCGGTGCAAGTCGGCATTCGATCATTGTCCGCCGCGGAAGCCCAGGTTATTCCCCAGCTAAGCACGAAGATCTACTGGGCCAAAGATGTGGCGCGGCTTCCACTGAAAAGTTGGGTTGCGAAGGTTCTCGATGATCTGAACCCGAATGTCTACGTCACAATCGACGTGGACGGCTTCGATCCTTCGATCATTCCTGCCACCGGATCGCCGCAACCCGGCGGCCTCGACTGGTACCAGGTAACTGCATTACTGCGAGCTGTCGCCGGTCACAAAAAGATTATCGGTCTGGACGTCGTCGAACTTCTCCCTCAGCCTGGCCACCACGCCTCCGATTTTTTGGCTGCGAAATTAGTGTATAAGTGCCTCGGCTATATCTTCTGCCAGGGCTGAATGAGAGAGCTGAAACGATGACGGCCGTCGCAGCGATCACCATACAGCAGCAAGGCCGCATCGTCGTCTTCGCGCTGAATGGCTGGTTCGCATGGATCATCGTAGGTCTGCTCGCTGGATGGCTCGCCGGTAAGATCACGCGGGGCCACGGCTTCGGCTGCATCGTCAACATTTTGCTCGGCCTGATCGGAGCCGTGATCGGCGGTTGGATTTTTACGCGGCTTGGCGTCGAGGCTCTCGGCTTCTTTGGCAGCCTTGCGGCGGCCACAGTTGGCGCGATTCTGCTCGTAGCAATAGGGCGTCTCTTCTCCGGCGGCTCTGATTAATATTCGATAAAAGCGAATGCTACAACCTGCTCGGAGGGAAAAATGAAGACAGTGCTCGTTGTGCTTAGTTTTCTTTTGTTTGGTATGGCTTCAGTGAGCGCGCAACAGAATAACGCGCCTCCAAATGGTGCACCTCCTGCCGTCGCTCCCAATGGACGTGGTCGCGGGCGCGGCCCAGCTCCTGTAAAATCGCCCGAAGTGAGCTCCGATCTCCGTGCCACGTTCCGCCTCTACGCGCCTAACGCGCAGGAAGTCGCCGTCACAGGCGTCGGCGGCCGCCTTGCTCTTACAAAAGACGACAACGGCATTTGGTCGGGTACGACGGATGTTCTCAAGCCCGATATTTACACTTACATGTTCAATGTCGACGGCGCCTCGGTTCCCGATCCTTCGAATCTCGAACGGAAAACGGGAGTCACTGGCTCATTCCAGAGTGCGGTCATAGTCGGCGGCCCGGACGAAAGCTGGGTCACCAAAGACGTACCGCACGGTTCGGTCGTTCACCAGTTTTTCCACTCCAACGTGATCGGCGACAATCGCGATTTTTACGTCTATACCCCGCCCAATTTCGACCCGAGCGGTAAAACAAAATACCCGGTACTTTATTTGCTGCACGGTTTGGGCGACGGTGCCGACGCATGGACCACAATCGGCCGGGCAAATACGATCCTCGACAATCTGATCGCCGAAAGCAAAGCCAAGCCCATGATCATGGTCAATACGCTCGGCTATGGCATCGCAAATCCAGGAGAGCACTTCAACGAAATTGTTCCCAATCCAAACGACAATCTCGGCAAATTCCGCCAGTCGCTTCTCACCGAAGTGATCCCAATGGTCGATAAGGACTACCCGACTATTAAAAGCCGTGACGGCCGCGCCCTTGCCGGCCTATCGATGGGCGGTGCGGAAACGTTCTATATCGGCTTCAACCACATCAACGAATTCACTTATCTCGCCGGAATGAGCAATGCCTTCGTAATGTATCCGGGTGCATCTACCGGCGCGCCCGGCCGCGGGCGTGGACAAGCACCCCCGAAGATTGATCCCGCGATTTTTGCTCAGGTGTTTCCGGAGTTCAATGCGAAGGAAGCCGCAAGGCTGAAACTGCTCTACGTTGCATGCGGCACGGACGACTCGCTGCTCGGCGTTAACAGGACTTTCAAGGATTGGCTCAAGCAGAAGGGAATTTCGTACAAAGACGTGGAAACGCCCGGCGCTCACACCTGGTCCGTCTGGCGCGGTGACTTGACGCAAGTCGTCCCGATGCTTTTTCAGAAGTAGGTCAGTAGGGAAGCCTTCGGAGACTGCAAGGTCGGCGGTTTACGGCCGTGCAGCCGCAGCGCCGGCGACCGCCGCCTTCGCTTTTCGTAGCGACTCCGGCGTGACCAACCGGTGCTGAATGTAGTTATATGGCGCCACCGTCTCGCCGCGCAAAATCAGCAGACCCAGATGAATCAGCCGCGGGCCATAGTGTGACGCTTCATGCGAAACCGAGCCCACCAGCGGCGTGCCGCGCCTCCGCATTTCTTCAATCGCCTCCGGGATGCAATCCTGCCCGACGATGGCGACTTGCTTCTCACGCTTGGCTTCGCGCACGGCTTCCACTGCGCCCAGCGCGCTTGTATCTGTCGCCGCGGCGATCAAGATACCCTGATCCTTCTTATGATTGCGCAGAAACTCCGCCGTCAGCTCGAAGCTGCGCTTACGCAATCCCTGCCCATCGACTAACACAAACGATTCATCGCGCAGTTCGGGCAGTTGCAGCCGGATTCCGGCAAACGCCCCCTTAATCCTGCTCTGCACGAGCGGTCCGGCCTCTTCAATATCGATACCCAGCACCCAACTGACTTTGCCGTTCCACTCTTCCTTAGCGTATTGCGCGAGGCAATCTCCAGCCTCGAATCCGACGCGATAATTGTTCACGCCAAAATACGTCGCATGCGGGTGTGGAATGTCGACAGCGACTATGGGAATTCCCGCGCCGCTGATTTTGTCCGCGATTACCGGTGCAATCTGCTGGTCGATTTGAAATTCGATCACCAGGTCCACGCGTTCGCGAACGAACTCCTCCGCGTTCGTCAGGGCTGTGTTTCCGTCATATTTATTGTCCAGAATCATCAAGTCCACGCCCGCGGACGACGCCGCAGCCTTCAGGCTTTCCGTCACAGCCACGGAAAACGGCATATCCGCCGATTGGCTGCCGAATCCGAATCGCATTTTGCGCGGCCTCGATACGAGCCGATAGGCGCCGTTCCCCGTCTGCGCGACGTAACCCCGGTGCGCAAACGTCTTCAATATGCGGTAAACGGTGCTCTTCGATATGCCTGTCTGCTTGTAAATCTCATCGAGTGTGTGGGCTTGGCCTTCGGTTTGCAGCAGTTCCAAAACGTCCAGGGCCTTCGACAGAACTGGAATGACGTAGAGATTATTCGAAGATGAATTCCGCAATCGCGTTCGCCTCTTATGGGAAGTGCACCAAGAATATAATTCGCACCTTCCGGCGTCCAGCCTTAAATTTCCTTATTGAAATTCCCTCAAAAGGACTAGAACCGCGGCGTCTTATACCGCAAAATAGCCTCTTCGAACTTAAATGCTTATCTCACTGTTTGTTGCTTGCTACAACGACGCCTTATTCCCGGAGACCGGCAAGGCCGTCGTCGCCGTTCTCGAGCGTCTCGGCCATACCGTCGAATTTCGTTCTGCCCAGACGTGTTGCGGTCAGATGCATTTCAATTCCGGCTATCACGCCGAAGCGCGCAAGCTCATGCGCCATTTCCTTGAGACTTTTCGCGGCGCCGACACCATCTGCGTGCCGTCTTCCTCCTGCGTCGCGATGATCCGCGATCATTTTCCGAAAATGGCAGCCGCGATCGACGATGCGGCCCTGACCCGCGAAGTCGAAGCCCTTCTGCCGCGCGTCTTCGAATTTTCCGAGCTTCTCATCGACAAGCTCGGTGTGACGGATGTCGGTGCGTTTTTCCCGCA